>OMYN01000042.1 GCA_900315265.1 uncultured Eubacteriales bacterium
AAAATACGCTTGTTCAAGTTTGCTTTTGTACAGACATAGCTTCTGTTTTTCAATATTGTCTGTACCTCTTTTTGAAGGCGCCTATTATCAAGCAGACAGAAGACAAAAATACATAAAAGATATGACCGGAATGGATGGACAGCCTTTTTCTATGTCCGGGTGGTATAATGACAGCATATCATTCAATCGGCAGGAGCGATCCATAACATGAATCAGATAAATCTGTTTGATGATCATACCGTGTCGGCCCCTCTGGCAAGCCGCCTCAGGCCTCAGACACTGGATGATTTTGTGGGACAGCAGCACCTTTTAGGACCGGGCAGACTGCTGCGTCAGATGATCGAACGGGACGATATATCATCGATGATCTTTTGGGGGCCTCCCGGTGTGGGAAAAACGACCCTGGCCCGTATCATCGCTAATCATACCAAAGCCGAGTTCATCGATTTTTCGGCCGTTACCAGCGGCATCAAGGAGATCAAGGAGGTAATGGCAAAAGCCCAGGCTAGCCGGGCCATGGGAGTGCGCACCGTCCTGTTCGTGGACGAGATCCATCGTTTTAATAAGGCTCAGCAGGATGCTTTTCTTCCCTATGTGGAAAAGGGCAGCATCATCCTGATCGGGGCGACGACCGAGAACCCTTCCTTTGAGATCAACAGTGCGCTTTTGAGCCGCTGCCGGGTCTTTGTGCTGCACCAGCTGAGCGAAGATGAAATGGTCGAGCTTTTGGTGCGGGCACTGCATCATCCGGACGGGTACGGGGAGCAAAATGTTCAGATCAGCGATGACCAGCTGCATGTGATCGCGCGTTTTGCCAACGGAGACGCCCGCACGGCCCTCAATACGCTGGAGATGGCGGTCACCAACGGACAGATCAGCGCCGAAGGGATCACCGTTACCGACGATGTGCTGACTCAGGTGACCAACCGCCGGTCCCTCTTATACGATAAAAGCGGAGAAGAGCATTACAATTTGATCTCGGCCCTTCATAAATCCATGCGCAATTCGGATCCCGACGCGGCTATTTACTATATGGAGCGTATGCTGGACGGGGGCGAGGACCCCTTGTACATTGCCCGCCGCGTGGTCCGTTTCGCCAGTGAAGACGTTGGTATGGCGGATCCCAGGGCTCTTGAGGTGGCCATAGCGGCTTACCAGGCCTGTCATTATATCGGTATGCCGGAATGCGACGTTTGCCTAGGGGAAGCGGTCGTCTATATGGCCATGGCGCCAAAGTCCAATGCTCTGGAAAAGGGGACCATAGCGGCTAAAAAGGATATCAAAGACAAGCCGGCCCAGCCGGTGCCCCTTCAGATCCGCAACGCATCGACCAGGCTGATGGCGGACTTGGACTACGGTAAGGGTTATCAATACGCCCATGACACGGAAGAAAAAGTAGCCAGGATGCAGTGCCTGCCGGATGCTCTGGCTGGCAGCCGTTATTATGAACCGACCGAGCAGGGGGAGGAAAAGCGCATCAAGCACAAACTTGACGCTTTGATCCGCTGGAAGGCCGGAGATGACAGCGCGATCGACGAGATCCGCGGGGAGTAAGATGGCGGCGGGCCCTCCCTCCTTTTTTTGACAAGATTACACCATCCAACCGTAGAAATGGGAATACAGCAGACGAAAGGAGGGCCACGCTCAACAGCGCGGAGGCGCGATTCATCCTATGACTGATGTCACGGGTATCCACCTGCCTTAGAATCAATGACTGATATTGAAATGACCCGGGAAGGACCTGAGAAAGGAACTGAGAAAGACAGACGGTCCAAGGTGTCTCCTGCCGATTGGGGCCTTTTATTCCTGTGCACCTTCCTTCTTGCGGCAGCCGTCGTCTTTCGTCTTTTATACAGTCCTGTTTTGGTGTCCGGCTCTTCTATGGAACCGACTTATCATAACGGCGATATCCTTTTAACGGGAAAAGTCACCGACGAAACGGACCTTGCCGTCGGGGACGTCGTTGCCTTCAAAGGGGATGAGACCCACGGCTCGTCCTACATCAAGCGGATCATGGCCCTTCCGGGCGATACTGTCCAGATCGTGAACGGCATCCTGTATGTCAACCACGTACCGCAGGAGACCGATTTCGACCGAATGGTCTATTCCGGCCGCGCCAATACCATGATCACCGTCCCAGAAGGGCAATATTTCGTTTTGGGCGACAACCGGAACCGTTCGGACGACTCTCGGCTCTTCGGCTTCGTCGCCAGGGAAGACATCAAATTGAAAGTGAAAAGAAAGTTATTTCAGATGAAGGCCAAATAACAATTATTAGGGTCGAGACCAAGAAGAGCGGATGGGAGTTTTCATGCAGAAGGACTAGTCGTTCAGCTGCTGTGCCAGCGGATAAAATCGGATTTCAGACGAAATATATCCGCCATTTTTCAGTCGCCGAAAGTAGGCGAGGCGGATATATTTCTCATTACAGGTGATTTTGTCCGCCATTTTTCCCTGCTATAGGACTTGTGTTGGCGGATATGAACCATCGATTTCCCGGTTTATATCCGCCTTTGTCGTCTAAACTGTACCCCGTAGAGTGGACACGGAGTTCAAGGAATATTTCCGCTTTTCTATTGTGAGATAGCACGTGATTCCATAGTGAGGACATAGGTTTCTA
>OMYN01000035.1 GCA_900315265.1 uncultured Eubacteriales bacterium
AGAAACCTATGTCCTCACTATGGAATCACGTGCTATCTCACAATAGAAAAGCGGAAATATTCCTTGAACTCCGTGTCCACTCTACGGGGTACAGTTTAACTGGCTGCCTGGGCGGGGCTGGCGGATATATTTTCAATTTTTACACTTTTTTTATGCCACTGGCATTGCCAGTGGCGGATAAAACGGCTTGGATCGCTGATTTTATCCGCCAATTTTTAGACTTCAAGGGCGACAAAGGCGGATAAAAACCACGAAATCCATGGTTTTTATCCGCCTTTTCAAATCTCTAAACGGAAAACTTGGCGGAAAAAAATCGTTCATTATGTGAATTTTTTCCGCCTTGCTTCCTTTTCATCTTCCACAAATGGCGGAAAAATTTCACTAAAAAACTGTTTTTATCCGCCGCCGGTTACGGCAGAACCGCCGCCGGGTACAACAGAGCTGTCGACGAGGACAGCAGAGCCGCCTGTCTGCCAAAATTGATTACATCAGTGGCATCTCATTAATGATCAGATGAAATTCCAGACCCAGGCTTTTGGCTGCCTGCTTGCACAGGAGCATACGCTCCATAAAGATGCGGAAGTAATCGCCGATCTCACCATAGCGCGTGTCGATGTGCAGTTTCAGCTTGATCCCGTTGTGCTCCTGATTGATCTTGAGCTGGGATTCGGTCACCGAATAGTTGACCCGGTCGTGGATATCAAAATCCGACTCCTGCTGCTGGACGCGGCTGCGGCGGACATCCGACTTATCCGCCAGGATCAGGGCCGCGCTGATGCGGGTCACCGGAACACCGCTGCCCTCGTCATGATTGCCGATGGCACAGATGATCTGAGCCGTATCGGCCGCCGGCACGCCCATCTCATTCAAGATCTGAAAGGCCATCAGGGCACCTGACTGGCTGTGGTCGACTCGGTTGATGATATTGCCTATATCGTGCAGCCAGGCCGCCGTCAAGGCAAGATCGATGACATGGTCTTCCTCCCCCAGCGTCTCCAGTATATAACGGGTGCGGTCGGCCACTACCTTCACGTGGGCAAGGCCGTGCTCCGTATAGCCCAGAGCTTTAGTCGCCTGATTCTGCGCTTCGATATACATACGGGCCGCCTCGTTGCGGCGGACTTTTTCGAAAAGCGGAAAGCGTTCCTGATCCGCACGTCCCTGCTCCGATTTTTCCTGCTCCGAATTTTCTGAATGATCCATATTTCTCCTTACTGAACACCTTACTGAGGCTTGATCACGATGTGGCCGTCTTCGACCTCAAGCTTTACCTTATTGCCCTCCGCGCCGATCTCCTTCAGCATGGCCTCAGGGATCTGCAGGCGGTGAGCCCGGTCCATCACGGCAAACTCTTCCTGGACCGTCTCCTCGGCCGGCGCGGCGTCGGCATCCGACAGATCGCCGATGCTGGCCATCCTCTCCTTAAGGCTGCGGGTGATAAACTCACTGCTAGTCTTACCGTCCCGGATGGCCACCACCCGGTTGACCTTCTTGGCCAGATGCCTGTCATGGGTAACGATAACGACCGTAATGCCCAGCTCTTCGTTCAGTCGCCTGAACACGTCCAGAATATAGTCGCTCGTCCTGACATCGACACTTCCGGTAGGCTCATCGGCCAGAAGAAGGACCGGATCGTTGGCCAAAGCGATGGCAATGGCGATCCGCTGCTGCTCGCCTCCGGACAGCTCCGACAGACGGCTGTTCTGCCTCTTTTCCATGCCCACCAGTTCCAGGAGCTGGCGGGCCCTGTCCCTGCGCCCGCGGCTGCTTTTGGGAATGCCCGGCTTGCCCATCATCATAGGCATAGCCACGTTCTCCCAGGCCGTCAGATAAGGGATCAGGTTGCGGGCATTGTTCTGCCACACAAACCCGACCACATCCCTTTTATAAGTCACCAGTTCCTTTTGGCTCAGTTTGAACAGGTCCAGGCCGTTGACTGTCAGAGTGCCTGCCGACGGTCTGTCCAACCCTCCGATCATGTTGAGAAATGTCGATTTGCCTGATCCGGAATTTCCGATGATCGCCATCAGCTCGCCTTTTTTGACCGTCAGCTCCAGCCCCTGCAGGGCCAGCACCTCGGTATCGGCCGTTTTATAGATCTTGACCAGGTTCTCGCACTCGATCATATTTTCATCCGCCAATGATCTCACCATCCTCTAAGGAAAACACCTTGTCCGCCAGCTCCATCAGACCGGTATCATGAGTGGTCATCACGATCGTGACCCCCTCCTTATGGCAGAGCGTCTGAAAGATCTTGACGACCTGAAGACCGGTCGTGGTATCCAGCTCCGCGGTCGGTTCGTCCGCAAACAGGACCTGGGGACGCGCGGCTACCGCCCGGGCAATGGCCACCCGCTGCTGCTCGCCTCCGCTCATCTGCTGGGGCATATGAGTCATACGGCTGCCCAGGCCCACCATATGCAGGCAGTCCTGCACCCGCATCTTCCACTCTTTGCGAGGGATCCTGGTCTGGCTGCTGCCTTTGCCCGATGAAGCCAGCCTGAGGGCAAATTCGACATTTTCATAAGCGGTCATCATAGGGATCAGGGCCACCGATTGATAGATATAGCCGATATGCCTCCTCCTTAAAAGATCCCGCTGGGCGTCCGTCATGGCGGTAATATCCTGCCCGTCCAGAAGGACCGTGCCCTCGGTGGGACGGTCAAGGGCACTGATAATGTTGAGCAGGGTCGTTTTACCACTTCCCGACCGGCCCCGTAAAATGGTCAGCTGACCCTTGGGGATCTCCATCGAAACATGATGAAGGGCCCAGAAGATCCGCTCGCTGTCCCTGCCGCTAATAGGGGCAGTGTCTCCAAAGGAGGCAGTGTCTTCCAAAGGCGCAGTGTCCCCGGACACGGCAGTTCCTTCGTCCGTTTTGCGCCCGCCTGCGGGAGCATTGCCGGCCCTAAGGGGAAAGCCCCTGGACACGTCATCAACCTTGATCATGCAGTCTTCCATATTACTCCTCCCCCAGTTTCAACGCCTGCGCGATGCGGATGCGGCGGATGATGCGGGCCAGCACCAGCATCAGAAGGATCATCACCAGGGCCACCACTATCAGCAGCCGGACCTCGTCGGAAGCGGCCGCGGCCACGGTCAGCGGGATCAGGGTCGACGAACCGGCGTAGGTCGACATGATCAGCGGCACAAAGAGGCGGCCTGTCAGCTTTCCGACTCCGACGCCGGCAGCAATGGACAGGATCGAGATCCAGAACTGCTCACTGGCCAGCATGCCCAGCACTTCCCTCATGGACATTCCCATAGCCCTGAAGATGCCGAACTGCAGCTGGCGGGACCGGATGGACAGAATCCAGTAGATCAGAAAGCCGGCGGCAGCCAGGACCAGAACGACTATGAAGCCGACGGTCAGGATGCCGTTGGTAGCCTGAAAAACAGGGTCGTTCTTAAGATCGATGATATCGGCGTTGGTGTCGGTAAAGGTCACGAAAGTAAGGTCGTTCTGACTGGCAAAGTCATAGATATACTGAGAGGACGGCTGACTGTTTTTGATCCAGATCTGGTAAGGCAGGGTCCCCCAGCGGCTGTTTAAATAAGACAGGTTGGCAATGATAAAGTAAGAATGGCCCGTATCCGACGTCGACGAACCTGCAGCAGTACCACCGCCTGTGCCGGCGGCCGAGGTCTCCTGAGAGGCCTGCTGCACGGCAGCTTCCGGCGGCATCATGCCCGGCCAGTAATCCACGAATCCCACGATCTGGCCTGTCACCATGTCAAAGCCGGTGCTCTGGTAGCTGATGCGGTCGCCGATCTTGGCTCCCAGCTGATCGCGGAAATCGGTCGAGACCAGGACGGCTTCCGGTTTCCGGCTCATGGCATTCAGAAAATTGTACCAGTGGCTGTCCAGAAGGCCGTCTTTAAGGTAAGCTGTCTGTCCGAATTCTTTGGTGTTGATGCCCATCAGACTGGTATTGGATACCGTCCCCGCCGAGCCGGACAAGGTCGCTTTCATGGAATCGGCTCGGTAGACCTTGGTCATGGACTGGGCGCCTGACTCCAGCAGAACCTGATACTTGGTATAATCCGGCTCGCTGTACAAAGTCCTGACGGACCCGTCCGGATCCTGATACTGCCTCCCCGTCCACTTTTCTTTTACCACCAGATCCGCCCCGTTCTGATAGCGGATCTGCTCTTCGGCGTTGCTGTTGATGGTACGGGCGCTCTGGGCGCTGAAAATGCCCAGGCTCAGGGTCAGCACCATAAAGATCATGATGAAGGCCCGGCTGCCCCGGTCCCTCAGCATACCCAAAAAGGAAGCGTACTGGCCCGGCGATAGGATCCGTTTGAAAAGGGTATAGACCAGACGGATCAGCCAGGGGAAAAGGCGGACAAAAAGCATGGCCATGCCCAGCATAAAAAGCGATGAACAGATGTAAAGAAGAGGATCCAGCTGAGCTCCCTGGGCCATGGACTTTTGGATCAGAGAATCCGACCGGTAATAGCTGTAAAGGCCGTAGCCGGAAACAGCCAGCAGGACCAGATCCAGATATAACTTCTGCCAGAGCGGTTTTTTGCTGATCTGCATGGACCGTTTCATATCCACGATGCCCACTTTGGAATAGCGGAAAGCCGGGATGACCATGGCCAGCACCGAAAGCAGGGCGGCCGCCAGGGCAAAGCCGAAGACCCGGGCCGTAAAGCGGGCCGGCAGGGCCTTGCGGGACACAAATTCAAGAAAGGCATTGGCCGAGCCGATCACCTGGCAGATCCAATAAGAAAGCGGCATGGAAATGACCAGTGAGATCAAAACGATGATCAGGGACTGGGTCAGATAGATCAGCAGGATCTGGCGGCGGAAGGCGCCTCGGCTTTTTAAAATGGCAATCTCACTTTGATCCATGCGGATCATCTGACTGCTGACCATGATGATAAAGGCGGCCAGCAGCAGAAAGATGGGGACCTCCAGCACGGCCAGGGTCGTGTTGAGCCGGCCTGCCGACTTGCTGTAGGCAGATAAGGTATCCTGGTAGCGGGCGGAAAAGCCTTTGTTATAAAGGTCGTTAACTTTGTCCTGATAGGTCTTAGTCAGCTCCAGGATCCGGTCGGCCTGACTGCCCCGTATCTTCGTATAGTCGGGTGTTACGTAAAAGGCCGTCTGAAACGTCTGCCGCTGATCTTCGTCATCGACCCACTGGGACAGAAAGGCCTTCTGGTCAACGAAGAGGTGATGGTCGGCCGTATTGGGATTGAAGAACCAGTAAGGATCAGAAGACTCTTTGGCCTCAAAAACGCCCACGATCTTCAGATAATAGGGCTGATGATCCTGGTCCAATACCGTGTTCATGGTCAGGATCTCACCTATATAAAGGCTGCAGGCACTCATGGTCTGGTCGCTGACCACCGCTTCGACCGTATTGTCGGTCACGGTCTCCGAAGGCAGCTGACCCGACAGTATGGTCACATGATCTTCAAAATCCGAGACCGAATCCACCCTGAGGCTCTGGGTGCCGTTGATCTTGACAGTACCGGCCTTGACCTCGGCCTTGCCGGCTATGGTCGAAACATCGGTCATGTAATATTCGGTCGAGCGGGAAACCAGGGGCACCGGAAAAGCAGATGCGAAATCATCCGCCGTCTGCTCCAGAGCGCTGAGGTTTTCAAAAGGCACCTTGCCGGTCCCGTAGGAAACATAATTGCCCCTGAACTCCACCGTCGAAGGATACCGGTCCGTTTCCTCCATCTGGTCGGTCAGCTGCCGGGTCAGCATGCGCTGCAGGGCTGCGTCCGAATACATGGGACTGACGGCAGCGATACTGATCAGCAGGATATTGCCGATCAGCAGGCAGACGGTCATCCACTTATTGCTCCACAATTTGTTGAGCACATATTTGAGCATGGGTCTGCCTCCTTTCAGCTGCCCTGATTAAGTAGTACGGTCTGGCCCTCTTCAAGCCCTTCGGTGATCCAGGCGGTCTGACCCGACTTGGCCCCCACCGATACGTAGGCTTTACGGGTCGATCCGTCGTCGTTTACGATGGTCACGAAGCTGCGGCCCCCTTCTGTTCCGATGGCCGAAGCCTCGACCAGAAGGACGTTTTTCTTTTCCAGCAGGGTCCCGGTCACCCTGACGGCCCCGGCCAGCGCCCCGTCCGGAAGGTCCTCCTGGGGCATCACGATCACATCATCCTGATCGGAGCCCGTTACCTGCCGGCAGCTGATGACCGTGCCGGTATAGGTCTTTTGGGTCTTCTGATCCTGAAGGGTAACCGTGCTTTTATAGGGGACATCCGCATAGGGATTGGTGTTGGTAAAGCTGATGGCCTTGCGGGAGGTATCCGCCAGGCCGATGATGGGTTCGGAAACAGGCACATAGTCCCCCTGCCTAAACTCGTCGCTGGTATAGACCACATAACCGTCAAAGGGAGCGGTCAGCTCCGTCTTCTGCCGGCGGTCAGTCAGTTCTTTCAAAGCCTGGCTGGCCTGGTCGATCTGGTAATCGGCCTTGGCAAGAGCCTGCTGCTGTTGGGCGTACAAAGCGTTCAGCCGGTCCTGGGCCGCGGCATAGTCAGAGCCGGTCAGTCCCGCCATTGCGGTCCTGGCGTCACTGATGGAGCGGGTGTAGTCGATGTTGGTCTGATCCCGGTCCTCCTGGGCCTGGGACACGGCCAGCTGCTTTTCCAGAAGATCGGCCTGGCTGACGTCCACCGTAAAGGTAGCGAGCACATCGCCGGCTTTGACAAAATCACCCTGCTTGACCTTCATGGTATCGAAGCGGTCACCTTCGTGGGGCCAGTAAAGCTGGCGGCCGCTGGTATAATCCATCTTGGAGTCGATCTGGAAGGTCAGCTGGAAATCGCCGCGGGTCACGGTCGTTGTCTGGTAGCTGGTGTCGGCGGCCGTACCAGGGTCTTTGTATTCGCTTTTGACCTCGTTCTGACTTTTTGCCGAGCAGGCCGTCAGGGCCAGGCCCAGCAGGACGCACATAAGGGACAGGCCCAGCCGGCCGGGCGATCTTCGAAGAGAGACTTTTTTATCAATTGTCATACAGCACATCCCCCTCCTCAAGGCCGTCGGTCACTTCCACGTAGGATACGGTCTCAAGCCCTGTCGAAATGTAGGTCTTGGTCCGCTGGCCGTCTTCGTCCTTGTAAACGTAGGATCCCACCTCGTCTTTGATCACGCAGCTTATCGGCACATACAAAACGTCGGTCTTTTCACCCCGGTACAGCATCAAAGTGCCCGTCTGGCCCAGGGTCAGATCCTCCGGGTCGGCCGCGTCAAAGTAGGTGTTGGGTGTCTCCTGCCTCATGATCCGCTTAAGGTAATCATCCGCCTGGTAAGGCCGGTAGGTCACGTCGATGGTCCTGCCGCCTATATCCGCCTTGAGCTTGGCCGCCTTGGAAAGAGCATCGTTGTCATAGGGCTCCCCCTCCAGGCACAGCTGGGTCTCGTCCGCCAGCACGATGATGGTGTCCTCTTCCTGCGCCGTCTCCCCTTCATACTTGTTGACGGCAACTACGACTCCGTCAAAAGGTGCTGTAAGGGTCCCCTGCTTTTTGGCACTCAGCCGGTCAAGGGCCGCCTGGCTCTGCGCTTCCTCAAGGCTGTCGGTCTGGACCGTGTGCTGATAGATCAGCGCCTGCCGGGAAACCTCCAGGTTAGCATACTGAAGACTCTGCGAAGCGCTCGTCAAAGCCTCCTGCAAATCGGACAGGGAAGGGCCTTCGTCCTCCTGGGCCTGCCCAGATGATTCCGGCTGCGCGGACGTCTCCGTCTGCCCGGATGACTCCTGGCTTTGAGATGACTCCGGCTGAGCAGGTGTTTGGGTCTGACTGCTTTGGACCGCCGAAGATGAACTATCAGAAGACTCGCTGGCGGTCGATGATTCGTTGCCGGAAGCCGATTTGCCGGTGGTTTGGCTGTCGGAGGTTCCGCTGCTCGAGGATCCGCTGTCCGAAGGCTCCGCTACAGAGGACTGATCGCCCTTGGACTGGTTTTCGGCGGATGACGGCTGACCGGCCGTACTGCTTTCCTCCCTGGCAGGCTGAGAATTTTCTTCTGCCGGATCGGAGGCAGCCGTCTGCTGCTTGGCCGCTTGTTCCTGGGCCTGAGTCAGCGCCTGATAGGCCTCCTGATAGGCGGCCTGGGCTGCCTGCTGATCCGCCTGGGCAGCCAGCAGGGTGTCATAAGCCGCCGTTTCAGCCAGATCATCCTGATTTTTCTGAAAGTCCAGCTGAGCAGACTGGCGGTCGATCTCTTTGGAAAGGTCGGTAAGGTCCAGTTCCGCCAGCACCTGCCCTTTCGTGACCTGATCTCCGGCCGCTACATGGATGGCGCTGATCTGCCCTTCCCGGGCAAAGGTCAGTTTTTCCGTCTTGGGTACGACGCTGACATTGATATAGGTAATATTAGCAAGGTCTCCTCTTTTGACGGTCACGGTACCGGCTTCTACCGTTACCGGATCCAAAAGCTGCGGGACCTCTTCTGTACTTTGTTTAGAGCAGCCGCCCGCCGAAAGGATCAGAGCCAGGGACAGCAGCAAAAGGACAGAGCGCCGGACCGCCTGGCCTGTCAGGTCTTTCCGGCGCTTCGACGATTTTACCGATGATCTCACCTTTTCCAACCTCCTTTACGGCATCACGATGGTCTGGCCCTCTTCAAGGCCGTCGACGATCTCAACCACGGTCCCGTTATCCAGGCCGCAGGTAACGGTTTGGGCCTCTTTATATCCCTTGTCGTTGAGCACGTAGACGATGGTTTTATCGCCCTGCTTTTCGACAGCGTCTGATGGAACCACCAGCGTATCCAGGCTTTGTTCTTTTACGATGGAGACCGTCCCTTTGTCCCCTTCGGACAGCTCGGGGTCGGGCGTGGTCAGCTGCAGATAGATGCTGTCGGGCTTAAGGCTGGAGTAATTCAGTTCTTTTCCGGTCCGGGCCACCGCCTGTAGCTCTTTGTCACCGCAGGTCACCGTGTAGGTCTGGCCGGGGGTCAGGATGGCGGCATTATCGGAATAGGCTTCGAACAGGGCCATATCCATGTTGGAAATGACCGCTACCTGCTTGTCTTTTTCGGTTGCCTCCCACTGGTCATATTGATAAAGGTAGGTGACCGTGCCGTCGATGGAGGCAATGATCTGCCGTTTAGCCCGTTTGGCTTTCAACTCTTCCAGCCGGGCCTGGCCTACCTGAATGGAATTAGTAAGCATAGACTCCTGAGTGGTGTACTGTTCGCTGACCGTCGTTTCATTGCTGACGGTCTGGTTGGGATTTCCGGCGTCTTTAAGCCTTGCCTCTTCCAGATCCACTTCTTCGGACTCCTGAAGCTGCCCCAGCGACAGGGTCAGCTGGTCCAGCTGGTCCTGCTGGTCCTGGATCTGTTCGTTGATATCGGTAAGATCCAGCTCCATCAGCACATCGCCCGCTTTGACCTTGTCTCCTGCTTTTACATAAACGTGGCGGACATATTCGCCGCCCTCCGAAAAGCTTAGCTTTTCCGACGAGGCCGGTACATAGCTGACCCGGACATTATCCGACACGATGACGTTTCCTTTGACCGCCTGAGCCAGGGTATAAGTCTGAGACTGGCCTTCGGCCATGACCGGCGCCTTGGGCAGTTCTTCTTCTTTGGGCATCAGCCCGCAGCCTGTCAGAGCCGGAGCCAGCGCTATGCAGGAAATGACTGCCAGGACTGCACGGATACGGGCGGCCGCAAAACCTGTCCGCTCTTTTTTGCCTTTTGTCTTCATACGCCGGCCTCCTTTCCGATTGATTACCAATAGGATAATCATATCACACAGACCCCCAAAAGACCATAAAAAGAACCGCAGCACCAGGGGAGACTGTGCTGCGGTATAAAGATCATTTATCAGTAGTATAAGCGTATCAATCCGCCATCCAGCCGCCGCAGACAGGATATAATCCTTCCGTGTTGGCTGAGGATCTATTTATTCTACAAATTTTTACCAGGCTACCCGGCCTTCCAGTGCTCTGGCCAGGGTGACTTCGTCCACATATTCAAGGTTGCCGCCTACCGGCACTCCGTTGGCAATACGGGACACTTTAACGCCTAAGGGTTTGATCAGGCGGGACAGATACATGGCTGTCGTATCCCCTTCCGGCGAGGGATTGGTCGCAATGATCACCTCTTTGACCTTGCCGTCCCGCAGCCTTTCCAGAAGCTCGCGGATCTTCAGGTCACCGGGACTTACCCCCTTCAGAGGAGAAATGACCCCCTGCAGGATATGATAGGTGCCCTTATACTGGCCGGTACGTTCATAGGCTGCCTTGTCCCGGTCGCTTTCCAGCACCATGATCTGGGAATGGTCCCGCATGGGGTCGGCGCAGATGGGACATACCTCCTCGTCGGACAAACATCCGCACACCTTGCAGTAGCGCACGTTTTCACGGGCGCTGACGATCGCCTCCGCCAGGGCGGAAACTTCTTCCTTCGGCATCTTGATGATGTGAAAGGCCAGCCGCTGGGCGCTCTTGCGCCCCACGCCCGGCAGTCTGGCCAGTTCATCGATCAGATTCGTGACCGGACTGGAAAATTCATCCATTCATTAAAACCCCAGATTCATCTTGCCGCCGATGCCGCCCATCAGTTTTTCGGACTCATCGTCGACCTGCTTGAGAGCTTCGTTAAGAGCCGCCACAATGGTATCCTGCAGCATCTCAACGTCCTCTGGATCGACCGCTTCCGGCTGGATGGTCAGCGATACGATATCCTTCTTGCCGTTGACGACCGCCTTTACAGCTCCACCGCCTGCGGTCGCCTCAAAGTTCTTTTCTTCCAGCTCTTTCTGAGCCTGTTCCATCTGACGCTGCATGCGCTGAGCCTGCTTCATCAGATTGTTCATGTTGCCGGGCATCCCGCCCTGGAATCCGCCTCTGCCTTTTCCCATTTTTTAGTCCTCCACTGTAAGTTTCATATGTGATTTTGCTTGTATTTCCTGAGCTGACACCGGCTTTTTCTCTTTTTGCGCGATACTGCGCAGCACCAGCCGGTACCGAAGGCCCGTCATGTCCGCGATAGCATTGGAAACCGCGGCCAACCGGTCGTCTTTTTGCAGCAGCCTGATGAAAATATCCTTGTCCGACGCCAGAGTCAGCACGCCTTTTCCGGGCCCCGGCTCCAGTTCCATGTAGGACAAACCTTTAAGATTAGGCTCCGCTTTTTCAAGAGAATCCAGGATCTGAGGCCAGGCGCTTTGCACTTTTTCAAAATCAGGGTCCTGAGTCAGGTCTTCCGCTCCCTCGAGGTTTAAATTCCCATCCGCAGGCTGTTCTTTTTCCTTGTCCGGTATTGTCTTTGGGCTGTCGCCCGCTGGGGTCTGTCCCGCGTCGCTTTCCACAGCAGCCCCTGCCTGCTCCGGCCTTTGTTGATAATCGTCCCCGGCTGTCTTTTTCTCCAGTAGGGTCAGCCGTCTTTCCAGCTGGCCGACCTTACGCATAGCCGCGCGCTCGCTTGCGAGTTCGCTTTCGCTTGCGCTCGAGCTTAAGCTCGTTGCAATGTCCGAAGCCGCAGCTCCCCCTGCAGCCTGGTCCATCCCGGGCCCCATAGCTGCCGGGCCTTCCAGCATCTTGATCAGAGTGACCTCGATCAGGATCCGCTTTTCGGATGCCGTCTTCAGCTCCCCGCTCAATTTAGCCAGTTCTTCGATCCAGGCAGTCAAAAGCCCGGTATCGATCCCGTCCGCCTGCTGACGGATCCTTTCCAGCTCCGACGCTTCGACCTCGACCAGGCCGGCGGCCCGGTCCTTCAGGGTCTTGATCACCAAAGCATTCCGTAAATAACGGATCCAGCCGTCAATGAACTGCTGGGCGTCGCGGCCGTCATCAAAGGCCTTTTCCACGCTAACCAGGAGGCCGCGGACGTTGGAGTCAGCCAGCCCCTGAGTCATATCCGTATAAATGGAATCATCGACTGCTCCTAAAACATCCTGGACCTTGGGCAGGGTAATGTCCTCATCCATATAATAGGAGTGGCACTGATCGAGCAGGCTGAGCGCGTCGCGCATACCTCCGTCCGAAAGGGCCGCAATGTAATGCAAAGCGCTGTCGGTCGCCTGGATATTCTCCTTTTGGCAGACCTCCTGCAAATGGTCTTTGATCTCGTCGGTGGTGATCCTTTTAAAGTTGTAGCGCTGGCAGCGGGACACGATGGTCGGCAGCAGCTTTTGCGGATCCGTCGTCGCCAGGATAAAGATAACGTGTTCCGGCGGCTCCTCCAGCGTCTTCAGCAGGGCGTTGAAGGCCGAAGCCGACAGCATGTGGACCTCATCGATGATGTAGACCTTATATTTGCCCTTGGAAGGGGTATACTGGACCTCCTCCCTCAGAGTGCGGATATCATCAACGCTGTTGTTGGAGGCCGCGTCGATTTCGATCAGATTGAAACCGGATTCCGATTCCCGGCACAGTTCGCACTCATTACAGGGGTTTCCGTCTACCGGATGCAGGCAGTTGACCGCTCTGGCAAAAACCTTTGCCGTCGATGTCTTGCCCGTGCCCCTGGTGCCACAGAACAAGTAGGCATGGCCGATCTGCCCATAGCGGACCTGATTTTTCAGCGCCTGCACGATCGCTTTCTGACCGACGATCTGATCGAACGTCTTAGGACGGTATTTACGATATAGTGCCAGATATGCCAAAGCTGCCTCCTTATCCCTTTTATTAAAATACTCTGCCGCCGAACATCATACCCGGCTGACCATATCACATAAGCCGATTCCCTTAGTGCTGCTTCCTTCCGGACCTGACACGGTTCGAGATGTCTTATTGTATGGACCGAACACGACTCTGACAGCAGAGCATAGTTAAGTATACGAAAAAGAAGCGTTAAAGTCAATCGCAAACTTGGGACATAATAAAAGCAGTATAAGCCAAAAATGATAATGTCCTGATAAACCAAAAATGAAAATGTCCCGGATGTGGTACACTGTCCTTTATTCGGGAGGTGATCATCATCAGGAG
>OMYN01000033.1 GCA_900315265.1 uncultured Eubacteriales bacterium
CAAAAATAATGGGCCAGGCCTTTTTCGAGTCCAAAAACAGCGTGACAAATCTTGTCAAGTATGCCGGAATCCCGGAATTTGGCGAGATTTTTCATTTTTTGTTGTACAAATCTTGTCAAATTGTTATTAAATGGGAAATTTAACAATGCTCTCGGGATCGGAAATCAAATCGACTACAGAAAAAGGGGATGTGAGAAACGAATTACCGTTTCTGCACAGCCCCTTTTTCCCGGTCCCACGCCTCAAGAACCTCAGATCTTGTTCTGTTCCCCTACCTCGGCTCCCTTCATTACCTTCAGGGACCCGGTATAGAAGACCTTGCCGATCTTGCAGCCTTTGCGGATGACGATGTCCGTCCCCCGCACCTCACCGGCAACGGTATTTTCCAGGTCTGCCGGCCCTTCCGACACGATCGAATCCGCAACGACCCGTCCCCTGGAAGTCCGGCCCAGCAGGTTGGAAATGTAAGCTCCGGTTGCCTCATTGGGAGAATTGCCGATAAAAAGCTTTTGCGCTTCGATATGATGGATCTGACTTTCCCCTTTGCCGACAGGCAGGTAGATCTTCAGATCCTGGACCGCCATATCGCCCTGGACCGTTACGCTGCCCGAAATGACGCCCTGAGCCGCGCTCAGCTGATCCCGGACATTCAGCTCTCCGCTGACAGACAAAGTCGAAGCCGTCAGAGAGGGGCTCTGGATCTGTCCCGAAACCTTAAGGCCCTCCGCCCGGATGGCGTCTTTGCTGCTCAGCTGGCCCGAAACGGCCATGTTTCCGACCGTCACCGGTCCGTCAGCCATGACCTGTCCGCTGATTTTGAAGCCTTTTTGTCCGACCAGCTGCCCTTTGGCCACCAGCTTGCCCGAAACCGAGGCTTCGTCCACACAGACAAGGTCGCCGCCTGCCGCGACCGTTCCGCTCACATGCAGGCCCAGGCACTGAACGGACCCCGTCATATCGGCTTTTCCGCTCACATGGATATTGCCATAGCTGCCCGCCTCGACCGTTTTCACTCCGCTGATATGAAGATCTTTCTGGCTATAAGAATCGTCCATGATGACTCCTTTCCGCCGCTTGCACGGCAATTATCGCTTTCACGGCAATTGCCTCTTGCTCGGCAATGGGTGACAGTTGTCCGATCCGCCGATCACTCGAAGGGGTTCTCGGTCGGATAAGGCAATGATTTGGGCTGGTTGTAGGAGGTGTCCTCGACCCCCAGATATCGGAAGACATCGAACAGAGCCTTTCCGTAATGGCCGAAAGCCACCGCTCCGTGATGGGGGAAGTGCTTCTCGATCAGCACGTGGCGGTAGAAGCGTCCCATCTCCGGGATGGCAAAGAGGCCGATGCCGCCGAAGGACCCGGTCGCCTCCGGAAGGATCTGTCCCTGCGCAATATAGCTGCGCAGCTTGCCCTCGGAGTCGCACTGCAGGCGGTAGAAGGTGATGTCGGACGGAGCCAGATCGCCTTCCAGGGTGCCGCGGGTAAAGTCGGGATCCGAGCCCTGAGGCTCCAGGGTGCGGTGCTGGATCAGCTGATACTTGATGGCGCGGTCGCTCTTCATCTTGCAGCTGGGCGTATTGCCGCAGTGGAAGCCCATGAAGGTATCGGTCAGCTGATAAGAAGTGGTCGTTTTGATGTCTTTTTCATACATGGAGGCCGGCGTCGAGTTATTGATATCCAGCAGGGTCACCGCGTCACCCGAGACGCAGGCGCCGATATACTCGGACAAAGCACCGTAGATATCCACCTCGCAGGCAACGGGGATGCCTCGGCCGGTCAGGCGGGAATTGACGTAGCAGGGCTCAAAACCGAACTGCTTGGGGAAGGCCGGCCAGCACTTGTCCGCGAAGGCGACGTACTTGCGGGCTCCCTTGTGGTCTTCCGCCCAGTCCAGCAGGGTCAGTTCAAACTGAGCCATACGCTCCATCAGATCCGGATAGAAACGGCCCTGGCCCATTTCCTCTTCCATATCCTTGACAACGTCCGGAATGCGTTTATCGCCGGCGTGGTCTTTATAGGAAACCAACAGATCCAGCTCGGAGTTCTCCTCGATCTCCACTCCCAGCTCATACAACCCTTTGATGGGGGCGTTGCAGGCGAAGAAGTCCTGAGGACGGGGACCGAAGGTAATGATCTTCAGATTTTTGACACCGATGACCGCGCGGGCAACGGGAATATAGTCAGCGATCATCTTGACGATGTCCTGAGCAGTTCCGACTGGATAGCTGGGAATGTGAGCCTTGATATGGCGCATGCCCAGGTTGTAGGAACAGTTAAGCATACCGCAGAAAGCATCGCCGCGGCCGTCGATCAGGTCGCCGTCGCCTTCCGCTGCAGCCGCGAACATGACTGGTCCGTCAAACTTCTGCGCCAGCAGGGTCTCGGGTGTTTCGGGTCCGAAGTTGCCCAGGAATACGACCAGGGCGTTGACGCCGTTGGCTTTCACATCGTCCAGGGCCTTCAGCATATCCGTCTCGTTCTCGACCGTAACGTCACTGACATAAAGCTGGGTGGAAATGCCGGCCTTCTGATACGCCTCTTTGATAGCCTCGCGGCGGCGGATCGCCAGGGCCATGGGGAAACAGTCGCGGGAGACCGCGATCAGTCCCAATTTAACGACAGGGATGTTTGTCATCATGATGATTTCCTCCTATAAATTTTCTTTTGCAATGCAAATTACTTCGTAAATAACACTATAAATTACATGTGAGTTACGCTGTATGCGCTGCATCAAGCAATGTCGATATTTTCTCCGGTCAGGCCGATATAGGCTCCCTGCCCCGCTTCCGGCGCGTCTTTATGAGCCAGCAGCCATTTATTGCAGGCAAAAAGCAGACGGTCTTCGGGATCTTTGACCTGGATGGCCGGCTTATCGGTGTTTGTCCCCTTGGGCAGCACGATGGCTACGCGGAAGCCCTTTTGGGCATCGGTATGGCAAGGCGCGTAATGAAGGGTCGTCGCAAATACTTCGACCGCCGTCCCCGCAGGTACCCGGAAAGCCTTGACCAGTGATGTGTCAAGCTTACCATCCCGGATCTGGCTGCGCAAGGCAAGCAGCAGAATAAAATCGTCGGTGCCTATATTGATCTCGCTGTCCCGGTGATATTCCAGGCAGTTGAGTTTGGTGTTGCGGCCCCAGCACATGCCGACCTGAACGGGCATGCCTCCGTATACGTTGTTCTGAAGCTGGGCGTAGATGGGAAGAGCCTCTAATTTATCGATGCCTGCCTGATAATTGGTGCCGGCTGCCGGCAGGGCGATGGTCTTCATGGCCTCGGTCAGCTCTTTGGTGTCCAGTCCCGACAGGATCCGTCCGTACGATTTGAATTCCGGATCTGTGACAGAATAAATAGTCATCTTCGCTAACTCCTTTTTATGTAATATATGTACATTCGATCAAATCCGCTCATCCTGGCTAAACCGTTAGGCTGATCTAAAAATCTGCCGTTAACAGCTCTGCTTATCAGCCGCTAACAGCTCGGTTAACCAAGCTTTGGGAAAACTTCTTTCAGCGCCGGGTAGAGCAGGCGGAATTTCTGATACTGTTCATCATAGCGCTTGACGACTTCCGGGTCGGGCTCGACGCTGCCCCTCAGCGAGAAGAGAGCCTGCGCTGCCTGGTCGACCGTAGGATAGACTCCGTCCGCTACCATGGCCAGGATGGCCGCTCCGAAGCCGGGTCCTTCTGGCACTGCTGGCAGATCCAGCCTCAGGTTCAGGATATTAGCCAGCATCTGCTGCCAGACCTGGCTTTTGGCCCCGCCTCCTACCAGGCAGGAATGGGTCACCTTGATGCCCTGGCTGCGGGCCACTTCCAGACTGTCCCTAAGAGCAAAGGATACACCCTCCAGCACCGCCTGCGCCATATCCAGCCGGCTCGTATCCATGGTCATGCCGATAAAGCAGGCCCTGGCCGCCGCGTCGTTGAGCGGGCTGCGCTCTCCCATCAGGTAAGGCAGGAAATACACGTGCCCTCTTCCCATGCGGTCTTGGGTCAGCCCCTGGGTCTCTTTGCCGTAATCTTTCGTTTTTAATACGGTCTCATACCACCACATGTTGCAGGATGCTGCCGACAGCATACATCCCATCAGATGATAGCGGCCGCTGGCATGGTCGAAGCTGTGCAGGGCGTTGGTAGGGTCGACTTTAAAGGTATCACTGGCGATAAAGAGGGTGCCGGAAGTACCTAAGGACAAATTCATAGTCCCGTCTTTTACCGTATTGGTACCGATGGCAGCGCCGGCATTATCTCCGCAGCCTGCGACGATTTTCACACCAGCCGGAAGGCCGAATTCTTCTGCAACTTTGGGTAGGATGGTGCCCACAGCTTGGTAGCTTTCGTACAGAGCCGGCACCTGACTGCGGTCCAGACCGCACAGGGCCAGCATATCATCGGACCAGTCCTTATGTTCCACGTCCAACAGCAGGGTGCCGCTGGCATCTGAATAATCGGTGGCAAAAACACCGGACAGTTTGTAGGTGATATAATCTTTGGGCAGCATGATGCGGCGGATGCGAGCATAGTTTTCCGGTTCGTTTTCCCTCATCCACAGGATCTTTGGGGCGGTAAAACCGGCAAAGGCAATGTTGGCTGTCCGAGCCGACAGGACCTTGCGGCCTATGACATTGTTTAAATAATCTACTTCTTTAACAGTGCGGCCGTCGTTCCACAATATAGCGGGGCGGATGGGCCGGTCCTGATCGTCCAGAGCTACTAATCCATGCATCTGGCCGGCGGTCGCAATGCCTCCGATCTGACTTTTATCCGTGTCCGCCAGCAGCTCCTTGAGCGCATCCCAGGTCGCTTCGATCCACAGATCCGGATCCTGTTCGCTCCAGCCCGGATGAGGAAAACTGCATGGGTAGCTGCGGGAAGCAGTGGTCAGCACCCTTCCGTCCGGTGCAGTCAGCAGTAATTTAACAGATGACGTACCCAGGTCGATCCCGATATAGTTCATACCTTATCCCGCGAGTCCTTTCTGTTTTTGTCTATTGTATCATACTATGCATTATCCCTGGTAATATTCTTGATCCACTTGAAGCGGTTGACCTCGACCACCGCGACAAAACATTTGAGGATCTGATCGCTCTTTAAAAAAGCATAGACGGCCCAGACGGGCAGGTGCCAGACGAAGGCAGACAGAAAGCCCATGGGCAAAAGCCACAGCCAGATAAAGAGGGTGTCGTTGACGAAGACGAAATAGGTCTTTCCTCCGGCCCTTACGATACCGGTCAGCGAAGACATCTGGTAGGAGGTGCCGAAACACATGACCGTCAGCACCAGGACCAGCTGATAAGCGATCTTCATGGTCTCCGCCGAGCTGTTGGGATACAGGACCGGGATCAGAAAATGGCTCAGATACATGATGCCGCTGGTAGCTGCGCCGACGAATAAGAAGAGGATCTGCAGGGTCTTGGCGTATTTTTTGACCAGTTCATACTGACCGGAACCAACCGTTTTTCCGATGACGATGGCCGTAGCGCTGGCTACTCCGTACATGCCGACGGATACCAGGTTGAACAGATTGTTGGAAATACTGATGGCCGAGATGCCGACCTGACCCAGCCGTCCCAAAATAGCACTCTGAGCGGTATTATTGACGCCCCACATGGCGCTGCCGGCAAAGATAGGCAGGCCGTATTTCAAGTAATCCTTGAGCAGCACCTTGCTGTAGCGGGCAAGATCGGACAGCTTCATGCGGAGCCGGTCGTCCTTGCGGCTGACATAATAGATCATGACGCCCATTTCGACGGCCCGGCAGACCAGGGTGGCCAGAGCGGCCCCCTCTACCCCCATAGCAGGCAGTCCGAGTTTGCCGAAGATAAGGACATAATTAAGAAGCACGTCCACCACCAGCGAGATCATGGACGTATAAAGACAGATCTTGACTGATTCGACGCACTTCATGGAGGCCATCAACAGCTGGGCCACCCCGTAGAAGAGGTAGGAAAAGCTGACGATGCGCAGGTATTTGACTGCCTCGCCGATCACCTCTTCGTCGTTGGTGTACAAATGCAGCAGCCAGCCGGGGAAAAAGCAGGCGGGAATAAAAAAGAGCACGGTCAGTACCGCCAGAAAGCGGGCCGTAATGGAGATGATGGTTTTGATGCTGCCGGTGTCTTTGCGTCCCCAGTACTGGGTGGCCAGGATGCCTGCCGCGTTGGAAAGGCCCAGGATAAAGTGGGACATCAGGGTGTACCACTGGTTGGCCATATAAACGCCTGACAGAGCCAGATCGCCGATGGAGCCAACCATGATATTATCCGCAAGTCCCACCGCGTAGGTCAGGATGTTCTGCCCGGCCAAGGGCAGGGTCAGAGAGATCATGCGCTTATAAAACCGTTTATCGGTAACGAACCAGCCGTTTTTTGCACACTTGACAGGGACTTCTTCCTCTGCACCCTTTTCTTCCTTAATAATGTCGGCACTGTTGCCCATCTTTCTCCCTCCTGATACGGTAAAAGGCGCCGAAAAGCCGCCCTATGGCGACTTTTCGTGGCGCCTTTGCTTTTGTCGGATCCTTTCCTGAAAACTTCGGTCAGCGGGTTACGATCTGGTAGCCCTGCAGCAGCTGTTCCCGCCCGAACGCGATCAGACCGCATTCAAAATCCTGCCAGTAATCATTGCTTAAAAGCAGATTGGGATGGACCTCTTCCGGCAGATACATGGCCAGCTTCTTTTCCGCTTCGGCCAGGGCCAGATCCAGATCGGAAGTCGAATAAAAGACAAAGGTCCCCGGATCTACGGTGCAGCAGACAGCGCTGACCATCTGGGCGATGCTGGTTCCTTTATTTTCGTCGCTGAAGTTATCGGAATATTCCTGGTTCAGGTTAGCGCTCCGGTCAGCCGGAAGATAGCGGAGTTCTCCGGCAAAGCCGTGACGGCCCCTTACCAGATGGCCCCGGACATAGATCCCGCAGCCAAGACCGGTCGCCCCAATATTGATGCAGGCTAAGGACCTTGTACGGTCGCGGTCGAAGAGGCGCTCATAGCAGCCGGCCGCTACCGCGTTCATATCGTTTTCCACCCGGGCGCTGATCTTATATTTTTTCTCGATATATTCCTGTATATTAAAGTTTTCGAGCCCCTTGGCGGCCGCTCCGAAGAGGATGACACCTCCGGCCGAAACTCCCCAGGGAAGACCCATGGAAATCGCCTTTACCTGCGGATACGTTTCCTTGACAGCCGTGACCAGCTGATCCAGCATATCCAAAAATATTTTTTCACCGGTCCAGTCAGGTGCCAGATCGACTTTCTGACGGCCCACGATCTCGCCTAAAATGTTGACGATGACCGCGTTCATGCTGCTTTTTCCCATTGTCAGGCACAAAACATAGGCATAGTCGGGATTGATGACAAAGGACTGGGCGTGGCGTCCGCCCGTTGTCTGATCCACATCGCTGACAAGGATCTCGCCGCTGGCCACCATTTCATCCAGGATGCGGCTGACCGTCGGGAAGCTGAGTCCCGTTTCTTTGGAGATTTTTGTCTTGGTAAAATTTCCGCTTCCCTGGATCGCCTTTCGAATCAGACTTTCGTTGATGTTCTTAACGATCGACTTGTTGTACCGGATATCATCCATAACTTTTAAAAACTCCTTAAAAAAGTGATTTCATTGTAGCACACAGCCCCGCCGTATTGCAAGATACATTACTCTTGCGGGATCAGGCCCAGGCGGATCTTCATTTTCAGGATCCTCAGCACCGACTGGTCGATGCGGTCTTCGCTGATCTGCCCCTGCCCAACGGCCTCCATGACGGCCGCGTACTGGTCTGCGTACTCCGTGGAGATCAGCAGATCGTTGCCGGCGTCGATGGCCTTGACCGCCGAATTGACTTCGCCGCAGAAATCCGTAATGGCGCCCATGGCCAAATCATCGGTGATGATGACCCCCTGATAGCCCATCTGATCGCGCAGCAGCTGGTGGACCGCCGGCGACAGAGAGGCCGGATTGACATCGTCAAAGCAGTTGATGATATTATGGCAGACCATCACAGCCGGCGCTCCGGCGTCGATACCTTCCTGAAAGGGGATCAGCTCGTGACTTAGAAAAGTCTCTTTGTCGCGGGTATCCACTGACATGCCTGTATGGGTATCCAGGTTGCTGCCGTAACCGGGAAAATGTTTGAGGCAGCAGCCCATCTGATTTTGGTTATAAAGGCGGACCGACCGGCTGACAAAGGTGCTGACCAGATCCACATCCCCGCCGAAAGACCGGTCATACATGAAATCGTCCGGGTCATCGGCCATGTCGCAGACCGGTGCCAGGTTCATATTAAGGTGCAGTTCTTGTAACAGGTCAGCCCGTTCCTTTGTCTCAGATCCGACCAGGTCCCAGCCTCCCTGTGCGTATTCATCTCGCGGCGATAAGAAAGGCGTATCCCTAAAATAATCCGAAACGCGGGTAACCGTGCCGCCCTCTTCGTCGACGCCCATCAGCATGGGTATGGACGAAACGGCCTGGCAGGCATCGATATGGCTGATTACCTCTTCCTTACTGTAGCCTTCGAAATCCACTCCGAACAGGACGAAGCCGCCCAGATGATACTGCGCAGCGTCCTCTTCTGCCTGGCCGGGTCCCGGGAAACGGCCGTAGAACATCTGCCCGACCTTTTCTTCAAGGGTCATCTGATCCAGGATCTTCTGCGCCTGGGCCGTAATGGCATCATCGTCTGCCCCGGAGGACTCAGGAGAACTTTCCGGTTCGGACAGATCTGAAGACGACGAACTGTCGGAAGACTGCGACAGATTTGAGGATGTCGAGCCTTCCCCGGGCTTTTGGGTACTCTGATCACTGTGGTCAAAGTCGGCAGCGGGGACAGAAGTCAACGAAGAGGCAGAGGATTCGGCACCTGTGCTGTCTGGCGTGCTGCTGGCTGTGCTGTCAAAATAGGAGCTGTCGGCATCCTGCCGCTGCCGGAAGGTCCTGTAGGCCATGAAGGAAAGGATCAGGGCCGCCGCCAGAAGACAGAAGACCAGGATCAGGAGCCCTTTGATACCATTTTTCTGTTTCATATTGTTTCCTTGTCAAAAAAATAACCGCCCGGCGCCTGCTTGGCAGGGTGAGGGCGGCATGTTGCCGGCAGATTATTCTTCCAGACCGGTTTGTTCTTTGATGATGCTGACCAGTTCGCCAACGGTTTTGGGAGGATTTTCCAAATCGATGCTGATACCGAATTCCTCTTCGCAGCTCATGGCCATATCGACCTGATCCAGCGAGTCAAGATCCAGATCGTCGAAGGTAGTGTCATCGTTAATGGTGCTGACATCGATATCGCCAAGAAGAGCGTTGTCTTCCATAATCTTTGTAAGACGTTCTAAAATAGTCATGGTATTTCCTCCAATTATTACTGCGAATTCAGTATAATCTTCCTTTTAAAACCTGTCAATTCGGCGGGGCTTTTTTGCTTCTTAAGTTTTTTTGTTTACTCGTTGAAGTTGACAAAACCATCGGTTATAATTGTTTTTGTATAGATAGCAAAAGTGTTATTTTGACATACAAACCGGCACATAAAAGCCGGAATTAAAGAAAAGGGTGGTGCATGACATGGCTGGACAGCTGAAAGTTTCTGCTTATGCTCTTTCAATAACGGGGAAGGGCCTTAATCTTGACAATATGTATATGAACGGCCGCTACGTCAACGCGGGAAGCGATTCGGATTCCAAGATGACACGGTCCGTGACCAATGATTTTCAGGTATACGGTGTGTCTGATTCGGAGATCGGCGTAGGCGATGACCGCTCGGTCGGTACCGAAAACGGCAATATCGTCATGGATATGCTGCAGCGTACCGAAAATTCCCTGAATCAGGCGCAGAAAATCAATAAAGATTCCATCTGGCAGGCGATCGTGGACGCCAACAACCAGGCAAAAGAACGCCGTAATAAACTGGGCAAAGACGTACTGGGTACTTCTTTCGCGGCCCTCTTTTTACACGGCAACCGGGGCCTGGCCGTTCATCTGGGCGACAGCCGCATCTACGTTATCCGCGGCGGCCGTATGCTTCAGATCACCGACGACCATCTGGAATCCAGCGATATGTTCAAGCTGGGCATCCTGACCCAGGCACAATCTGAAGTACATAAGGAAGATTCCCGTCTGACCGCCTACATCGGTATGGATGATGTCTATGACGCTCATGACGAAGCTTTCTCCAAATACTTCATTTTCTATCCCGGCGATATGTTCCTGATCTGCACCGACGGCCTGTCGGACGCCATCGATAACGAAGAGATGGAAAGGGTCGCCCGTCTTCTTAAGGACGCGGCGCCTGACCAGCTGGCCAACATGCTGATGAAGGCCGCTTCCGAAAAGAGCAAAGAAGACATGACCCTGATGGTCCTGTCCATCGACGATGCTCCGGGAGAAGCTCCCAAACGTGGAAACGGTACCATTCCCAGAAAAGAAAATTACGAACGCCAGCAGTCGGTAAGCGCTCAGGGTCCTCAGGCTCCCCGCGTATCCCGTGCGGTAGAAGATTCCGAAGGCGGCCGTCCTCAGCCTAAGGTACGTCCTCAGGCACAGCCTGTCCGCAAGGCGCCTCAGGCAGCTCAGGAACAGCCCGACCAGAACGGTCCCGCGCCTGCTCCCAAGGCTCAGCCTTATGATCAGCCCGCCCCGGATGATGCCGACTCCCGCCGTATGCAGGCCATCGACGAGATGCATGCAGCAGACGACGACGGTTTCGACGACGGAGCCGGTGAAGGCAGCATGCTCGACAACATCCTGCACGATCCCAAGAAACTGGCCATCGCGATAGGCGCAGCTGTCATCGTCATCATCCTGCTGATCGTGATCATTTCGGCCGCGTCCAAGGGCAGAAAGTCCAAGAACACAACTCCGGTCCAGGAGATCAGCGAGGTTTCTACCATAGAGTCTTCGACCGTGACAGTCCTTCCTCAGGTTTCCGTTCCGGAGCAGAGCGAATCCTCCGCCGTCGAACAGATTGAATCCTCCACCGTTGAAGAGTCCGAGACCGTTGGTACCTACACGGTGCAGGATGGCGACAGCCTTTATAACATCGTGCTGAACACCTACGGCACCGCTGATATGGACCTGATCAATTCCTTCTGCGATTACAACGGCATCACCATCGATACCATGCTGTATCCCGGCGATGAGTTAAAGACTCCTTCTCTGGAGACTTTGACCGGTTCTACCGGTGAGGAATCCTCTTCCGAAGAGTCTTCCGCCGAGTCGAGCACAAGCGACTGATCCCCGATCGGCTAGCGCTTCTTGTCCGACTGGTTTCTCGTCCGTCCCATGAAGTATAAAGGGAGAGCTTACAAGGCTCTCCCTTTTCTTATCGCAAACGGAGGGACAGATACCATGACCCTTACCATCTGGATCCTATTTTCCGACCGACTTTTCTGCTCCCGCCTGGCGGCCCTGGTGGGCCGCGCTGTGCCCGGGTCCAAGGTTTTTCTTTTTTCGTCCGTCCCGGACTGCCTTCAAAAGGCCGGCGGCCGGATGCCGGCCGATCTGATCTTTGCGGATCCTTTCGCCGATCCCGCCTTTTGGCCCTTCCTTCAGGACCTTCAGTCCCAAGGGCGGACCGATCTGATCATCCTGACAAAAGACGGCCGCCCGGCTTGTCTGGCCACAGCCCTGCAGAAGGGAGCCTGGGATTTTCTGCTGCTTCCGGTCCGCGGAAAACGCCTTTTCCAAAGCCTTGACCGCTACCTGGCCATCCGCACAGGCCTGTCTCAAAGCCGCCTGCTGACTCAGGCGTCTGTAGACCGCTGCTTGGCTTTACGTGCCCCCATCCCGGCCCCTTCCAAGGCAGTGGATCCGGGGGAGGAAAAGCTGCTTTCCTGTCTGGCCTCTTTGGGCCCCCAGGGGGCAGATGCGGTGACTTTGTCCCGGCTGCTGGACTGCTCGCCCGGCACTGCGCGGACAAAAGCAGAGGCCCTGGTTCAAAAAAAGATGGCCGGACGGCGTCCCGGTCTGTCCGGGAAAAAGGGAAGGCCGAGGACGTTTTATTATCTTGTAAATGCCTCTTGGCCAGTATGATATAATGGGGATATCTTCCAAAATTCGAAATGATCTTTTCAGAGGAGGTTTTTATAGATGAAACTCGTTGTGATGGCTACCGGCAATAAGGGGAAAGTCAAAGAAGTGCGCCAGATCGTGCCGGGAGCCCAGGTGCTGACTATGAAAGAGGTCGGCCTGTCCATGGATATCATCGAGGACGGGACCAGTTTCCGCGAGAATGCCCTGATCAAGGCACATGCTGTATATAAAGCGATCCAAGAAGGAAAGGCTAATGTAAAAGCGGAAGATGTGGACCTGGTCATTTCCGATGATTCCGGGCTGGAGATCGACTACTTTGACAAGAAACCGGGTATTTATTCGGCTCGCTGGCTGGGACAGGATACCCCATACACCATCAAGAACCAGACGATCCTGGAGAAGATGAAAGACGTTCCGGACGATAAACGGACTGCCCGCTATGTCTGCGCCATGGCTGCCATCATGAAGGACGGGGAGGAGTTTGAGACGGAGGAGACGGCCGAGGGCTTTATCGCTCACGAGGCGGCCGGACAAAACGGTTTCGGATATGATCCTATCTTTTATTTCCCGCCTCTGGGAACGTTTGCACAGATCAGCCCCGAACAGAAAAACGCCGTATCCCACCGGGGCAAGGCTCTTAGGGCTATGAAAGAACTGCTGGACGCCAGCGGACTTGCCGATACCAACGCAGAAACCGGCAAGGGAAGCGAAGCCTAATGAGGTGGCTTTTATTCAGCGACACCCACGGCTCCATTAAAGAAGCGGCGATTTTGATCGAGCGCTTTGCTTCTCAAGTAGATGGAGTGCTGCATATGGGGGATTATGAAAGGGACTGTGACTTTTTAGATAAACAGTACCGCTATACTTATGACCTGTCCTTTGCCGGCGTGCCCGGCAACTGCGACCTTGGCAGCCGCTCGCCCAGAAGCCGCCTCTTCCATGTCGAAGGGCGCTGTGTCATGATGTGCCACGGGGACCGTTATCATGTAAATGACGGGCTGGAATATCTGGACCTTGCGGCAAGGGAAGCCGGTGCCGACGTGGTCCTGTTCGGCCATACCCATATGCCGCTTCAGGTCGAAAAAGACGGGATCCTGTTTGTAAATCCCGGATCTCTGACAGAGCCCCGGGGCTGGACCAAACGGTCCTTCGGCATTTTGGAGATTGAAAAAGGCAAAGCGGCTGCCAGCCTGCTTGATTACGATCCTTTTGACCTGTAAAAATATAGAAGGCCCGCAAAAAAAATAGGGATCTCCGGTAAAAAATGATTGACATTGTTTTTTGCTTTCCTTATAATTAAATCCGATGCGCAAGAAAGGGTCAGCTCTTGCTTATGCCGGGGTGTGGCTCAGTTTGGCTAGAGCGCCTGCTTTGGGAGCAGGATGTCGCAGGTTCAAATCCTGTCACCCCGACTGGTCTCTTGCATTATGTGCCTGTAGCTCAGTTGGATAGAGCAGCGGCCTTCTAAGCCGCGTGTCCTGGGTTCGAATCCCCGCAGGCACATCTGTCCTTTTATTCTTCGCGTATATGGTGGGTATGGTCCAGCTGGTTAGGGCGCCAGATTGTGGCTCTGGATATCCTGGGTTCGAATCCCAGTACCCACCCTTGCCCAATTCTTGGGTAGTCGCCAAGCGGTAAGGCACAGGGTTTTGATCCCTGCATACGAAGGTTCGAATCCTTCCTACCCAGCTGCTTGACAAAGCCGGTCATACGTGGTATGATTATTAATCGTTCGGGGCATTAGCTCAACTGGTAGAGCACCAGACTCTTAATCTGGGTGTTCGGGGTTCGAAACCCCGATGCCTCATACAAAAGGGCTGTGAAGAAACGGTAATTCGTTTTTCACAGCCCTTTTTATTACGTGTAGACATGTTTATTTCGTACAGATCCTCAGACTGGCCGTCAAGTGAATATTCGTATGATAATATCTTGCCAGATCCGCCAGTTCACTTTCATCATCCGTCGTATCCCAGCCTCCGGTCACGTATGTTTTTATCTGCTTAAATCCGGCAGTTGTCAGTTCGTCATATAAGGTTTCAAAAACCCATGGCATTTCGTCTTTTAATCTGTCTCTCAGTTCCCGCGGCAACGTTTCTTCTTCCGCTTTTGAAATATAAGCCAGGCCGGTAATCAGTTTCCCTCCCGTTTCCAGTACGCGGTAAATTTCCTTGACCGCTTCTTGCCTTGTCCCCAAGATCGTGTTATTAAGTCCTCCTCCATCGGATACAACAGAAATACTCCCGTCAACAAAAGGCAAGTGGCAGTGATTCAGAGCCGCGTATAGTAAATGTGTGTATCCGAGAGTTCCTTCCAGAAAATGTTTCCATTCCCGCAGAACGGTTGGCGAAAGATCGGAAAGAATGATCCTTGCGGAGGGATTATAGCGCAGAAATTCCGGCACATAACCACCGCCGGGCCCCACTCCGATCTCCAGGATAAGTCCTTCTGTCATTGCAAGTTCTTTTACTTCTCTGGAAACGATCGGATTGGGCTTGTACGATTCCCAGTTTTCCATGACCTAGTTCTGATCTTCCATTCGTTGAGCCCACTCAGGTGCGTATTCTTTGTCCGGGATATAGAAAGCAATGTCTTTTTTGACAAAAGGTTTTTGCGAGATCCTGTCTAAAGTCAGATCATCCGCGATCAATTCATTCATGGAAATATGAAAAAGTTCCGACATAGAAAGCAGAATCTCGGTAGAAGGTGCCCCTGCTCCGGTCTCCCAGCGGGAGACAGCCTGCGGTGTTACGTGCAGGGCATCTGCCAGTTGACTTTGCGTTAAAGCAATATCTTTTCTTTTTGCCGCAATTCTTCTTCCTAATTCAATATTATTTATCATCAGAAGGATTCCTTCGCAATGTATTCTATTTCCGTCAGTAAAAAATGCATTTGGCTTCAATTAATAATATCACATACAAACAGAAAAAGGAATCTGCCTTCTCGCAAGGCAGATTCCTTCCTCTGTTTTCGAAATCAGCAATTACCGCCATTGCATTTGTCACAGCAGCTGCTGCATCTGCCGATTTCCATCAGATCAAATTCATCTTCAAGATGCATTTGTTTGACTAACTCTTTCAGCTCTTCAAAATTGATCTCTGTCTTTTCCTGCATGATCTTCACCCGCTTTCTGCTATCTATTTTCAGCATTTCTGCTAATAGCCTTCTCTTCATACAAGCTCTTCTGCGCATCCCACATCTTTCTGAAGATGCCTTTCCGTTCAAGGAGCTGTTCTTTCGTACCCTCCTCTGCTATCTTTCCATCTTTCATCACAACGATCCGATCCGCCAGCGCCGCAGCGCTTAAACGATGGGTGATGATCACGCCGGCTTTTCCCTGAAGCATTTTCCGGAAAGCATCGTATAGTTTCTGTTCTGTTAAAGGATCGATCGCTGACGTCGGTTCATCAAGAAATACCACTTGGCCTTGTTTATAATATCCTCTCAAGATGGCCAGCTGCTGCCATTGGCCTCCGGAAAGATCTATCCCACCATAGTCCTTTGCCAATATCTGACCTTCCGGAATGTTTTTAAGAAGCTTTGTCAGATCCAGATCCTCAGTCAGGTCGTTGATTCGTTTCCGGTCAGGATCCTCACATAACGAAATGTTTTCGCCAACGGTCATGCCGTATTTGGAAAAATCCTGAAAAACGGCAGAAATTCTATTATACCGTTCACCCGTTTCGATATGTGAGAGATCGGTCGATCCTGATGTTACCGAACCTGTGTCCGGTTTATACAGTCCCATCAGGACCTTGATCAACGTTGATTTTCCTGCTCCATTTGCCCCCACTAGTGCAATGGTTTCATTAGGAGCAAGAGTAAATCGAATATCCTCAATTGCTTTACTTTCCTTGTTCGGATAGGAATAGGATACATTTACCGCCCTTAGTTCTTCCTGCTCTCCAGATAAATGTTCGGCTTCCCCCTTATCTTCCGGCAGATCCAAAAATTGATATCCAACCTTTAGACAATATGTAATGGCCCCACATTTGTAACATCGCGGATTTACCTGTAAACTGTGATCGTCACAATCATGGTAACGGGGATTACCGCATACAAAT
>OMYN01000040.1 GCA_900315265.1 uncultured Eubacteriales bacterium
CTCCTGATGATGATCACCTCCCGAATAAAGGACAGTGTACCACATCCGGGACATTTTCATTTTTGGTTTATCAGGACATTATCATTTTTGGCTTATACTCTGTAAAGCAAAAAGCTACTATTTATGTACAAATTCCACAGGGTATGGTATACTTTTCAATATTCGCAGTTTTTTGACAGGGAGGTTATGTATGAGTATCGCCGTCCAGCTGTATATCATTGCCGGACTTGAAGCCCTTGTTCCAGTAATTCTTTTGATTATTCTACGCAGACGCCACCGTTATCGTTTCTCGTCGGTGGTCGCCGGCATCGCTTCCTATTTTATCGCCATTACCATTCTTCAGGGCTCTTTTACAACGACACTTGCTTATTTCGGTATGGATGACGCCTACTGGGCCGAACACGGTCTTGCCATGCAGATCGTCGACATCGTAACCAGTGTTCTTTTTCAGAATGTCGTTATGTACCTGATCATGCGCTTTGCTCTGAAAACTCATTTTCAGCTCTACGATGCCATTGCCGTCGGTATTGCCTATTGGTTCGGAGACGGTTTTATGATGGCATCAAGCGCGGTAAGCTACGGCCGTCTGGCATATCTGGCCGATAAGGGCCGCATTTCCGAGATGGTGACCAAATCGATCGATGAAGCGACTCTTCAGGGTTATTACGAAAGTCTGATGCAGCCTCACGGCCTCTCCTCTTTTTACATGCAGATGCTCAATCTGTTCGTGATGATAGCCGTTACCGTCTGCCTGTCTATCCTATTGTACATGCTGATCAAACGCAAGAAAGCAAAATATTTCTTTGTTGCTCTCGGTGTTCATGCTCTTGTCCTTGCCGTGATCGAACTGAGTCAGTATTTCAGCAATTATAATTACGTTCTTTACGGGGTCGAAAATCTGGTCATTGCGGCCGCAGCAGCTGTCTTCCTGGTAAGATATATGCAGTGGTATCACCAGCTGCAGGCTGCTCTGATCGAAAAACGCAAGGCCTACAAGCTTGGTTTGAAAAGGGTCGTTCCGGTAGCGGAAGAAACAGAAGAAACAAGCGCCGGTGCTGACGAAGCGGATCCTGAAGAGACCAAGCCGGACCAAGCCAGCGGGGATACCGGCGAAAGCATGGATGAGGCCGTCGACACAGTTGAAGGCCATGTCAATGAGGTGCCCTCTTCCGGCGGTACAGACCAGGAGGAGAACAAAAACGAAAGACCGTGATCATATAAAAAACCGCAGCTTTACGGCTGCGGTTTTTTATGTCTCAAAATCATTATTTGACGGGCGGGATGGGGCTGGCCTTGCGCCATTGGATCTGGCAGCTGCCGTCTTCGGACATGGTCAGAAGCTGTACCTTTTCCGGATCCTTATCGTGACCGGCAGTGCTGAACCGATACATCTCAGGAAGGCCTTCCAGGGGCAGGGTCCCCTCTTTGTCATAATGCAGGAAGGAACCCAGGCTGTATTTCTTCTGCTGAATGAAGTCAAGGGAAGAGGTCAGCACGGCGATCTGGGTCATAAGCAGATCGTAACTGGCAAATAAAGCGGAAAGGTCTGCCTGGGAAGAAGGAGCATATGCTTCTGTCAGATTTGACAGGCGGATCCTGGCTTCTTTGAGTTCATGTTCCAGACGGCCCGGGTCGCGGTAGATACCACATGCCTTATCCATGCGCCGGCCGATGTCGGACGGAAGGTCGCGGATGGGGTCGGGACGCCTTTCAGAGCCGTCGTAAGGCGGATTGATACCGGGGGCATCCGTTTGCCTGAGACTGGCAAGAAAACGGTCGGAGACAGCGCAGACAGAGCTGTAGCTTTGCCTGGACTGACTGATGAATTCATCGATTGGCAGGGGCTGATCATTATAATGATAGGCAATACTGGAAGCTGCCCGTATAGCGGACACCTGGGTCTGATTCAGACTCTCCCCTAATTTGTTGACGGAATTTTCCGGCCCCGCTGCTTCACCGACAGCAAACAGATGAGGAAGTGTTGTTTCATAGTGATGATTGGTCATCAGCCCGCCGTTATGGTGGACCTGGCAGACACCGATCTCGATCATGCTGACGGAAGGATCGATATTAAAGTCCAGCAGCGCTTCATAGGCTTCGGGGTAAAGATTTTTCAGCCGCTGACAGGGAAGAGTTTTTTCGCTTATCCCCTCCGGATTGGCAGTATAGTCTAAGAATACATGACGGTCCCTTCCGTTGATCTCCCGGTCGATCAGAAGGTCCAGAAGAGACGAACGCTCTATGCTTCCGGGCAGGACGCGGTCTGCATCAAATGACCAGGCCTTGCCCTTCTGCCGCATCAGGACATAGAACTGACGATAGCTGCCGAAATATGCGGGCAGGAATTCACAGGCGTCCTGTCCCTTACTGTTGACAGAAATGATACGGGGAAGGGCCTTGAAAAACCCTCCGTTGAGCATGAGGGGAAGATTGAGGGCCGTAATTCCCATCGTATGGGAAAAAGTATTAGCAGCGGCGGCGCCCACGCTCAGGGCCAGACCCAGGCTGCCTATATGATTTTTCGGATAGGCACTGTGACGGTATAATCCGCCCGGTCCTCCGGTCGCCAGGATGATGTTCTCGCAGTTGACCAGGGCAAATCGCTGATAACGGTCGCGAACACCGGAACGGTTCAGGATCACAGCGCCGATGACCCGGGTATGGTCCTGATCGGTCAGGATCCGGATCAGCTGATAGTCTTTCAGAAATGGGATCGAACGGTTCTGAGCTTCCCTGACCAAAAGATCCCGGATCTGCCCGGAAGCCCGGTCGGTCAGACGCAGACTGCGGCCGATCTGAGGGTCTTTTCCGTAGCTGATCACTTCCCCGTATTTGCCTTCTGCATGTTCAAGACCATGATCACACAGGAAGGAAAAGCCTCTCTGGGACAGGGCGGCCTGGGTCAAAGCTACCTGTCCGTCGACTTCGCCGGAAGCGGCCAGATCTTCAGCCATTTTCAAGGCGGAATCCCCTACTTTTCCCGAACCGGCCAGCAGATAATAATTCTGCCTGTCGCTGACGGCTGCGCTGCTGACCGAACTATCGTCTGAGCCGTACAGAACGGCAATATCCTTTACTCCCTTGTCATACAGGGAAACGGCTGCTTTCAAACCGGAAACGCCTGCTCCAACGATCAGGGTATTTAAAGAATAGATCCTTGTCATGGACCCTTCCAGAAAGACAGAGTCAATCGTCATATCGTAATCCTCGTTTGTCCTTAATTGCTCACGAATTATTTTTTCTATAGGGGGTAACGGTTAGCCGATCAGCTTTTCGAGTGATGCGATCTTCACGCTTAATACGACCACACGGCAGGCTTTTTTCAGATCATCCAAAGACGGATAGGAAGGCGCGATCCTGATATGACTGTCTTCCGGATCGATCCCGTAGGGGAAGGCAGCTCCCGCTCCGGTCAGAGTGACGCCTGCCTCCTTGCACAGCTGCACGGTCCTTTTAGCACATCCGGGAAGGGTATACAAAGAGATGAAATAACCTCCGCGGGGAGTCGTCCAGCGGGCGATACCAAGGTCTCCCAGTTCTTTGAAAGCATCCCATACGGTCTGGAATTTCGGCAGCAGCAAAGCTGCATGTTTTTTCATATGTTCTGCCAGGTGCTGCGGATCTTTAAAGAACTTGACCTGTCTCATCTGATTGACCTTGTCGAAGCTGATGATCTGGGCACTGATCTGATGTTTGAGCTGGTCCATATTATGCGGTGAGGTGATGACAGCGCTGATCGACGCGCCGGGCAGGGCCATTTTACTGGTAGACATGAATTCGTAGACAAGGTCCGGGGAACCTGCTTTCTGACATTCATCCATAATATTAAGGATCACATCCGGATGGTCAAAATCCAAATGATGGAAGAAATAGGCATTGTCCCAGAAAATCCTGAAATCTTTGGCCGCGGGCTTAAGAGCGGCGAATCTGCGGACGGTCTCGTCACTGTAACTGTACCCGTCCGGATTGGAATATTTGGGAACACACCAGATCCCTTTTACGGTCGGATCGTTGTTAACATACTGCTCTACCAGATCCATATCCGGCCCGTCCTCGTGCATAGGGATGTTGACCAGCTGGATACCGAAAACTTCTGTGATCCGGAAATGACGGTCATAACCGGGTACCGGGCACAAAAATTTTACAGTACCCTGACGGCACCAGGGCTGGCAGCCGTCTATCCCGAAGCACCAGGCATTGGCGACCATGATATACATAAGCTGAAGACTGGCATTGCCGCCGACAAAAACATTTTCCGGCTTAACTTCCATAAGATCCGCTATCAGTTTCTTTGCCTCGATGATACCGTCCAGAGTGCCGTAATTGCGGCAGTCCGTACCATCTTCACTGATCAGATCGTCCAGGGTATTAAGGTCATTGAGCATAGGCATAGAAAGGTCCAGCTGATCGGCCGCAGGTTTGCCACGGGCCATATTGAGTTCCAGCTTTTCAGCCTTGACCTGATCATAGACGTGACGAAGCTGAGCAAGCTCCTGTTTCATTTCTTCAGGAGTCAGATCCCGATAGTTTTTCATATGTTCCACAGCTTTCCGCCGGTCATAGTCAGCCGGCTATACGGGAAAAATTTAGACAATATGTAATGGCCCCACATTTGTAACATCGCGGATTTACCTGTAAACTGTGATCGTCACAATCATGGTAACGGGGATTACCGCATACAAA
>OMYN01000032.1 GCA_900315265.1 uncultured Eubacteriales bacterium
TTTCCGGTCACATTTCTTTTGTACTATACAAGCATCAAATCTTTTTCATGTTTTCTCCTTTGAATCGAGTCGGATCTCTCCGGCTCTATTTTTTTGCCCAAAACAGCCGAACAAACTCAAGATAGCATCAAGATAGTCTCAAGATAACCGAACAAAGCAATGTTTAATTTTATCTTATAATACTTGACTTCATTATATCTAATATTTAATATTATGTTTAAAGAAAGGCACCGAAAAAAAACCTCCGTCAGGAGATCTGATCAAGCCCTTTTCGTCATAACTTCCCACAGCAGATCGACCTTAGATGCAGATCGACCCTTATACAAGGCCCTATTTCCTTTTATAAGGCCCTATTAAAGAAAGGAGACCCTCATGCCTCGAACCCCTTTGAAAGATCGTACGCTTCCCAACTATACCCGCGGGAACGAAATATTTAACATGGTCAGCCACATAGTCGGCGCAGCGCTTGGCATCGTAGCCCTGGTCACCTGCGTGATCATGGGAGCCCTTCGCGGAACCGTTTGGTCCGTCGTTTCCGGAGCCATCTTCGGCGCCTCCATGATCCTGCTCTATACCATTTCCAGCGTTTATCACGGCCTTAAAAAGCCCATGGCCAAAAAAGTCATGCAGGTACTTGACCACTGCACCATTTATCTTTTGATCGCGGGGACTTACACCCCCGTGACCCTCGTCACCATCCGCAGCTTCGATCCTGCCATGGGCTGGGTCATTTTCGGAGTCGTCTGGGCAGCGGCTATCCTGGGCAGTGTTTTCACCGCCATCGACTTTCACAAATACCGCGTCCTGTCCTACAGCTGCTACTTCATCATGGGCTGGAGCGTCCTGGTGCGGATCGTCCCGGTCATGCGCGCTCTGGGCCGGGGCGGATCGGTCCTTCTCCTGTCCGGCGGCCTCTTCTACATGATCGGCGCAGTCCTTTATGCCATCGGTGCCAACAAAAAGCCCAGCGTCCACGGCATTTTCCATATCTTCTGCCTGGCCGGCAGCCTCTGCCACTACCTCATGGTCCTCTTCTACATCATGCCCGTTACATAAGCTGATCCGGTCCAGGCTCTCGCAAAGGTCCTCATCCATCTGCGTATGAGATCCCTCTGCCTTTCACCTAAAGCCCCAGGAACCTGTCCAAAGCGATTTTGTCCATTGTTTGCATATTTTAAACATGTTAAAATAATGAACATATGAGACAAGACAAACTCTGATATAAAGACATCCCGCTCCGATGAGGTAAGAAATGGCAGAAAAAACGAAGAAGAAAACCGCTCAGACATCCGGCACCATCAGCCGCAAAGAGATGTTCCGTAAGATCGTCTCCTACTACAAGCCCCATAAGGGTATGTTCGGGCTGGATATGCTCTGCTCCTTTTTAGTGGCAGTATGCGATCTTTTTTATCCCCAGATCGCCAAGAACATTATCAACGATTACGTATACCGTGATACGACCCGCTTTATCATCGTCTGGGCTTTGGCCATGCTGGCTATCTACCTGATCAAGGCCGGGCTGAACTTCTACATCCAGTACTGGGGCCACGTCGTCGGAGTTTATATCCAGGGGGATATGCGCCGCGACCTCTTCCGCCATATTCAGAAGCTGCCCTTCAAATACTTTGATGAAAACAAAACGGGCACCATCATGTCCCGTCTGGTCAACGATCTGATGGAGATCACCGAGCTTGCCCATCACGGTCCCGAAAACCTGCTGATCTCCACTATCATGCTGATCGGATCCTTTATCCTCATGTTCCGCATCAACTGGATCCTGACCCTGATCATTTTCATTTTTATTCCTTTTATTGTATTGTATGCCGTTAAACTGCAGCGCAACATGAGCCGGGCCTTCATGCAGTCCCGTGTCGAGATCGGCGAGGTCAACTCGTCCCTGGAAACCAGCATCAGCGGTATCCGGGTCAGCCGGGCCTACACTTCCGAAGACCACGAAATGAGCAAGTTTGAGGAATCGAACCACCGCTTCATCAAGGCCCGCAAATTCAGCTACAAGATGATGTCGCTTTTCCACACGGGCACCAGCCTCCTCATGGATCTGCTCTATCTGGTCGCCCTGGTGGCCGGAGGCCTCTTCCTTTTCTACAAAAAAATCAACGCCGGAGACTTTACCGCCTTTCTGCTTTACGTTAACTTCTTCTTAAAACCCATCAACAACCTTATCAACATTTTCGAACAGATCCAGGACGGTCTGACCGGTATCCGCCGCTTCAATGAGATCATGTCCGTAGAAGAAGAAAAGGACGAACCCGGAGCCGTCGACGTGGGTCAACTTAAGGGGAACATCGAATTCCACGACGTCACCTTCACCTACGAAACCACCGACCAGACCGGGGCAGTCAACACCGACCCCAAGTACAACAAGCCGGTCATCAGCCATCTGTCCATGAGCATCCCGCAGGGCGAAACGCTTGCCCTGGTCGGCCCTTCCGGCGGCGGCAAGACCACCCTCTGCCACCTGATTCCGCGCTTTTATGAAGTCGACTCCGGCACCATCACCATAGACGGCATCGACATCAAACACATGACCCGCGAGAGCCTGCGCCGCAACATCGGCATGGTCGCCCAGGATGTCTACCTTTTCAACGGGACCATCCGCGAAAACATCGCCTACGGAAACCTGGATGCCACCGATGATGAAATCGTCGAAGCCGCCAAAAAGGCCAACATCCATGATTACATCATGCAGATGCCTGACGGATACGATACCAATGTCGGAGAAAGGGGCGTCAAGCTGTCGGGCGGGCAGAAGCAGCGCATCAGCATCGCCCGCGTCTTCCTTAAGAATCCGTCCATCCTGATTTTGGACGAGGCCACTTCCGCCCTGGACAACGCCACCGAGATGCTGATCCAGCAGTCACTGGAAGAGCTGTCCAAAGGCCGTACCTGCCTGATCGTCGCCCACCGTCTGTCCACCATCAAAAACGCCGATGAGATCATCGTCATCAACGACCACGGCATCCAGGAACGGGGCACTCACGACCAGCTGCTGGCCAAAAACGGTATCTACGCCGACCTTTATCAATACCAGTTCCGGGTGTAAGGACATGAAAAGGAATCATCAAAACAGCGGCAGCTTGGTTTGCTTCCAGGCTGCCGCATAATTATAACTTTCCGGTCCGGGATCAGATGACCTTCTTCGTTTTCCAGCGGCCGCGCAGCAGGCGGACGTAGTCCATGGCGCCTTTTACGATCCAGTCGGAGACCATGGCTAAGGTCACGCCGATAATACCCATGCCAAGCAGGGTGCCCAGAATGTAAGAAAGCAGAGCTCGCAGAAAAACAGAAGTAAAAATCGACGAATAAAGGGTAAATTTTACATCTCCGGAAGCTCTTAGTCCTCCCGATAGGGGGAAGGCAAAGGGATGGACAAAAGCGGCGGCTGCCGCATGAATGGCCACACAGATCAGGATCAGGTTTCTGGTAATATCGGACACCTGATAAACCTGTACCAGCAGAGGCAGGATAGCCAGGATGAAAATATTCCAAACAAAACCCATGATCAGGGACAATCTGGTCAGTTTATGCATATAATACTCGGCCGCGTCTATATCTTTTGCTCCCATGCACTGGCCGATCACCGTGACAAAGACCGGGCTCATCGCGACGCTGCTCAAAGCCGACAGACTCCAGATGGTCTGGGAAATACCGTTGGCGGCGATCTGATAGGTCCCGTAAGTGGCGATCAGAGTTCCGATAAAGACTTTGGAAGCCTGGAACAACCCGCCTTCGATCCCGTTGGGGACGGCAATATGCAGGATACGTTTCCGCATGGCAAAGTCAAGGCGCAGGATCTTGTTCCAACGGATCCGTACTTCGTGTTTAGACCGGAAGCAGAGCACCATCATGACCACAGCCGCAAAGGACCATGAAATAGTCGTCGGCCAGGCGACACCGGCTGCCCCGGCGTGCAAAACGAAGATCCCGACCGCGTTGCCTATGATGTTGACAGCATTCATGGTCATGGACACCTTCATGGTCGTTTTCGTACGGCCCATGCTGCGGTAAATGGCGGCCCCTGCGTTATACAAGGCATTTCCCGGGAAAGACAGAGTCACGATCCTAAGATAAGTGCGGCAGGCAGCCATAACGTCCGCTTCGGCACTCCCGTACAGGACCTTCAGGATCCAGTTTCCCGTCAGCAGGATCAAAACCATGCAAAGGATCGAGAAAACAGCCGAGATCCTTATCACCTGGGAAGCGGAAAGATCGGCATTATCCTTGTCCTGACGGCCCAGATACTGAGAAATGACCACAGAGCCTCCGGTAGCGACCGCGGTGAATAGATTCATAAAGATCACATACAACATGGTATCCAGCGAAACTCCCGAAACGGCTGCTTCACCGGCATAGGAGACCATCATAGTATCCATCATGCCCACCACCAGCTGCAGGGCCTGCTCGATCAGCAGGGGAACGATCATTTTGCGAAGATCCTCGTTGCTGAACAGCCGTCCGCCCTTCTGATACTTCTGAGAAGGTTCTATAAGTCTTACAAACAGATTCATGTTAGGCCTCTCCCTTTGCTGCCGGATTGATTTTATCGGTCCTTTCCAGCTGCTTTCAGTATAACTTTTCTTCCCTGTTTTGCCTAATGCTTATAGTAAAAGTCCAGCTATGCAGATCCTGCATAACTGGACTTTTTAAGTTAAACTTCCCTTTTCGAACTGCGCTGCACCTTTTTCCCTTTTGATAAAACTTTTGAAAAAACAACGGACGAGATCAGATGACCCGCTTCTCTCTCCAGCGGCCGCTGCCCACGCGGATCACATCCAGGATGGCTTTGACGATCCAGTCCGAGATCATGGCGATGGTAACGCCGATCACGCCTAAATGGAGCATATTACCAAGGATGATCGTAAAGATGATGCGCAGGAAGACCGATGTAAAAATGGAAGAATAAAGGGAAAATTTCACATCGCCGGTAGCCTGCAGGCCCGCTGACAGGGGGAAGGACCATGGCTGCACAAAAGGAAGGAAGAGGCAGTGCAGCCACACGCAGATCAGGACCAGCTGACGGGTCTGGGCCGAAATATCATAAAGCTGTACGATCAGAGGCAGGCAGGCTCCAAAAAGGATATTCCATGCCAGCGCCAGAAAGAAAGTGATCCGGGGCAGCTTATGCAGATAGTACTCGGCTCCGTCCTTGTTGCCGGCCCCCATACACTGGCCGATGACCGTGATGAAAACGGGTCCCATGGAACTGGTCATCAGGGCGGAAAAATTCCACAAGGTCTGTGAAATACCGTTGGCAGCGATCTGATAGGTGCCGTAGGTGGCGATCATGGTGCCGATAAAAACTTTGGATGCCTGGAAAAGGCCGCTCTCCAGGCCGTTGGGGATGGCTATGTGCAGGATCCTTTTGACCATTTCCATATCCCGGCGCAGGATCAGGTCCATACGGATCTGGACCTCTTTGCCGGACCTAAAGCACAGGCTCACCATTACGACAGCGGCAAAATACCAGGAAATGGTGGTCGGCCAGGCGACGCCGGCCGCGCCGGCATGCAGGGCGAAAACGCCGATCGCGTTGCCGATCACGTTCAAAACGTTCATAAGGATGGACACGGTCATGGTCGTTTTGGTGCGGCCCATGCTGCGGAAAATGGCCGCGCCGGCATTATAGAGGGCACTGGCCGGGAAGGCCAGGGTAACGATCCAGAGGTAGGTCCGGCAGGCGGCCATGACGTCTGCTTCCACGCTGCCGTACAATCCCTTCAGGATCCATTTGCCGGTCAGCAGGATCAGGACCATACAGGCCGTAGAAAAGATAGCCGCGATCCGCACGATCTGCGACGCGGCGAAATCTGCCTGATTGATATCGCCCTTTCCCAGATACTGGGCGACTACGACAGAACCGCCGGTGGCGACGGCATTAAACATGAAAAGAAAGATACTGTAGAACATGGTATCCAGCGAGACGCCGGATACGGCTGCTTCGCCTGCGTAGCTGACCATCAGGGTGTCGGCGATGCCGACCACCAGCTGCAGCGACTGCTCGATCAGAAGCGGGATCAGAATCTTTTTAAGATCGCTGTTGCTGAATGGGTGCTGCCCTTTTTGGTACTTTTGCGAGGGCTCGATCAATTTGGCGAGTAAGGACATTTCGGTTCCTTCTGCTGTCTCGGATCGAAGCAGCTTTTGGGGATAAAGCGAAGGGACCCGCTATTTATTCTTCTTCAGGATCGACGTCGATCAGGACCTTCATGGTGGATTCCCGGTTGGCATCGATATATTGGTAGGCTTTCAGGTAGTCCTTGAAGGCAAAATGCTGACTCATGAGCGGTTTGAGCTGGATCTTGCCCTCGCTGACAAAGCGCAGGGCATCCAGATAGTCTTCGTGGCGGTACATCATGGAGGTGTTCAGATCCAGCTCGGAATCGTTGAGCTTGGCCAGGTCCACGCTGGCGCGTTTTCCGAAGACGGCTACCAGGACGATCGTACTTCCCTTGCGGGCGTTCTGAATGGCCTGGTCCATGGTGATGTCATTGCCGGCGCAGTCGTACATAACGTCCGCTTTGTCCGGGCCGAAGGCCTCGGTCAGGGCCGTGGCAAAATCCTCTTTGGATGTATTGACGGCGGCGTCCGCTCCCAGCGACCTTGCCAGCTGCAGGCGATAGTCGGACACGTCGGTGACCATGACCTTGGCAGCGCCGAAGGCCTTGACCGACTGCATCAAAAGGATGCCGATGGGGCCGCAGCCGAAAATGACTACCTTGGCTCCCTTAAGATCGGGGAAGCGTTTGGCGGCGTGGACGGTCACTGCCAGGGGCTCGATCATGGCCCCTTCGTTATAGGTCATGCCATCCGGCAGCGGGGTGATCTTGGATTCGTCGACCGCAAAATAATCGCTGGCCGTGCCGGTGGTCTGAAATCCCATGACCTTCAGGTTCTGACACAGGTTGTACTTTCCATGCAAGCAGGGGTAGCAGCGGCCGCAGAAGACCTGGGGCTCGATGGTCACCCGCTGGCCGACCTGGAACTTAGAGGCGTACTGTCCGCATTTAACGATCACGCCGCTGACTTCATGCCCCTGAGTGACCGGATATTTGGTATAAGGATGGGTCCCGTGATAAACGTGGATGTCGCTGCCGCAGACTCCGATGCGTTTGATCTTGACCAGTACCTGATCCGGGCCTGGCTCCGGTACCGGGATCTGCCTGAATGAGATCTGTCCGGGCGCTGTCATTACTTCCTGCGTCATCAGAGCAGGAATAGGACCTACTTTGTCTAATGCCATGGTAATGTCTCCTTTTTATTGTACGCTGACCTCTCCGGCCAGCACTTTTTTGTAATCCTCGTAGTTCTTTTCCAGCAGGGTCGGAGTGTCCAGGCCGTAAGGGCATTTGGCGACACAGCGACGGCAGTGCAGGCAGCCTTCTACCTTTTTCATTTCAGCCTGCCAGTAGTCGCTGAGCCAGCTCTTTGAAGGAGCGCGGCGCAGCATCAAACTGATGCGGGCGCACTGATTGATCTGGATGCCGGCCGGACAGGGCATGCAATAGCCGCAGCCGCGGCAGAAATCACCGGACAGCTCTTTCTTTTCCTGCTCAATATAGGCCTCGATCTCGGGGGTCATCTGAGGCATGGTGTCAAAACAGGACAGCCACTGGTCCAGTTCTTTTTCCCTCTGGACGCCCCAGATGGGCAGCACATTGTCAAACTGGGACATATAAGCCATTGCCGGCTCATATTGGTTGATCAGACCTCCGGCCAGTCCCTTCATGGCGATGAATCCGACCTGATTATCCTTGCAGGTCTGTACCAGTTCCAGCTCCTGAGGGCCGCTTAAGTAACTGAAGGGGAACTGTACGGTTTCGTAAAGGCCGGATTTGGCCGCTTCCATGGCGATGCCGATCTTGTGGGCGGTGATGCCGATGTGGCGGATCTTACCTTGTTTTTTAGCCTCCAGCATACATTCGTACATGCCGGTTCCGTCGCCGGGCCGGTAGCACTGATCCGCGCAGTGGAACTGAAGGATGTCCACGTAGTTGGTGCGCAGCATTTTCAGGGACGTTTCAAGGTCGGTCCAGAATTTGTCGGGCGTTTTGGCCTGTGTTTTGGTCGAGATATATACTTTGTCCCTCATGCCGTCAAAGGCTTCGCCGACTTTATCCTCGCTGTCGCTGTAGGCGCGGGCGGTATCAAAAAAGCGCATGCCGCCGGCGTAAGCCTTGCGCAGCAGGGCAACGGCTACTTCTTTGGAGTCGCGCTGGATGGGCAGGGCTCCGAAAGCATTCTGGGGCACCGTGATGCCTGTCGTTCCAAGGGTAATGGTACGCATAACTGACCTCCTTGTTCTATCGGATAATGAAGAAACGATATCAAGTTCTGCTGAGCTTATCATACCACGCTGACAATAGCGATGAAAGTAAAATGTTTGACATGAATTTGATCAAACGCCTAAGGCGAAGCGGCGCCTTACCTTCTTGAAGGCTTTTGGAATTATCATTATAATTAACCTATAATGAATGACAGTAATCAGAACATGCGAAAGTAAAACAGCTTTTGAGGCGTTTTACGGAAAGGATACTATGAAAGTTGCTTTGATGGAATCGTTAGGTATCAGCGATCAGGAGCTTGCCTGTCTGGAAGCTCCGCTCAAGGAGCAGGGCGTTGAATTTACCAGCTACCAGCGTACGACCGATAAAGAGACCCTGATCCAAGAGGCTTGTGACAAGGATGTTATGATCCTTGCCAACATGCCTATGCCGGCGGATGTCATTGCGGCATGCCCCAGCCTTAAGTTTATCGATGTTGCTTTTACGGGAGTCGACCACGTCGGTCTGTCCGCTGCCAAAGCAGCCGGCATTGCTGTTTCCAATGCGTCCGGTTATTCCAATGAGGCCGTTCCGGAGCTGGTCATCGGCATGGTCCTGAGCTGGCTCCGCAACATGAGGGCGGTCGAAGACCGCTGCCGTGCCGGACAGACCAAGCAGGGCCTGGTCGGGAGCGAACTTAAGGGTAAAACGGTCGGCATCATCGGACTGGGCAATATCGGCAGCCGGTCCGCAGAGCTCTTTCATGCCTTCGGAGCCAATGTGATCGGTCCTGACAGCCACTGGCACGATTGCAATCCTTCCTATATCAGAAAAGTTACCATGGAAGAGCTGCTGAGCACTTCGGATATCGTAGTGCTGCACTGTCCTCTTAACGAATCCACCCGGGGAATGATCGGTAAAAACCAGCTTGCTTTAATGAAACCGACCGCGCTCTTGGTCAACGCAGCCCGCGGTCCGGTCGTTGTCACTCAGGATCTGGCGGATGCTTTGAATAATGGCACGATCGGCGGGGCCTGCCTGGATGTATTCGATAATGAGCCGCCTCTGGATCCGGCCATGCCTCTTCTCAATACTCCCAACACCCTGGTGACTCCCCATGTAGCCTTCGCGACCAAAGAATCCATGACCTTGCGTGCTCAGATCGTGTTCGACAATCTGATCTCCTGGATGAACGGCCAGCAGAAAAATGTGATCTTATAAGCTTGAGATAATTCGGATAAATCTTTAAATTCCGTTCTTATTAACTTATTAACTTAAAGCGATAAACGCTTTTTGATGCCTTCAAAGGACTTTTTTCGAAGCGCCAGATATTCCGTTTTCTCGGACTCGGTAAATCCTTCCGTCATCATGGCGTCGAGGTCCGTCAGCATTCGGTTCCAGTCCTGCAGGATCGGTTCCGCTGCCTCGCCGGGCATCCAGGTGTCTTCCGCCTTGGTCTCCGCGGCGTTTTCGACGGTCCACTCCTCGCCCTCTTCCAGTTCTTTTTCCTCCGGCTCCCGCATCTGGATTACCAGTTTTTTCCCGCTCATCATGCGCAGGGTCTGCGAGAGCGCCCGTTGGGAGACTCCGACATACCAGGCAAATTCTTCCGTCACACAGGAAGGTCCGAAGGCATACAGATACGCAATGACAAGCATGGCGCGGTGTGTGAGATGATACTGCAGCCGGATCGACTCCCCTTCGCGCCGGATCAGCACCCGCTCGTAATAATTGACCGTCCATGCGTCAACATCCGCGTCATGCATCAGGACCGTCCGCTCGCTCCCCAGCTTCTTGGTGCCCGGCATGATCCTGCGCACGGTGTCGTCATGGGCAAAATTCAATAAAAAACTGTAGATGACCGGTGCCCTCAGCGCGTAACTGGTCCCGCTGTATATGTTCTTGTAAAAGCGGTTGTAGTACTCGAGCACCTTCAGCTTCTGGCGCATGACACCGCCGGACTTCATGGTTTCATCCACCAGCGACCCTTCCGTTTTTACATAATAGTAAATGGGCGTCTGCACACAGTACACCGTCTGCACATGCAAAAGATATTCCAGGTTGAAAATAAAATCTTCACACCAGTTCAGATTCGGATCCATGCGGATCTGATACTTTTCGATGATCTTGCGGCGGTACAGCTTGTTCCAGATGACGCCATAATAAAAGTCCGCCGGGCTCCTTAGCATCTCACCGGCAAATTCATCGCGGAACATCAGCTTTTCTTTCGTGATCGAGCCCTTGGTCGATACTCTCTCCCCGACGACGCGGTAGAAATCAGCGACAACAAGATCTGCGCTGGTCTGCTGCGCCGCCGAAAGCAGCGTCCTTGTCGCCTCCGGAGTGATCCAGTCATCGGAATCCAGAAACTGGATATACTGACCGCGTGCCATGGAAAGGCCTATATTGCGCGTCTGGGAAACGCCGCTGTTTTCTTTGTGGATCACATGAACGCGGCTGTCTTTTTCCGCGAACTCATCACAGATGGCCGGAGAATCGTCCCAGCTCCCGTCGTCGATCACAAGGAGTTCGAACTGCTTGAAATCCTGCGCCAGTATACTCTCCAGGCAGCGGCGCACCGTTTTCTGTGCGTTATAGACAGGTACAATAATCGTTACGACCGGCTTCATCCGTCACCCCTATTATTTTTCAAATTTTACCCTATGGCGCAGTCTATATACATCATGCAAAAGTCTTCACGCGGTGCGCAGGGCATGAGACTTAACCGTGTTTCTTCCGCGCGGCTGTCGACCTGAATATCGACCTGGTACTTTCCTGCTTTCAGCTCAAGCTCCGCCGTCTGTTCCTTGGGTGCTCTGTGATAAGCAGGCATATAGACCTCCTCATCGGGGTCGTTTACTACCGGCCGGCCGTCCGTCTGATCCGGTCGGATCCGCACACGGACCGGCTGGCTGCAGGCCGCGATCAGGCGCATGGGGCGGTCGGAAGGCACCGTCAGTGTCGTAGTGATCTTATGCAGGCCTTCGCCTTTAAGGACGACTTCCTGCCCCTTGGTGTAGACCGTCTGACCGTCCACGCTCCACCGGCTGCCGACCGGCAGGGTAAATTCGATCGGATACCGGACCCATAAACCGCCCTGGTCATAGCGGGCCACGGTCAAATGAAGAGTCATGGTCTTGGGGATCCTGTCTTCTTTCACGGACTTGGCGAGGGCCTCTTCCCTTTCCGCCGCTTCCTCCGGCACCGTTACCTCAAACTGTACCGGCACGGTCGACTGGTCTTCCAGATCCATTACCGGCGAAGTCCAGTTGTTTTCCCGGCAGCTTACCGAAGCCTGCCACCGGTCGTGGGTACGGTTCTTGAGTACACAAAAGATCGTCAGTTTCTGCCCGGGCACCGGGGTCTCTTTTGTCTTGAGCGTCACGCGCAGACTGCGGGTAAAACTTGCCCCCTGGGGCAGGCAGAAGATCTGCCGGTCAAAATCCGTCATGGGGATGAACAGGAAATCCTCCTCGGCTTCCGGAGCCAGCTGCTGCTGCAGTATCATGCTGCGCCTGGTCAGCTCCGAGATCGTCCTGGGCCAGTCAAGTCCCACGATCTCTTTGGACACCGCGATCCGTTCCGACACCGGCTCGCGCCAGGCCGCCGGTATCCCCTTGCGTCCCCATAAAATCCCGCAGATAGCCCCGGTCGTCGCTCCGGTGCAGTCCGTGTCATAACCCATGTTGACCGCCTTCAGCAGGCAGTCTCCGAAATCGCTTCCATATAAAAGCCCGACCGTGATAAAGGCCATATTCTGCGGAGCATAGGTGAAATTGTCGCTGCCGCAGCTTTTCAGGATAAGGTCCCTGATGTCGGTATACGATACCCCTTCCCGATACCATTTCAACGTGTCCCGGATCACCTTAGCCGTAACGCAGCCGGCCGGCAGAAAGGCAACTGCCTTCTCGATCAGCGTCTCCCGGTCGCTTTCTTCAAAGGCAAGGCTTTCCAGCACCGCATTGTACATCTCCGCATAGACGCCCTCGCCGCCGGCATGGTCGACCATGGCGTCCTGATAAGCCAGGTAGCTGGCGATAGCCGGCTTGCCCGGGGCCAGCACGGCCCACAGTTCCGACCGGATGGGACTTCCCATACAATCAACAAAAGGATTTTCAAAATAGCCGGAAAGCGGCGGGACCAGGCCCTTGCGCAGGTTGGTCAGGGCGTATCCGTACTCGTCGTAAGGGAAACGGACGTGCTCCAGCCATTCTTTGGACAGGTCCTGGGTGGTAATGTTCAAACCCCGCTGCTCGACCGCATGCAGATTGACCAGCTGCAGATCCAGATCATCATTGGGAAGAGGATCGTTTCCGATTCCTTCCAGCTTTTCCAGATGCAGCCATTCCATGCGTCCTTCGGTAGGGCCGCCCAGAGTACCGCCTATATTCTTTCCTTCCCAGCAGGCATAAATTTTATCGCGAAGCTCTTCTTCTGTCAGTGTCACTGAAAATCCCCCCTGATTGAATGCTGATCCTTCCGGATCGACAGGTTCCTCAACACATTATTACCACGGCCCGGAGGTCACCAGGTCAGTACTTCATGCCCGTCTTCGGTGACCGTGACCTGGATCTCCCACTGAGCGGACGGTTGGTCATCATCGGTATAAATGGTCCAGCCGTTGTCTTCGTCCTGGTAAATGTCGGCCGTACCCAGGTTGATCATCGGTTCGATGGTAAAGGTAAGGCCGGGGACCAGCAGCATACCGGTCCCTCTTCTGGTGGTAAAACCGACCCAGGGATCTTCGTGGAATTCGACTCCGCAGCCGTGTCCGCCTATTTCGCGTACCACGCTGTAGCCCTGTTTTTTGGCAAACTCATTTACGACGGCTCCGACATCGCCGAGCATGCCCCAGGGCTTGACTTCTGCGAGAGCAAGTTCTACGGCTTTCTTGGTGTCTTCGACCAATTTCTTCCAGGCGGGATCCACATCGCCGATCAGGAACATGCGGGAGGAGTCGGAATAATAGCCGTTTTTGACGGTGGAAACATCGACATTGATGATGTCCCCGTCTACCAGGATCTCGTCTTTGGAGGGGATGCCGTGGCAGACGACGTTATTGATGGACGTGCAGACGCTCTTGGGAAAGCCTTCATAATTAAGAGGCGCCGGGATGGCGTCCATCCCGTAGGTGACCTCGTTGACGATATCGTTGATATCTTCGGTGCTCATACCCTCGTGGATGCGTTTGGATACTTCGTCCAGGACCGCTACGTTGACTTTCGCACTCTCGCGGATCCCGGCCAGCTGCTCCGGAGTTTTCAGCAGTTTATGAGAGGGCACGATGATGCCTTTGTCCTTGTAGATCTGAACTTTTTCATCCTGCTGCATATGACATTTTTTATATTTGCGTCCGCTGCCGCACCAGCAGGGATCGTTAGGCTCTAATTTCATTTATATCCTCCGTATCCTTCGTTTTTCAGGCTTGTTATGTATAGTACAAAAACAGCTTGTTTTGTCGGGTTGACACCTTTTTTTGATTGGTTTAAAATCGTGTGCAGTTACTTTTCCGGCGGCCCGGCGCCGTATTTTATGTTCAAAAAACCAGCACTTTTAATTATAGCGAAACTGCCTTAAAAATCAATCCGGCGGCTTTGGCTTATGAGGGGCCTTACAATATGACAAAAGACACTCAAAAAGAGCGTTTTACCCGCTGGGGTATGGTCAAATACTTTATGCACGGCTGTACCCGCTTTTTTATCTTCAGTATCGTAGCTTCTTTCCTGGTGACGATCCTGGAAATGCTGATTCCCCAGATCATCCGCTCCACCGTTGATTCCATCATCGGTGATAAACCCTTTTCGCTGCCGGCTGCAGCCGTCAGCTGGATCGACCGTATGGGAGGCGCTCCCTTTTTTAGGACTCATCTGTGGGTCATTGCGGTCATCATCATCGTTATGGCCCTGTTCGTTGCCCTTTTCCGCTACGCGACCAACCAGTTCAACAATGTCGCCGCCGAAAAGCTGCAGCAGAGCATGCGCGACAAGCTGTTTGCCCACCTGCAGGAGCTGCCTTTCCGCTGGTACATGCAGAACAAGACCGGCGACATCATGCAGCGCTGCACCTCCGACGTGGAACGAGTCCGCATCTTCATCGCCGAGCAGATGGTTTCGGTCGTCCGGATCGTGATCATGATGATCCTTTCCCTTTTCTTTATGTTTTCCATGGATGCCCGCCTTGGCGCGGCAGCGGCTGCTACCATTCCGGTCATCATGGCTTATTCCGGCTTCTTCTTCTCCCGCATCGGACGCCATTTCAAGGAGTGCGACGATAACGAGGGTGTCCTTTCCACGATCGCCCAGGAAAACCTGACCGGCGTCCGTGTCGTACGCGCTTTCGGCCGTGAGGACTATGAGCGCAAGCGCTTCGAAAAACAGAATGTGTATTATACCGGCCTGTGGGTCGACCTGATGAAGCTGATGAGCTATTTCTGGGGTGCGGGCGACCTGATCACCGGTATCCAGGTGGTACTGGTTTTGACCATGGGTTCCGTTTTCTGCGTCCACGGTTCGCTGACCACCGGTGAATTCATCGCTTTTCTTTCTTATAACGGTATGCTGATCTGGCCTGTCCGCCAGCTGGGCCGTATGATTTCCGAAATGTCCAAGGCAGGCGTTTCCATCGACCGTATCCGCTATATCATGAACTCCCCTGTCGAAGAAGACGTTCCCGATGCCAAAGAGCCCGACATGCATCAGGACATTCACTTCGACCATGTCACTTTCGGTTATGAAGAAAATGTTCCGGTCGTCAAGGATGTTTCCTTTACCGTCAAGGCCGGCACGACCTTCGGCATCCTGGGCAGTACCGGATCGGGCAAGTCGACCCTGATGCACCTCTTGGACCGTCTTTATGACCTGCCCGAAGGCAGCGGCACCATCCGCATCGGCGATACCGATATCCGCGACATCAAAGCCAAATACCTGCGCAGCAATATCGGTATGGTCCTGCAGGAGCCCTACCTGTTCTCCCGCACCATCGGCGAGAATATAAGCATCACCGACCGCTCCATGCCCATGTCCGACATACGCACGGCGGCCCGCCTTGCCTCCGTCGACGACGCCATCACCGGTTTCAAAAACGGCTACGATACCATGGTGGGCGAGCGCGGCGTGACCCTGTCCGGCGGCCAGAAGCAGCGGACCGCCATCGCCCGCATGCTGACCCAAAAAGCTCCCATCATGGTCTTCGACGATTCGCTTTCCGCCGTCGATGCGGAGACCGACGCCAAGATCCGCAGCGCCTTGAACCGGCATCTGAAGGATTCGACGGTGATCTTAATTGCTCACCGCGTCACCACCCTGATGAATGCCGATCAGATCATGGTCATGGATAAGGGTAAGATCGTCGAAATGGGCACCCCTGACCAACTGATGGCTAAGGGCGGCGTATACAAACGCATTTACGATATGCAGCTGACCATGTCCGAGGAAGATGAGTTTACCGGCAATCCCTTTGAAGAAGTCGAAGCGGAAAACGAAGCAGCGGCAGCCGGCCGCAATGAGGCGGGCTGCGCTTCGGGCAATTCCACTGCGACAGCAACCGTTCCGGCTAAGGAGGTGTGATCATGGCGGAAAAAACAAATGAAAAAGAAAAGAAAGACTATGTTTCCCTGCCCTGGTTTGGCATTCCTAAAATCATTCCGTATTTAAAGCCGATGAAGAAGACCATGATCTGCATGGTCATTCTGGGATTTTTAGGGTCCGGTGTGGACGTTATCACGCCTCTTTTCCAGCGCTACGCCATCAACCATTTCATAGGACTGGGCACCCTGGATACGCTGGGCTGGTTTATCGGCCTCTATCTTTTGGTGCTGATATTTCAGACGACTGTCAATATTATTTCCCAGTATCAGGCCGGTCAGGTCGAAATGGGCGTTACCCGCGATATGCGCCGGGCCTGCTTCAACCATCTGCAGGAGCTGTCCTTCTCTTATTACAACCAGAACAGTGTCGGCTACATTCATTCCCGCATTATGAGTGATACCAGCCGTATCGGCGGCTTGGTCAGCTGGAGCCTGATGGATGGTGTCTGGAACAGCTCTTACATGATCGGTGTCATCGTGGTCATGCTGGCCATCGACTGGAAAATGTCTTTGATGGTGCTGGTCATCGTTCCCATCGTAGCCTTGGCTTCTACTTATTTTCAGAAAAAGCTGATCCACTACAACCGCCGGGTCCGCGAATTAAACTCCCAGATCTCAGGCAACTTCAACGAGGGTATCACCGGTGCGCAGACGACCAAAACCCTGGTCGCTGAAAAACGGATGGATGAGGATTTTGAGAAGACCAGTGTGGATATGACCCACACTTCTATCTGGGCTTCCCATTTTCGTTCGCTCTTTATGTCGACCATTTCGCTGGCCTCCTATATCGCCCTGGCCCTGGTTTTGTGGTACGGCGGCTATATTACCATCAACCAGCTGATGAAGCTGGGTACCCTTTCCGTCTTTGCTTCTTACGCCATGAACCTGATGGAGCCCGTCCAGTGGCTGGTGCGCGCTCTGTCGGATCTGGTTACTGTTCAGGTCAATGTTGAGCGTTTTACCGGTCTGATGGAAACCAAGTCGGATGTGGCTGATTCTCCCGAGGTCATTGCCAAATACGGGGACACCTTCCATCCCAAAAAGGAAAATTGGGAGCCTTTGTACGGTGATGTTGAGTTCAAGGATGTTTCCTTTAAATATCCCGACGGCGATGAGTATGTCCTGGAACACTTCAATTTGAAGGTTCCCCAGGGCACCAACGTAGCCATCGTGGGAGAAACCGGTGCCGGCAAGTCGACGCTGGTCAATCTGGTCTGCCGCTTCTTTGAACCTACCGAGGGCCAGATCCTGATCGACGGGCGGGACGCCCGGGAGCGGTCGCAGCTGTGGCTGCACAGCAACATCGGTTATGTATTGCAGACGCCTCATCTGTTCAGCGGCACGGTCCGCGACAATCTCTTATACGGCCGTCCGGATGCGACTCAGGAAGAGATCGAAGCGGCGGTCAAGGCTGTCCATGCGGACCAGGTCATCGCGCGGATGGATAAAGGATATGACAGTGATGTCGGTGAAGGCGGAGACCTGCTGTCGACCGGCGAGAAGCAGCTGCTTTCCTTTGCCCGGGCTATTTTGGCTGACCCACGCATTTTCGTGCTGGATGAAGCGACGTCTTCGATCGATACGGTGACGGAAAAGCTGATTCAGGATGCCATTGCCAATCTGATGAAGGGGCGCACTTCTTTTGTGATCGCTCATCGTTTGTCGACCATCCGCCAGGCGGACGTGATCCTGGTGGTCAAAGATGGCAAGATCATCGAGCGGGGCAAGCATCATGAGCTGATGGAAAAGAAAGGGTATTATTACAATCTGTATACCAGGCAGTATCAGGAAGATTTGATGAATCAGATTTGATGAATCAGATTTGATAAAAGGCTCGGAAGCTTACACTTCCGGGTCTTTTATATTGCCACGTTCTAGCTTGGATGCGGCGATGGGCGGCGGGGCCGGGCATAAGACCACCACGGAGTTGACGACGTAGGGTCGCCGGCCGGCGGTGCAAGGTCATCGACCGGACGGCAGACCAGCCGGCAGTGCTAGGTCATCGACCGGGCGGCAGACCAACTGGCAGACCAGCCGGCAGATAAATTCGCTCTTTTTTCTCATTTTTTATGCCACTGGCAGATAAAATAGTTCAAATCGTGGATTTTATCTGCCATTTTTTAGTCTTTCAAAGCACCAAAGGCGGATAAAAACCGGGAATCCTACGGTTTTTATCCGCCTTTTCAATCCTTTGCAGGGTTACGTCTGTAAAATGGTGTAAATTGAGAAATTAAAAAGAGCCAAATGATTATCCTTTAGGTATAATGAGTTTACCACAACAACAAGTACCTAAGGA
>OMYN01000031.1 GCA_900315265.1 uncultured Eubacteriales bacterium
GAAGACGACAAGGCGATAGGCCGGAGGTGTAAGTACAGAGATGTACTGAGCTGACCGGTACTAATAGGTCGAGGGCTTGTTCAGGAAGTGAGAAGGAAGTTAAGATCACTTCATGGGATTGAGGCAAGCGCGGAACCTTACGAAAGTAAGGCGTCACACAAAGACGAAGAGATCATCGGATCATTAAGTTTGATATGTAGTTTTGAAGGTTCAATGGATTTACTAGGTAAGTCCAATGGATTTTCATTGTTGTACGGCTCAGTGGTACAGTTGGTTAGTACGTCGGCCTGTCACGCCGAAGGTCACGGGTTCGAGCCCCGTCTGAGTCGCTACCTGCGAAAGAATTCGTCGGTAACCCATGTTATGGAAGGTTAGCTCAGCTGGGAGAGCGTCTGCCCTACAAGCAGAGGGTCACAGGTTCGAGCCCTGTACCTTCCATAGATACTTTGTTAACGTGCCAACGTGGCTCAATTGGCAGAGCAGCTGACTTGTAATCAGCAGGTTATCGGTTCGAGTCCGATCGTTGGCTTATGGAGGAATTCCCGAGTGGCCAAAGGGGACAGACTGTAAATCTGCTGGCATTGCCTTCGGTGGTTCGAATCCACCTTCCTCCATTAATAATGACTCCTGATGATTCAGGAGTTTTTTTATTGGTTATTACCGAAAATCCAATTAAAATATCGTAAAAATCCATTGAATTAACCGAAAGGCCGTGGTAAGGTAGTGTCAATGAGTTCAACTGCTTAGTAACAGCAGCTGTAAACAAGGAGGAAATTTAATGGATCGAAAAGTACGGGTTGGTATCATCGGATGCGGTGGTATTGCCAATGGAAAACATCTGCCTTCTCTGTCCAAGCTTCCGGACGTTGAACTGGTAGCATTCTGCGACTTGATCGAAGAGCGGGCCGTAAAAGCAAAAGAACAGTACGGTACTCCCGATGCAAAAGTTTACACCGATTATCATGAACTTTTAAAAGACCCCACGATCGAGGTCGTTCATGTTCTGACTCCTAACCGCGCTCATGCAGACATTTCCATCGATGCCCTGCATGCCGGCAAGCATGTTATGTGCGAAAAGCCTATGGCTAAAACCGCGGCTGACGCTAAAAGAATGCTGGATGCGGCCAGAGAGACCGGCAAGATGCTGACCATCGGTTATCAGCATCGCAGCAAGAATGAAGCCAAGTACCTTAAGGCCGTCATCGACCGCGGAGATCTGGGCGAGATCTATTTTGCCAAAGCACTGGCCATCCGCCGCAGAGGAACTCCTAACTGGGGTGTATTCCTGAATGAGTATGAACAGGGCGGCGGACCGCTGATCGATATCGCAACCCATTCTCTGGATCTTACCCTGTATCTGATGAACAACTATGAGCCCAAGATGGTTGTCGGAAATACCTTCAAAAAGGTTGAGAATCCTCAGGCAGGCAACCCCTGGGGCGGCTGGAAAGATGAAGACAACAAGCTGGAAGATTCTGCCTTTGGTTACGTTGTTATGAAGAACGGAGCCGTTGTTACCGTGGAGTCCAGCTGGGCTCTGAATACTGCTGTTCCGATTCAGGAAGGTTCTACTATGCTGATGGGCACCAAAGCCGGCGCTCATATCATCAACGGCGAGACCGTGATCAATAAAGTAGAATTCGGCAGACAGGAACAGATCAAACCTGATTTCGCAAAAGGCGGCGTTGCCTTCTATGAAGGAAACAGCTCCGATCCGGCCCTGAACGAAGCTCGTCAGTGGATCGATGCCGTAGAAGGCAAGGGAACTCCGGTCGTAAAACCTGAGCAGGCTTACGTCGTATCCCAGATCCTGGAAGCGATCTACACTTCTGCAAAGACCGGTAAACCGGTATTCTTTGACTGATTAAAACTATAATGTAAGGCAGGCAGCAGCCTGTGAAGGCACAGCTTGTCTTGCGCGGACCCGGGAAGTATTATTCCCGGGTCCTATCAATTTAAAAAAGGGCTTGCATTCGATTTGGAGCAGTGCTATAATAAAGAAGCTGTAGGGAAATAGGCCTGCAGCAGTAAATAAACATCGCGGAGTAGAGCAGTTGGTAGCTCGTCGGGCTCATAACCCGAAGGTCGGTGGTTCAAGTCCTCCCTCCGCAACTGAAAAAGAACTGTGATTTATGTCACAGTTCTTTTTTTATATCCGCGATTAGATCTAAGCAGGTCCATTTTTCCACTCGGGTATAAGTCTTATTTTATCCTTGCTTTCTATCCTGCCAGCGTTTATAATCTCTTTAGTTTGGTAAACATTTCTTTACTCGGGCTGTGAGCCCGTAATCCTTGGGAGGTGCCAGTGACCGAAAGAGAAAAGCAGATCCTTAACTGGATCCGGCAGGATCCCCAGATATCGCAGCAGGAGCTGGCCGAAAAAGCCGGCATTACCCGATCGTCTGTGGGTGTACATATTTCAAACCTGATCAAGCAGGGCTACATCACCGGACGAGGTTATATGTTTCCTGAGGCCCAGGAGGTCATCGTGGTCGGGGCAGTCAACATGGATATCGGCGGTGTCTCCAACAATAAGCTTGTCAGAGAGGATTCCAATCCCGGTATCGTGACCACCAGTCTGGGAGGCGTAGGCCGCAATATCGCCCATAACATGGCCCTGCTGGGCATCAAGACCAGGCTCCTTACCACTTTCGGCGATGACACAAGCGCCGACCACATCATCAGCGCTATGAACGAACTGGGGGTGGACACGTCCCTGAGCACCCGGATCCGGGGCGGACGCACTTCGACCTATCTCTTTATCAGCGATGAAAAAGGGGATATGCAGCTGGCCATCAACGATATGGACATCTACAAACACCTGACGCCGGAGCTGATCGAGGCTAGGGGACGCGCTCTTCAGAAAGCGGAAGCGATCGTCATCGATACCAACATCCCTAAGGAAAGTATCGAATACATAACCAGCCACTTCAACGTTCCCATTTTTGCCGATCCCGTTTCTACGATCAAAGCGTCCAAGCTAAAAAATGTCCTGGGCCGTCTTTACACTTTAAAGCCCAACCGGATGGAGGCAGAGCTTTTGTCGGGAGTCCCCATCCGAGACGGCCAGAGCCTGGCCAAGGCGGCCAGGGTCCTGCTGGACACTGGCCTCAAACGAGTCTTTATCAGCCTGGGAGCGGACGGGGTCTTTGCGGGCGAGAGAGACGACAAAGGCGAACACTTCGTCAAAGTGCCTGCCTCAGCCGGCAAAGCTGTCAACACGACCGGGTGCGGGGACGCGTTCACCGCGGCGCTTGTCTGGGCGTATCTGCATCACCTGGATCTGGAAGACGCCGCCAGGGCCGGACAGGCCGCATCGGCGATCACCATGCAGTCGGAAAAGACGATCAACGAAAGTCTGAATGAAGATAAGATCATCAATGCCATTCATCTTAAGGAGGAAGTACAATGAATCAGTTTCTGGATATGTCGCCGGAAGTAAAAGAAGCCATGGAAACAGGCAAGCCGGTTGTCGCGCTGGAGTCCACCATTATTTCCCACGGTATGCCTTATCCTAAAAATGTGGAGACCGCGCTGAACGTTCAGCGGATCATCCGTGAAAACGGAGCCGTCCCGGCTACGATCGCCATCATCAAAGGCCGTCTGAAAGCCGGTCTGACCGATAATGAGATCGAATATCTGGGAAAAACCGGACGGGCTGTTCCCAAGGCCAGCCGCCGCGACCTTCCTATCCTGGTGGCGGAGGGAAAAGACGGAGCCACCACCGTTACCACGACCATGATGATCGCCCATATGGCGGGCATCGAAGTTTTCGCGACGGGTGGTATCGGCGGTGTTCACAGAGGCGCTCAGAAGACTTTTGATATCTCTGCCGATCTGGAAGAGCTGGCCAATACTCCGGTCATGGTCATCTGCGCCGGTGCCAAAGCCATCCTGGACCTGGGGCTGACGCTGGAATATCTGGAGACCAAGGGAGTCCCGGTCATCGGTTACGGGACCCAGGAACTGCCTGCCTTCTACAGCCGCCATTCGGGGCTCAAAGTCGATTATGAGATCGATACCCCTCAGGATCTGGCTATGGCTTTCCATGTAAAGCGTGAATTAGGCATGAAAGGCGGCATGCTGGTCACCAATCCCATTCCGGAAGCGTATGCTATGGACGGGACCAAGATCGACAAGGCCATCGATCAGGCTTTGAAAGAGGCCGATCAGCAGGGCGTTCACGGCAAGGAGACCACTCCTTTCCTGCTGGCCCGGGTAGCCGAGCTGACCGGCGGCGATTCTCTGGAATCCAATATCCAGCTGGTATACAATAACGTAAAGCTCGGCGCTCAGACCGCCTCCGCTCTTAAAAAACTGGGTAAATAAATCATGTGGGCCATTATCTGTGCAGCATCGGTGATCCTGTTCCCCTTGATCGGCATGCTGATCGGCAGCAAGAAGCTGAACCTCAGTTATCAGGCCGGCAAGATGATTTTTCAGGAGAAAAAGGACGAAGACGCCGAAAAACAATATGACAGTCAGTATAAAATGATCCGGGCCCTGCTGGGCAGCCAGACCGCCTACGGCATTGCGGAAGCCCTTCTTATCCTCATCAAATCCGGTATGATCAAAGGCGGCTATCAGCCTGCCTTTATGACCACGCCCAGGATCTGTGCCGCTCTGGCGGCGGCCCTGATCTCTTTGATCATGACTCTGCTCATGGCCGGAAAGGCCGGCAAGACCCTGATCGGGCTGGCCAGCCATCCGGAGAACCTGTCCGGGCTCATGAACAGCGTGACGGGTTCGCAGATGGTCACCATTGCCTGCGTCGTTGTATTAGCCCTTCTTTATCTGTAATTAGGACCGTGTTATACTATAGGCTATAAGGAGGGTAAAGAAATGCCTGAACAGACTCTGCAATATCGGTACGATACACAGCTTTTGATCGAGGGAGAGGATCTGGACGAAGACGAGATCCATGATTATATCCTTGAGCATTTTAAAGGAGACTGCCTGCTGGCGGTCGGAGATGAGGATCTGATCAAGATCCATTTCCATACCAATGAGCCCTGGAAGATCCTGGAATACTGCCGGTCCCTGGGCGAGATCTACGACATCGTCGTAGAGGATATGGATCGTCAGGCCCGCGGCCTGCATGGCTGATCAACTTACAATAAAGACAAGACCCGACGAGAACATGTCTGTTTTCGCCGGGCCTTATGTTAGGGAGAAATACGTATGAAAACAATCATTACCGGAGGTTTCTGGAAACGGTACCAGCAGCTGGTGTACGACAAAGTAGTCCCTTATCAGTGGGAGACCCTGAATGACCGCGTCGAGGGGGCGGATCCTTCTTATTCGATCGCCAATATGAAGGCGGCCGCGGGACTGACGGAAAGAGTCCATCATGGGTATGTTTTCCAGGACAGCGACCTTTATAAATGGATCGAATGCGCAGCCTACTGTCTGATGGATCATAACGACAGCACCCTGGAAGAAGAGGTCGATTCGGTCATCGATCTGATGGAAAAAGCACAGATGCCGGACGGCTACCTGGATACGTATTACCAGCTCAAAGGCGGTATCGAAAACCGTTTTACCAACCTCAGAGACAATCATGAGCTTTACTGCCTGGGTCATATGACCGAGGCGGCAGTGGCTTATTATCAGGCGACCGGTAAGAGCAAGCTGCTCAAGATAGCAGAGCGTTTTATTGCCTGTGTGGAAGATCACATCGGCCCGGAGGAAGGCAAACTGCACGGGTATCCGGGCCATGAGGAACTGGAGCTGGCCCTGGTCAAGCTGGCAGATCTTACCAAAGACAGCCATTATCTGGACCTGGCCGCTTACTTTATCAACCAGCGGGGCAGACAGCCCTTATATTTTGAAGAAGAAGCCAAAGCTCACGGACGGGAACCTTCCTTCTATGGAGATCTGTCATATTATCAGGCAGACATGCCCATCCGTGACCAGCAGGAGGTCAAGGGGCATGCCGTTCGCGCCGGTTATTATTATGCGGCTGCGGCGGACGTAGCCCGCCTGACGGATGATCAAAGCCTGAAGGAAGCCGTAAGGCGGCTTTTTGCCAATGTGACCCAGCACAAGATGTCCATCAACGGAGGTGTCGGCGCCTGCGAGTTCGGCGAAGCCTACGGAGCCAATGACGATCTTCCCAATGATACGGTCTATAACGAAAGCTGCGCTTCCATCGCCCTGGTCTTATGGGCCCAGCGCATGCTGAAAATGGACGAGGAAGCTTCCTACGCCGATGTCATGGAAAATGCCATCTTTAACGGCGTTTTGTGCGGCATCAACGTGCGCGGCGACCGTTTCTTCTACGTTAATCCCCTGCAGGTAGACGGCCCTTCGGCCAATATGCGCTATGACCACCGCCATGTGGCCGTTGAGCGTCAGAAATGGTTCGGATGCGCCTGCTGCCCGCCCAATATCGCCCGCCTGATAGCCTCGATCGGTCAATACGTGGCCTTGCAGCAGAAAAACAGCCTGCTGGTCAACCTTTACGCCGACGCCGCGACCGAGTTCGACATCGAAGGCAAAGATATAAAACTGATCCAGCACACCGACTATCCCTGGAACGGGACCGTTCATATGATCCTTTCCATGGCTGATCCGGTCCGTTTCGCTCTGAAACTCCGTATCCCCCGGTGGGCGTCAAAAGTGATCCTTTACGTCAACGGCAAGCCTGTCCAGGCCCCTGTCGAAAATGGTTATATGGTCCTGGACCAGACCTTCTACAACAGTGACCGCATCGACCTGTCCCTGTCCATGAAACCGGTCAAAGTGTGGGCCAATACCCGCATCATCGAAGACACCGGCAAGGCAGCGGTCATGAGGGGCCCCATCCTGTATGCGGCGGAAGAGGTCGATAACGGCAAACAGCTGGCCTCTTTGTACCTGGGTAAAGATCCTGTCACTCTGATGGAGAAAAAGACCGCTTCCAAAGTCGATGATGAAACGGATACCGGTAAAGAGGCGGACCTTAATGATCCGGAGGGGATCCTGAAAAGTCAGATCACCCTGAAAGCAAAGGGGTACCGCCTGGTCAGCGCCGATGAAAAGGCCTACAGCACGGCTAAGCCTGCCCTGAAAAGGCAGGACCTGATCCTGGTTCCCTATTTTCTGTGGGGCAACCGGGGCCGCGGAGAGATGCGCGTTTATTTGAACGACCTTTTGAAATGATTTATAATAGAGAAAAGGTTAGCAGACGAGGAGGACAGCAGTATGTTGGCTAGTGGAAAAGCAGGCAGGCTTCAGGTAGAGATCTTCGAGACCCGACGTCAGATGGGAGAAAAGGCGGCTGAGGATGCCGGCAGGGCTTTAAGAGCGGTCATTGAAGAAAAAGGGCACTGCAATGTTATTTTCGCGGCGGCTCCGTCCCAGAACGAATTTTTGGATGCCCTGACCCGCCAGGATGTGGACTGGGGAAAGGTCTACGCCTTTCATATGGATGAATATATCGGGCTTCCCAAGGATCATCCGGCCGGATTCGGCAATTTCCTCAGACGGTCGTTTTTTGATAAAGTGCCCTTCGGCAGGGTGGAATATTTAAACGGCGGCGCGCCTGATATCGAAGAAGAAATGGAACGCTACAGCCGTCTTTTGGAAGAGAATCCGGTCGACATCGTCTTTATGGGGATCGGGGAAAACGGCCATATTGCTTTTAATGATCCCGGCTGGGGCCATTTTGACGATACCCGGAAGGTGCAGAAAGTCAAATTGGATCCGGTCTGCCGTATGCAGCAGGTCCATGACGGATGTTTTGACTCCCTGGATCAGGTGCCGACCGAAGCGCTGACCCTGACGGTGCCGGCTCTGGCCTGCGCTTCGAGGATCTTCTGCATCGTGCCTGCTTCTACCAAAGCGGCCGCTGTAGAAAAAACCGTGCTGGGAGAGATAAGGGAAATGGTCCCGGCGACCGTGCTGAGAATGCATCCCTCAGCGACCCTGTATACGGATAAAGATAGTGCAAAGATCATTATGGAGAAGGGATTCGGAAAATAAATAATAATCAACGGGTGATATGGGTATGGGACTTGAGGTGAGCAAGCTTACCAAAAAATTCGTGGGACAGACCACGGTCGATCAGCTGTCGCTGACCATGAACCGGCCTGAGGTTTACGGCCTGATCGGTTCGTCCGGATCGGGCAAAACGACGACTGTACGCCTGATGCTGGGTCTGATCGAGCCTACCTCCGGCCAGGTGCTGTGGAACGGCAGACCGATCCGTGAAAATGCCAAAGACGTAGGTTATCTTCCGGAAAGCCGGCGAGGGTATTCAGATATCAAAGTATTGGATCAGATGATCCTTTTTGCCATGCTGCACGGCCTTAGCCGTAAAGAGGCCAGGGAGAGTGCCAGGCAGCTGTTGAGCACGTACGGCCTTGAGCATACCGCTAAACTGCCTTTAAAGAGGGTCTCCAAGGTCGACAGGCAGCTGGTGGAGATTCTGGAAGCCTTTGTACACCGTCCGGATCTGGTCTTTCTTGATGAACCTTTCACCGGCCTGGATCCGGTGGGCGCTGAAAAAATGGATCATGTGATCCGACAAATGCGAGAAGACGGGTGCTATGTGATCCTTTCTACCCACCGCGTGGATAAGGCCGAGGAATACTGCGACGACATTATCATGCTGGATCATGGAAAAACGATCCTGAGCGGTAATTTGAAGCAGATCAAGCGGAACTACGGGCATACCAACCTGGTGGTCGCCTGCGATGTGGATGTGACCGACACGGCTAAGGATTTCGGCATGGAATTGATCGAGAAAAGGGCTCAGGAGACCGAGTATCGCATCCATGGAGACGATGAAGCTAATGCTTTACTGGCTCATATGCTGTCCCAGGGCTTTTATCCGACCAAGTATGAGATCCGCGAGCCCTCGCTTTCTGAGATCTTCATGGAGCTGACAGGAGGGGAGACGGAATGAAAAATACATGGATCATCTTTCTGTTTACCCTCAAAAATACCATTAACAGGAAGAAATTTATCGTCCCGACGATCGTAATGGTAGCGATCGTCATGATCGTCAGCCTCTTTCCTTATATATCCGAGTGGAGCGAACAGACGCAAAGTCAGAAAAAAGCAGCCGCCCAGACGGAAGGGGAAAATGTCACTCAGGATACATCCAGCGTCAAGAAAAATGTTAGCGGATACTGCTATTATATCGACGACGACGGCTTGATACCCAACGGGCTGACAGCTCTTCAGAACAACCTGGATACCATCGGGGTCGTCAAGGGCAGCGGGGATCAGCTTGAGTTCTACAAGCATATGGTCGCCGGGGACCGCACCAGGTCGCTGATCTATGTGACAGCGCCGGATAAAGACAGCAAGGTCCAGCTTCCCACGGTGCATATACTGACCAGGGATATCCTTACCGGTGTTAATGAGAGCGATGTCAAGGATATTTTATCCAGGGCCTATATCAGCAGTCTGCTGACTCAGCAGGGCCTGACAAGTGATATTACCGATCTTCTGCAGCTGGAACTGCCTACCGAGGCAACCAATACCGCCAACATGCAGCTGACCGGTTATCTGCTGGCCCTGGCGGTCGTGCTGGTCAGTTTCTTTGCTGTTTATTTTTACGGCTATTCCATTTCGGTATCGCTGGCAAATGAGAAAAGTTCCCGTATCATGGAAATGCTGGCTGTCTCAGCCAGGCCCAGGCAGATCCTGATGGGTAAACTGATGGCTATGGTGGTTATGGCGGTCCTGCAGTTTCTGATCGTGATGGTGGTCTGCATGCTGGGCTTTTACTATCTGGTACCCAGCGGTTATACCATCCTGGGACTGGAGCTCAGACTGACGTCGTTCGTGACCTGGAAGCAGGCTCTGGCGGCGGTCGTCTTCTTTACTCTGGGCATCATGTTTTACAGCACGCTCAACATCATTGCCGGATCGATGGTCAGCCGGGTCGAGGACCTGAGCGGGGCCATGATGCCGGTCATCCTGATTGCGATCGTCATGGCGATCGCTTCCAGTCTGATCGCTCTGGAAAATCAGAGTGTAGGCCGGGCTGTCCGCATTGCAGCCTCTCTTCTGCCTCTGACCTCACCTTTTTATATGCCCTATCGTATTTTAGGAGGCAGTATATCGGCCCGGGAGACCTTGATATCAGCCGTGGTGCTTTTGATTTCCGTAAGTTTCCTGCTGAGCCTTTCGGCTAAAGTTTATCGCGCGACCATGCTGCATTACGGAAGACGGCTGCGTATGCGGGATGTTATTAAGGCAAAACAATGACAAAAGAAGAATTGATCCAGCAGCTGACCCAGCCTAACGGGCCGGAGAAGCTGTATAAAGAAGAAGATCCGCAGGTCCTTGACCAAGTGATCGATCTGGTCAGGTCGGAGGAGGAAGGCGATCCGAACGGATATGCAGCGGCCTTAAGTTTTATGGTACGGGCTTCTCATAAGAAGGCGGACCGTGAAAAGATCCTGTCCGAGCTGGATGAGGACTTCTTCAAAAGGCTGCTGGTTTCCGACCAGGCAAAGGTCCGAAAAAACGGAGCCCGTCTGATCGGCCAGATGAAACTGACCGGTCTGGGGGAAGATCTGATCAGGGCTTTACAGGTCGAAACGGTGAGGATGGTCCGTCCCTCCATGATCCTGGCTTTAGGGGCTTTAGACAGCCGGGAAGCGGAAACATTCCTTGCCTCTTATAAGGTTGAGGAAGCATCCGATCCTTCTCAGGAAAAACATCGCCTGGCGGAGGAAGAAGCGCTGGAGCAGGCGCGGGCCCGTTATCAAAAGCTGCCGTCCCACAGCTTTGCCGGACTGATCGATGAGATGGATCTGAAGCTGATCTGCAGCAAAGGGCTGGAAGAGGCCTTATCCAACGAACTGATCCAGACAGCCGCCCTGCAGGATATGAGACCGCCCTTATTGATCGAAAAAAAAGAAAAGGGATCCGTTACCATCCGTCTGATGAACGCCGCCGGCGCCTTGTCGGTCCTTAAGGCCTGCAGGACCTATCAGAAGTTTCTGATCCCTCTGGGGGCCGACTGTTCGATCTTCGGCCTAAAAAAAGATCCGGAAAAGGCAGCTCAAAAGATCCTGTCGATCGTCCGTAAGTGCTATCAGGGGCCGGATGTATATGCTTTTCGTATGGAAATGTCTGTCCCTGTCAACGGTTTTACCGGAGAGAAAAACGGCTTTGCGACCCGCCAGGAACAGGTAAAGAAGATGGCCTCGACCCTGCAGAAAAGCTCGGACGGTCATCTTGTTAATTCTCCCTCCCACTATGAATTACAGTTGAAAGTAACGACAAGATCATCCTATCTGGAGCTTGACAGCTATCAGGACGTACGTTTTGCCTACCGGAAAGCGGCCATATCTGCTTCGATGCAGCCGGCCAGTGCTGCGGGTCTGATGCGGCTGGCCATGCCCTTTATCAAAGAAGATGCCCTGGTCTATGATCCATGCTGCGGGTCGGGTACTTTGCTGATCGAGCGGGCCATGGCCTGCGGGCTCCCGAGGCCTAAAAAATTGCTTGGCACAGATATTTCCGCAAAGGCTTTGGAAGCCTGCCGGGCAAACTTGAAAGGGGCTTTTGAGATCACATCGGATCCCATCTATTCAACGGCTCTTATACATAAGGCCGATTTGACCGGGATCCGTATGAAGAAAGAAGTCGACGAAGTGTATGCCAATCTGCCTTTCGGGATCCGGGTGGGCAGTCACGAAAACAATCTGGATCTGTATCAGAAACTGATGGAAAACTTGACCCAATGGCTGAAGGAGGGGGGCATCGCCGTCCTTTATACAATGGAGGGCAGGCTCTTGGAAGCTCAGCTGCGCCGCCATCCCCGGCTGGTGCTGCTTAGAAAAGCATCGGTGGAGGCGGGCGGACTGATGCCGAAAGTCTTTATCATACGTAAACAAACGGAAAATATTTAAATAAGAATGGGGATTCCATGATAGTTAGGGATCCTGAGACAGCAAAAAAGGAAGGGCCCCATCAATAGAGGCCCTTCCTTTTATATTTTATATAGGCTTTTTGCCATGGCCCGGCTTGTATCAACCGCCGGTATTTTCATTGTTGGGACTGGGTGTGGAGTTGTTTTCTCCTCCGCCGCTTCCACCCGTATCGCCGGAAGAAGCAGGAGAGCTTTCGCTGCCGTTCCCGTTGGGGCTGCTGGATCCTTCCGAACCGGATCCGCCGGAATCGGACGTCTTGCTTGACTCCGAAGGCTTGCTGCTTTCCAGAGGCGCCACGGTGGAGCTTTCCTGAGGCGGTTCCTTATGGAGCGGACAGGTGCCCAGAGCCGCGTAATAGCCTTGCATTTCTTCCACAGGATTGGTATCGCTGTCATCGTTGTTAATGACCGGAGCCCCTGCGGAAGAAGGATATACACAATACTGGGCGTCCTGGATCTTACTGAGGTTTTCCACCCCGATCTCAGCGATCTCGGCGGCGCTTCGTACGATGAAGACGCCGGTCTTCAGAGAAGGACAGTACTTAGTCGGAAGTTTGCCGCTTTCACTGCAGACGGTCAGCGCAATATGACGGTCGCAGGTTTCGGTAGGAACGCTGTCGGCAGCGAACCAATCCGTGACCAGACGGCTCCCGCGGGGATCCTGGTCGCAGTAGGGGCCGGGCAGAAGACCGCTGTCTCTGCAGACCGTGACCTGGACCAGACCGTCCGGCTGGGGGAAGGAGGAAACTTCGTCAAGACCCTCGTGGATGGAGGACATAACGGTCGCCCACAGGTTTTTATGGGCCGTGTCATCCAGAAGATCCGCTCCGTCCGGGTTGATGCTGTAAAGATCCATGGAATTGTAATAAACGGACGGATAGGAGACATAGTCGAAACCGGCCATGACACAGGCGCAGTAATAAGGAGTAAAGCCGACGAAGGAGAAGTCATTGTGGTCGGAAGAAGTACCGGTCTTACCGGCTATGGCCATATTGGGGTCAAAGTTGGCGGCGGTACCGGTTCCGGTAGTGACAACGTCCTTCATCATATCCGTCAGCATCCAGGCTGTCGTTTCCTTGATGACGCGGTGCTTTTCCTGGTTGGCGCTGTTATCGTAGAAAAGATTGCCGTCCTTATCAAGGATCTTGGTGTACAGAAGGGGCTCCTGATAAACGCCTCCGTTGGCGATAGCGGAATAAGCGGCGCACAATTCTTCGTTGGTGACAGAAGCAGACCCTAAGCACAGGGAACCGACCATATCGGTCTGGCCGTTTTCGTCCGGTTCACGCCGAAGGGTGGTAAAACCGTATTTTTCGGCATACTCGAAGTTGGTTTCGACACCTTCGTCTCTCATGAAGCGGGCCGTTACTACGTTTTCGGAGTTGGTGATGGCCTCGCGCATGGTCTGGAAGCCTTTGTAATAATCGCCCCACCAGTTGACAGGCTGCCAGTTGCCCCAGGTTATAGGCGCGTCGTCTTCCACGCTGGCGCAGCCTTTTCCTCCGTCATCGATAGCGGCGGAATAAGAGGCGATGATCTTAAAGGTAGAACCCGGCTGCCGGGTGGAGTCGATGGCCCGGTTCAAAGAAAGGTTGGTCGTTTTCGGACCGCGGCCGCCGCCCATGCCGACGACAGCACCGGTATGCCAGTCGATGACCGTCAGTGAATACTGAGGCTCTTCGGTGATCTGAATGTTTTCAATATAATCTTTGCCCTGCTGCATGGTCGAGGATACATATTGAGAGCGGAACTCAGCAGCTGCCTGCCGGCACTGCTCCTCGGTGTAGAACAGGCCGTAGGTACTATAGTTATCGCCGATGGTAGGATCTTTGGGATCATATACCGTCAGGGCGTAGTTGAGCTCGTAATACGTATAGGCCTGGAAGTTGGACTCGTCGGCATAAATAGCGTCGATCTTGCTCTGGATGCCGGGGTCCATGGTGCAGTATATCTGCAGTCCTCCGTAATAAAGGGCGTTGAAAGCATCCTGTTCCGAATAGCCCAGTTTGTCGACCAGATCCTTCTGGACCTTCTCGATGACAGCATCCTCAAAATAGGTATAGATCGTATTATCTTCGCTCTCGGTATAGCTCTGGTTGTAAGCGGCGATTTCGGCGATCACATCTACCTGGGAAGCCTGGTCGAACTGTTCCTGGCTGATATAGCCGTATTTGAGCATGGCGTTCAGGACCTGCATTTGGCGCTCGCGTGATGTATTGTCGTAGTTTACGATAGGGTCGTAAGCGGAGGGAGCGTTGAAAAGCCCTGCGATCAGGGCGCACTCCGGCAATGTCAGATCCTTTGCTTTCTTGCCGAAATACCGTTCGGAAGCGGCTTCAACGCCGTAGCAGTTGTTGCCCAGATAGTTGTAGTTGAGGTAGGACTCCAGGATCAGCTGTTTGGTCTTTTCTTTACCGTAGACCTGATACATCTGATCTTCCAGTTTTAAGGCAAGATACCATTCCTGGACCTTACGCTTCATGGTCTGCTCGGGTGTCAGGACCATCTTCTTGATCATCTGCTGGGTAATAGTCGAACCGCCTTCAGCCGTTCCTCCGGCCTTCAGGTTGGCCAGACCGGCACGCAGGATACCTTCCAGATCGACACCGTTATGCTGGTAAAAACGGTTGTCCTCGATGGCAACGACTGCGTTCTTCAGATCGTCCGGCATCTGGTCGAAGGTGATCGATTTCCGCTGTTCAGCCGTCTGGATGTCGCACAGTTTATTGCCGTTGGCATCGTAAATGGATGAGGTCTGAGTCGTGATGGCCAAAGAATCCAAAGACACTTCAGGGGCTCCGTCGAGAAGGCCGTTGAAAGCGCCTAAAAGAAGGCCCGCGACTACAAAGCAGCCCGCCAGAACAGCGATGCAGAAGATGCGTGCGACCCACAATATGACGCGGGTGTAGATCTTCTCGTTGTAACCGCCTCTTCGAAGCCGGCGGTCGCGGTTGTTTTGCTTATTAAAATCCATATAGTCTCCTTCACATGGAAACCTGCAAAAAAGTTCCCCCTATTATAGCACATGTGGTGGGCTTCGTCTATGAAGACACCCAGGCTATATTTTTTACATGTCCTGTGGTAAAATAAGATGTTTTAATATTTCAAAAATACTTATTTGTGACAGGTGCTTTTTAATGAGCAGACAAAAGAAAGAAAAGGGATCCGACCGTTCATACGGCCGGTATGACCGGTACGATCGATATGACGGGTACAGCCAATATGGCCCGGAAGATGGACAGGACCAGGGTTATGTTCCTTACAGCTCCGACTATCGGCAGGCTCCTGACGGAAAAAGGAGAGGAAAACGCAGGACCAACCGTTTGGGTGGGCTGCTGATCATCCTGCAGCTGATCGCTACTATTGCCGCCTTGTGGTCGGTCCAGAGGCTTGGTTTCCTGCCTCTTGCTTATGTAGCCGCCGGCGGCCTGATCGGCGCGGCCGTTTGGTTTTTTTGCCTTCTTTTACAGCTGGTCCGCCCCAGAGGAGTCCGTATTTTCGGAAAGATCCTTTCGCTTCTGCTGATCATTTTGCTGGGGCTTGTCACCTGGTATTGTTTGAAGACGCAGAACGTTTTTGACCAAATTTTCGGTAAGCCCGCCGACGGAACAACTGAAGGCCCCGCGGAGCAAAAGGATATCGACGCGGCGACGGAACCTTTTACCGTGTATATTTCCGGCAATGATGATTACGGGGAGATAACAGACGAACCGGGCCGCAGCGACGTGAATATCCTGCTGACCGTCAATCCCAAAACAAGGCAGATCGTCATGACTTCCACCCCTCGTGATTACTATGTAGCTATAACCGATGAACACGGTTATACCCTGGAAACCAGTGACGGGGAACCGGCTTATGATAAGCTGACTCACGCCAGCCTGGCCGGTCTGTACGCTTCGGAAGCGGCTTTGGAAAATCTGTACGGGCCGTACATGGATGATTTCCACATCGACTATTATGTCAAGCTGAACTTTACCGGTTTTGCCGATATCGTGAATGCCCTGGGCGGTGTTACGGTCGAGTCCGACCAATATTTTGAGTCTATTGACGGAGAGCATGTTTTTTATGAGGGGCCCAATACCCTGGACGGCTATTCCGCTCTTTTGTTCGTGCGGGAGCGCAAGTATTTCGAAAACGGAGACTTCGAGCGTCAGGTCCACCAGAAGGCCATGATCCGCGCGATCATGAACAAGGTCAAATCACCGGCTCTGCTGCTTAATTACACGGCCTTTATGGACAGCATCAAATCCTGTTTCATCACCGACATGCCTCAAAAGGTGATCGGCTCTCTGGTCCAACTGCAGCTGGAGGGCGGCGACTGGAACCTGGTATCCAACGGAGTGGTCGGCACCCCTCAGGATGCTTATTCCTATTATGTACAGGATATCGTTTCGGTGATCATGCCGGATCAGGCTTCGGTCCAAGCGGCTGCGGAAAAGATCCAGCAGTGTCTGGACGGGACCATCTTCCCCGAAGAGACCGAGGAGACCTCCATCCCCTATTTTGATGATTCCGGCAGCGATTCCATGAGCCAGGACCAGGTATGGGACGATCCGGCCGACCCGGGGACCGACGATTCCGCAGGCGACGGCGGGGACGGCTATACCGATGACGGATACAGCGACGACAGCTATTCAGGGGACATGTCCGACGACACTGGTCCCGGCGAGGGCGAGCCGGACGGCGGCTACACGGACGATAACGGGGACGGCGGGGACGCAGCTCAGCCTATTGACAACGGCGATGCTTCCGGAGGCTACTGATCATGAAGTATGAAACGGTCCGGGGCCACGGCCTGACTCAGCACACGCAGAAAAAGTCCCGCTTTATCGGCGAGGCTTATCCGGTGTCGACAGAAGAAGAGGCCAGGGCCCTTTTGGAGGAGACTAAGAAGCGCTATTGGGATGCTTCCCACACTTGTTTTGCTTTCCGCGTGGGGCTGGGCGGCAAAGCCGTCAGCCGTTTCAGCGACGCAGGCGAACCTTCGGGAACGGCTGGAAAGCCCATTTTGGACGTGATCGAGGGGTGGGATCTTACCAACGTGCTGGTGCTGGTGACCCGGTATTTCGGGGGGACGCTCCTGGGTACGGGCGGGCTGACCAGGGCCTATTCGGAAGCAGCCAGGATCGCGGTCGAAGCGGCCGGTACGGTCCTGATGGAAGAGCAGCAGTATCTGACCGTTGCCATGGATTATACGGATCTGGGGAAGATGCAGTACCAGATCGGGCAGAAAGGTCTGGCGGCGGAGTCGGTCGTTTACGCCGATAAGGTGACCATGGGTATATGGGTGCCGCTGGATCAGGTATCTTCTTTTGAAAAGATGGTGGTCGACCTGTCTTTCGGCCGCCTGAAGGCAGAGGAAGGGCAGGTCTTGTTTAAAGAGGTCCGGAAGGGCGGAAAATAAGGATAAAAATCCTTAGCCGGGGCGGCTTTGAGGGAAAGCAGACCCTTGAATTTCATTTTCCGCAGTGCTATAATTTTACAGTTTCAACTAATCTTACGATTTTTGCGATAAAAGGGGCTGTTAGTATGTCAGGACATTCAAAGTTTGCCAACATTAAACACAAGAAGGAAAAGAATGACGCTTCCCGCGGTAAAGTATTTACCAAGCTGGGGCGTGAACTGGTCGTTGCCATCAAAGAGGGAGGCGCGGATCCCAACGGCAACAGCAAGCTGCGGGATGTTATTTCCAAATGTAAAGCGGCCAATATGCCGAATGATACCATTGAGCGTGCCATCAAGAAGGCGGCCGGTCAGCAGGATGTTGATTACGAGTCGATCACGTACGAGGGCTACGGTCCGGCAGGTATTGCCATCATGGTAGACTGCCTGACCGATAATCATAACCGTACCGCCAGCGATGTCCGTTATGCTTTTTCCCGCAACGGCGGCAACCTGGGTACCACCGGCTGTGTATCTTTCATGTTCGATAAAAAAGGTCAGATCACCGCGGAAATGCCGGAAGAGGGAGCTGACGAGGAAGAGATCATGATGACCGCTCTGGACGCAGGCGCTGAGGATGTCGAGATCGAGGACGGCGAGATCCTGGTCACCACCGATCCCAATACCGTAAGTGATGTACGCGAAGCGCTGGAAAAAGCCGGCTGGAACATCACCGGAGCAGAAGTTTCCGAAGTTCCTCAGAACACGGTTTCCAATGACGATCCGGAAGTAGCTGCCACCATGGAGCGCCTGATCGACGCTTTGGAAGACTTGGATGACGTACAGAACGTGTACCATAATTGGGAATAAGTTAAACCGGCCTTTGGCCGGTTTAACTTAGAAAGAACGCCCTTTGGGCGTTCTTTCGAGGATAATACTTAGGGAGCTGTGAAGAAACGGTCGTTCGTTTCTCACAGCTCCTTTTTTTGAATAAAGGAAAACCACAGGCTATGCCTGTGGTTCCAAAAAGTTATACATTTGCGGAAAAAAAGAAACCTCCGATGTAAAATTATGAGGGTTTGCCAACCACATAACAACAAAGGAGGATCCTTAGCAGATGGAT
>OMYN01000030.1 GCA_900315265.1 uncultured Eubacteriales bacterium
TTTCAAAGTTCCGACTGCCGGCTGGCCGACAGGTCATGCGCCTTACTCAAGGCTTTTGCAGTGCCTTTCGCGCGGCGACCTATATATAATACTACGCAGGGATTTTTCTGTCAACACCAAATTTTAACTTTTTTGATTTCTTTTTCTGCAATGCAGAATCTGCATTGCAGAATCTGCATTGCAGCACTTCAGGACAAACTCTTCAGGATCGACAGCGTCCGGCTTATTCCTGTCCCTATATCGTAATGGGCTTTCCAGCCAAGACTTTGAAGCTTCGCACTGTCAAGGCGGGCTTTGGTCGCTTTGCTGTAACCGGCGCTTTCCACCGAATCCGGTATCTCGAAGACGACTTTCTTTCCCGCGTTTTTGGCGATCAGGCCAGCAAGGTCCTTTAACATGATATCGGAAGTGTCATCTGCTATGTTATAAGCCTCTCCGTCCTGTCCCTTCAAAAGGACAGTTAAAAATCCCGTGACCGCATCAGCCACATAGGTATACGAATAATACTGTGTGCCTGCGCTTTTGAGTACGATATCCTGGCCGCTGACCGCCTTGCTCAGAAACTGACTCATGGCTTTGGTATCGGTCTTAAGCAGCGTAGGCCCGTAAGAGCGGGTCAGTCTGGGGATAACGACGTTCAGGCTCTTTTGTTTCCGATAAGCCTGGCAGAGAGCTTCTCCGCATCGTTTGCTCTCCGGATAGCCGGCTCTCATGGTATTGCAGTTGATATAGCCGCAATAGTCTTCGCTGAACTTTTCCACGTCTCCCCTGTTTTCTCCGTAAATTTCATTGGAGGAAGCAAAGGCAAAACGCACCGCCCCGTGATCCGCCGCAAAATCCAGCATATTCTTGAGTCCGATGATATTGGTAGCAATGGTTCCGATCGGATCCGTCGCATAGGCTACCGGATGGGTATTGCTGGCAAGGTGGATCACATATCCGATCTTGTCTATATCGTCCCGATGTAACGGCTGGTTGATGTCGCAGGAAATGAAGTTAAAATGATCATCATCCCAGCAGTAGGCAAAACGATCCCTTGCCTTGCCTTCATTTCTACCCAGAGCATAGACCTTGCAGTTCAGTCCGTCTTCCGCATTTTTATGCATCAGTACATCTGCCAGAAAAGAACCGATAAGGCCGGAAGCCCCCGAGATCAGGATCGAACTTCCCTGAAGTTTCTGCCAGGGAAGATCCAGTCCGGCTGCATAGGCAACGTCTTCTTTATATAATTGGTTCTCGTATACTTTCATGTTTATTTAAGCCAGCTGTCTTTATCGGCTTTGAGGTAAGCCTTGAACATCTCCAGATCGTCCTTGGTGGTAAGTTTGATGTTTCTGTCCGAACCGGCCGCAAAGTGAAGGGTGATCCCCAGCTGCACCATCATGGTGTTGGTATAGTTAGACCCCTGGATACCGATATTTTTTTCAAAGGCTTCGTGATATTTGGAATCAAGCAGATCGAAACGGTAAGCCTGAGGCGTAGAGACCCGTCTCAGCGTTTCTCTGGGAATAAATTGTGTCGTCGTGGACGGATCTTTTTCATCGACAACGAAGATCTGTTCATTGTAAGGGGTAGACGTTACGGCATTGCCGTACCGGCCGGCAACGACCAGGACGTCAGTAAGGACAGTCTCGTCAACAAGAGGACGGATCCCGTCGTGGACTACGACAATATCATCCCCCTTGACCTTTCCTTCCAGATTATAGACCCCGTTACGGATGGATTCCTGGCCGGATGCGCCTCCCGGCACGATCCATTTCAACTTGGTAATGTTGAACTGTCTGGCATAGGCCTCTACGACGTCGTGCCAGCCGTCGATGCAGACGACTTCGATCGCGTCGATCTGAGGATGGCGCTGGAAACCTTCCAGCGTATAGATCAGGACCGGCTTGTCATAAACGTTGATGAACTGCTTGGGGATATCCTGACCCATGCGGTGGCCGGAGCCGCCCGCGATGATGATCGCAACATTCATTTATTCTTTGCCTCTTTGCTTACGATTCTGCTGTATCAACTGAAAATTCCACCGTGCTGTGAGTCTGCCGGTCGCTTTCCGGCGGGAGTTTCATGTAGTCGCCGTAAAGATTTGACAGATATTTATCGTAGTTTTTAGGGACCGGGAAAGGAACGCCGTTAAAATCCACTTCTGTCAGCCTGGCATACAAAGACCTTTTAAAAACCTCCCGGTTATAGGAAATACCCGCAGGGATGGCCGCCCAGCCCGTTACCTTAGAGCTGTGGCTAACCTTTTCGCAGATCTTGAGGTAGAAACGCATTCCGAAAACATGATCGAAAATGCCGCCCAGCCTTCGCCGCAATGAATAATATTGGTTCAGTTCCTTGTCATTTTTACACTTTTCAAGGATGACGGGCGAAGGATAACGATAATCCGCAGCCAAAGCTGAAGCGATGAATGCGACATTATATACCCAACCTGTTATCTTGCGAGCCACAGGAGAAGCAGGAACGTTTTCGATCAGAAAGATATCGATAAAAACTTTATTGTAGCGTTCCGGCATTCCGGCAGAAGAAACTTCCGTATACACCGAATGATTCAGCATCAGTTTAGGCTTTTTCTGAATGTAGCCGGGTTCCAGGGGCTCGGCCAGTGTATAGGTATCCGAATATTCCTGTTTGACCACTTTCCGGAACTTTTCGTATTCACTGCGGAACATCATCACATCCGCATCGTCATCCCAGGGAATAAAACCTCCATGCCGGACTGCCCCCAGTACGGTCCCTCCCGACAGGGAATAAGCGATATGATTGTCCTCGCAGATCTTTTTTATATCCAGCAGCATGGAGAATAAGGTGTTATGAAGCTGTTCCAACTGCTGTCCGGTCAGTCCGTACTGATCAAACCTTCCGGAATACATGGCTTTTCCCGATTTAAGCTTCATCCGACTGCTTCCCCCTCTTCTGCTGATAGGTTATTTTAAAATATTACTATCGATGGATTTTTTGTCAATACCTAAATTTTACACGCTTTACGCTTGTCTTACGTAAAAGGAGGGTGTCCGTAATACATAAAAACGCAGTCCCGGGACCTTTAAAGGCACCGCAGGACTGCGTTTTGCCGATCAGATGATTATATTATTTGGCTTCTTCTTCGTCCATGACTTTATCAACGGCCTTTTTGACGATCTCAAGGCCCTTTTCCAGAAGATCCATGGGGATGACCAGAGAAGGCATGATCTTGACGCAGCTGTCGTCGCGGCCGGCGCGCTCCAGGATCAGTCCGTTCCGGAAGCATTCGTCCAAAACGGCTTTGGACAAACGGCTGCAGCCCAGATCAACTGCCCAGATGCATCCGATTCCTCGGATCTCAACGCCTTTGCGGGCTACTTTTTCTTCCAGGAACTTCTTGATGACCGCTTCGCGCTCGCGGACACCGTCTTCTACATGTTCGTTGAGCATGAACTCAAGGCTTGCTTTGGAGGCAACGAAGGCCAGCTGGTTGCCGCGGAAGGTACCGTTGTGCTCTCCGGGGTTCAGGCAGTCCATCTTGGGATTGACCAGGGTCAAAGCCAGAGGCAGGCCGATACCGCCGATGGATTTACTCATAGTTACGATGTCGGGTTTGATGCCGGCCCGTTCAAAGGAGAAGAAGGAACCGGTACGGCAGCATCCTACCTGTACGTCATCCGTGATCAGAACGATATCGTTCTTGGTGCAGAACTCGCGCAGCTGCTGCAGGAACTCATTGGAGAAGGTATAGATGCCGCCTTCTGCCTGGGTGGTCTCGATGATGATGGCCGCCGGCTTTTCGTAACCGGAATGATCGTCGTCCAGCAGGGTCTGCATATAGTTGATAACATCCAGTCCGGGGAACTGGTAAGGAGTGGGCATAAAATGCGCGTAAGGCAGAGGAACGCCGGCTCCTTTGCGGTCATTTCTGTCGGTGGTCGCCGCAAGAGCGCCTAAGGTCATGCCGTGGAAAGAACCCATGAAAGCCCAGATGTCGGGACGTCCGGTGTATTTGCGCGCTACCTTGAAGGCAGCCTCGTTGGTGTTGGTTCCGGTCGGGCCGGGGAACATGATCTTGTAATCCAGTCCGCGGGGTTTCAGGATCTTCTCCTCCATGAACTGGATCAATTCTGCCTTAGGAGCGGTCATCATATCCAGCCAGTGCATGATGCCGTCGCCTTCCAGATATTCGATTACCTTGCTTTTGATATACGGATTATTGTGTCCGTAGTTCAAAGCACCTGCGCCATCGAAAAAGTCGATGAAGTCATTTCCGTCGCAGTCCGTAACAACAGATCCCTTGGCTGATTTGAAAACCGTCGGGAAATTACGGCAATAAGAACGTACTTGAGACTCATAGGTCTCAAAGATTTCTTTTTGGTCCATAATAACAACCTCCCAATATATTTTCAATGACGGATGTTCCGGCCTTGTCTTTCCGGCCGTCAATTGAATGCAGAGTTATTACTCCTCCCCTTCGGACAGTGTGTCCATGTCCTTAAGGATACCCCTAATTTGGGCGCTGTCAACACCTAATTCCAGGGCCGCCGCAATAGCAGCTGTCTCAGTATAGGCGCCGTACAGATCATCCCTCAGAAGCCAGTAGGATACCCCCTTAAGCGCGATAGCCCTTGCTTCAAGATCCGGCACGCCCACGTAATCGGCCTGGGGCGTCTCGAAACCGCAGGAAGGGCACTGAGCCTTACCCAGCCTGCCGAAGCGGGTGTATTCATAAGCCAGCTTTTTACCGCATACCGGACAGGTCTTACGGTCTTCCGACAGGGGGATATGGTCCGATCCTTCACCTTCCATCCGAGCCACCGAGTACAGGACACGTTTGGAATGGGGAGCCATGAAAACAGTCTCAACGTCGTCTCCTAACAGGAGGACCTTGCCCTTGGCATCGATTCGATCTGTCAATTTACGAAGGCTGACCAGCTGCATATCCTCGTTGAAAGCGCTGTCCGCCAGGGAAAGCCCGCCGACAACGACCAGATCCGGTTTCAGATAAGGAAGGACCTTATCCCCTTCGGCCGCATCCAGGTTGATGATCAGGGCTGCTTTTTGATCGCGTTTTTTCTTTTTTCCCCTCAGGAAAAGGTCGACCACGCTGTCAGCTCCGTCTCCGTCGTTTGCATAGACGACAGTGCCGCTGCCTCCCAGAAGATCCGCGATCAGATCGCGGCAGGAGGGATCATGACTTGCCTGTACTACAGCTACCACTAATGATGGACGCTCGATACGGGATAGAAAATCTGGGCAGATCCGAAGTACTATCCGGGCTGCTGTCAGGGTCCGGCCTTTTCCCGTCATCCGGTCCCGGGCGATCTGCAGCGATGATGCCAGTATGGCCCGCTGATAGCGGAAATTTCTCTTCATGGCCGTCCCCTCCTTTACCGTCGGATTTTTACATAAGACATGCCTGCCTTCTGCTTGAGAGGCAGGCATGTGCAGTGATTATATCATTGCCCTGCCCCCGGGGCAAGGCAAAATTTACTCTGAGGAAACCTTATTTCTTTGAATAGTCTCTGGCTCCGAAAATAGCCGTGCCGACCCGGACCATGGTAGCGCCTTCCGCGATGGCAGCGTGATAGTCCCCGCTCATGCCCATCGACAGCTCCTTCATATCTACCCGGTCAAGGCCCAGCGCTCCTATTTCTTCCTTCAGCTGGCGCATTTTGGCAAAATAAGGGCGTACTTTTTCTTCGTCATCCATGGCCGGAGCCACGCACATCAATCCCTTGACCAGAAGGTGAGGACACTCCTGGCTGATCGCTTTGACAAGATCGACAGCTGTATCCGGATCAGCGCCCATCTTGGACTCCTCTTTTCCTATGTTCAGTTCGACCAGTATCGACACGGATCTCCCTTGTTTGGCCGCTTCTTTTTCGATGGTCTTGGCCAGTGCCAGCGAATCGACCGAGTGGATCAGAGAAACGTTGAGGGACAGGAGTTTTTTCACCTTATTGCGCTGCAGGTGGCCGATAAAGTGCCACTCTATGTCTTTTTGAGGAGCAGCCAGCTGTTTTTCTTCCAATTCCTGCACATGATTTTCGCCGAAGGCGCGCACGCCGTGCTGGTAAAGCTCTTCGATCATAGACAGGGGTTTGGTCTTGCTGACTGCGATCAGCTTGACATCTTTGGGATCGCGGCCGGCCTTTAAAGCCGCCTGGTCTACCTGATCCCGGACCGAACAATAATTATCGTAAATCATGATACAACCTCTTTTCCGCCGACGATGTTATGGATCCAGATCCCTTTTTTGACCATGATAAAGCCGATAACGGCTTTGATCAGGTCCAAAAGCTGGATGGTCGTAAACAGGCCAAGCATGCTGATGTCCGTATAGCGGGACAGAATAAAAGAAACGGGAAACGACACCGCCATGCAAAATAAACTGTCAAAGATGAAAGTAATAATGGTTTTTCCGCCGGACCGCAGGGTGAAATAGCAGCAGTGCACAAAGCAGGCCAGAGGCATGCATAGGCAGATCACCCGCAGCATGGAAGCGGCCAGACTGCGCACGGCTTCGGACGTTTTATAAATATCCGGGAAGAGGGGCGACAGCAGAAAGCCGATCAGAGCCACGGCCGAACTGATCAGCAGTCCGAAGACGATCAGCTTGGTATCGGTCTCTTTGGCCTCCTCCAGTTTTCCTGCTCCTAACAGCTGCCCTACTATGATGGAAATTGCCACTCCAGTGGAGAAATAAACCTGACTGAATAAATTATACACCGTACTGGTAATATTCTGAGCGGCAACTGCATCCAGTCCCCGGGTAGAATAACTCTGAGCAATCGCCGACAGGGCAATGGACCACAAGATCTCATTGATCAACAGGGGAGTTCCCTTCCGCACCATCTGTCTGATCAGGCTCGCCGGTATGTAAGGCGACCGGTAAAGTCCGCAGGCAAAGGGATTTTCGTCCGCATGCACATGGGTACCGATCATGACCACGGCCATTTCGACATAACGAGAGATAACCGTAGCAACAGCCGCTCCCGCAACGCCCATAGCGGGAGCCCCGAAATGACCGAAGATCAGTATATAGTTTCCGACCAGGTTGACCAGCATGGCTGAGATGCCTGCCGCCATGGGAAGGACAGGCTTGCCTGATTCTTTCAGCGTAGTGGCATAGACCTGCGACATGGCAAAAGGAAACAGGCCTGCCAGCAAAATATTCAGATAAGAACGGCTTGCCGACAGGGTGGCAGCCACCTTGGACGCCTGATCACCCGCCTGCATATATAAACCAAGGATCTGAGGGCCCAGGGTCAGGCAAACGGCCAGAAAAATCAAAAAAATCAAGGCTGATATTTCGATCTTAGCCCGGATCGTATACCTGGCCCCTTCCTGATCCTGCTTGCCGAAATACTGAGCCGTAAAAATACCGATGCCCGACAAAGCCCCGAAAATTGCCAGGTTATAGATAAATACGAGCTGATTGGCGATGGCGACGCCGGAAAATTGCTCGGTGCCCACCTGTCCGCACATAATATTATCCAAAAGGTTGACAAAGTTGGTGATCAAGCTCTGCACCATGATCGGCACCATGATTCCAAGAGTCTTCTTGTAAAAAACGCGTGTACCGAAAAAGCGGCTCCCGCGGCCGGCTGTTTTCTTCATTGAGTTTCTGTTTCTCCCGTCTTATAATATTTGAATATATCTGTATTTGATACCTTTGATAAAGGCCGGGCGGCTGTTCTGAAAAGCCTGATACCGGAAAGGATCTGACATGTCTTTTTTTCGTTCCGATAGCAGCAATGATTTTTCTAAAGGATCCATGTGGTCCAACATCATGAGACAGGCGATCCCGCTGACCATTGCGCAGTTGATCAACGTATTATACAACATCGTTGACCGGATGTACATCGGCCATATACCGGGCACCGGGACCATGGCGCTGACGGGCCTGGGTATTTCTTTTCCTATTCTTATGATCATCACTGCCTTCACCAACCTTTTCGGCAGGGGCGGTGCTCCGCTTGCCTCGATCCTGCGCGGCGAAGGAAAGGTCGGCCAGGCACAAAAGATTATGAACAATTCCTTTACCCTGCTGATCATGGCCGGCATCATCACCGAAATCCTGGCCTTTTTGATCAAAAAGCCCGTCCTTTACGCCTTCGGAGCCTCCGACGCGACTTATCCCTACGCCGATGCCTATCTGTCCATCTACCTTCTGGGCACTCCTTTTTCCATGGTCGGCCTGGGAATGAATAACTTTATCAATGTGCAGGGCTTTCCCACTATAGGCATGGCCACCGTTGCCATAGGAGCCCTTTTGAATATTGTCCTGGATCCTCTTTTTATTTTTGTCTTTGGCATGGGGGTCAAGGGGGCGGCCCTGGCTACGATCTTGTCGCAGGCTGTCTCCTGTGTCTGGGTATTATGCTTTTTGTGCGGTAAAAAAGCGATCCTGCATATAGACAGGCGCCAGATGAGGGTAGATCCTAAAATAGCCGGCCGCATCATTGCTTTGGGAACTTCGGACTTCACGGCACAGCTGACCAACAGTGTGGTCCAGATCGTATATAATTCGACCCTTTCCGCTTTCGGGGGAGATATTTATGTCGGTATGATGACCATCCTGAATTCTATCCGCGAGGTGATCTTTATGCCCATCTCTGGTCTGAACGGAGGCGGTCAGCCGGTCCTGGGATACAATTACGGGGCCGAAAAAAACAGCCGGGTCTGCCAGGGTATCCGCATCATGGCCGGAGGCAGCATCGTTTACTGCACGGCCGCCTGGGCCTTACTGATGATTTTTCCCCTCTTTTTTGTCCGTATCTTTACCAGCGACCCGGCTCTCTTGAAGATCGCCGGCCGGTGTGTCCGCCTTTATTATATGGGTGTTTTTCTGATGAGCCTGCAGATGAGCGCCCAGTCTATCTATGTCAGCCTGGGAAAAGCGAAAAAAGCAATCTTTTTCTCCCTTTTCCGCAAGGTCATCCTGGTCGTTCCCCTGGCACTGATCCTGCCCCACCTGTTTGGTCTTGGCATCGACGGAGTCTTTTTATCGGAACCGATCAGTGATCTGATCGGAGGCGGGACTTCCTTCACCGTTATGATGCTGACCGTCTACCGGCCGCTGAAAAAATCTGAGAATGCGAAAATATAAAAGACTTATGCAAAGTCTAATATCAATCTCATGTAAACAGCATCCTCGCCCAAATTATAAAATTTGTTAATTTTATATCAATAGTGGGCACAGTCCTGCAATAAATCCGGCTGTCAAACAGACAGCAAAGGGAAAACCGTCAAGCTGCCTGTCAATGGGTTTGCATCTTTTATCCATGTCCGATCGAAAGACAAACAAAGCAATAAGGCAGGCTGCCAGCATGCCCGGCAAAGCTCTTCCCACCCGGTTTTCGGTCAGATACAGGCCTAAAAGGATACTCATTTTCAAGTCCCCGCCCCCGATTTTCTGCGGTACCACCAGGGACGCTGCCCATAGGGGCAGACTGAAAAAGAAGGCTCCCAATAGCTGCTGCAGAATGATTTTCATAATCGCGGCTCCTTGCGGGCCTGTCCCCGTCACCGCCAGTAAAATGCCTTCGGCTGCAGCGCCTAAAAGCAGGGACAAAAGCAATTGAAGGGGCAGGTGACGACTTTTAAGGTCCAGGCAGGACGCCAGAGTACACAGACAGATCATGACAAAATGACAAATGAGCAGCAAAGAGCCTCCTTATATATTCACTTGGTAATAGTTAGCTGAGGTTAAACGGCAAAAAGGCCATGGCTACCGCCAGGATCAAGGCCGGCAGCATGTTGGCGACGCGGATCTTGCGGTCCCAGATCAGGTTGATACCTACGCAGACGATGATGGCGTTGCCTACCAGGGACAGGTTGTTAAGGGCCTGCGCGGTCAGAAGAGGTTTGATAACTACACCAAGCAAGGTCATGCTGCCTTCAAGCAGGACAATGGGGATCGCTGAAAAGATGCACCCTTTTCCCATGGCTGCCGAGAGCACTACGATGATCAGAAAGTCCAGCACGGATTTGGCAAAAAGAATGGAATGGTCGGCGCTGATGCCGTCCTGGATGGCTCCAACCACTGCCATGGCACCGATGCAGATGGTCAGCGATGAAGTGACAAAGGCTTCTACGAAACCTTCATCTTTAGCATTACCGCTTTTGATCTTCAGCCAGCTGCCGAACTTATTGACTTTGCCGTCCAGATCCAGCAGCTCGCCGATCACGCTGCCGACAGCCAGACTGATGATCATGGTCATCGTGCCCTGCACAGCTAATGTTCCGTCCTCCTGCACCACCAGCATTTTGGACAGAGTCCCTGCTACAGCCAGTATCAGTGTCGCCACTCCCATAGCGATGATGATGGTTTCCTGCACATTCTTTTTGATCCGGCTGCCTAACAGCAATCCTAAAAAACCGGCTGCAACAACAGCGGCCGCATTGACGATCGTACCCAAGCCCGGCATAATGAACTCCCCTTGATCACTTATCAAAATCCGATAAGGCTTGCCTGCCTTATCAGCCTGATTGTACGAGCCCCGGGACCCTTTTTCAATGACCTGTCCATGCAAGTCTCAATGATTACTGACACGGCATATAAAATTAATCATCTGTTAACGAATGCCGCAAACAAGTATGTTATAATAAAAGTACAAAAATGATCGATCACGGTTCGAAATCGAAAGGAGAGTTATATTATGGCTAACAGAATTTCGTTAAACCCTACTTCTTATCATGGCGCAGGTGCCATTGCCGAGATCGTTCCGGAGGTAAAAGCTCACGGCTTTAAGAAAGCATTTGTCGCTTCGGATCCTGATCTGGTTAAATTCGGCGTAACGGCTAAAGTCACCGATCTTCTGGATAAAGAAGGGCTGCCTTACCAGGTATATTCCGACATCAAGCCCAACCCGACTATTCAAAACGTGCAGCATGGCGTTGAAGCCTTCAAAGAGAGCGGCGCGGACTATATCATCGCGGTCGGCGGAGGTTCTTCCATGGATACCTCCAAAGCGATCGGTATCATCATCACCAACCCGGAATTTGCGGATGTTCGTTCTCTGGAAGGCGTTGCTCCTACCAAGAATCCCTGCGTTCCCATCATCGCTGTTCCGACCACAGCCGGCACAGCTGCCGAGGTGACGATCAACTACGTTATCACGGATGTTGAGAAAGAACGGAAATTCGTCTGCGTCGACACTCACGATATGCCCATCATAGCGATCGTCGATCCTGAAATGATGGCTTCTATGCCCAAGGGGCTGACCGCAGCGACCGGTATGGATGCTCTGACCCACGCCATCGAAGGCTATACCACCAAAGCCGCCTGGGAAATGACCGATATGTTCCATCTGGAAGCGATCCGTCTGATCTCCAAGTATCTGCGCGGTGCCGTTGCCAACACCAAAGAAGGCCGTGAAGGTATGGCTCTGGGCCAGTACATTGCCGGTATGGGATTTTCTAATGTAGGTCTTGGCATCGACCACTCCATGGCTCACACCCTGTCCGCTCATTATGACACCCCTCACGGAATGGCCTGCGCTCAGCTGCTGCCCATCGTTATGGAATTCAACCGTGACTATACCGGTGAAAAATATCGCGAGATCGCGCGCGCCATGGGCGTCAAGGGCGTTGACGATATGACTCAGGAAGAGTACCGTGACGCTGCGATCGCTGCTGTCCGTCAGCTTTCTCAGGATGTCGGCATCCCGCAGAAAAACGACCGCATCCGCGAAGAGGACCTGGATCAGCTGGCAAGCGACGCTCTGAAGGATGCCTGCTATCCCGGAAATCCGCGCGAGGCTGACAAAGAGCAGGTCATCGCTATGTTCCGTCAGCTGATGTGATCGGTAGCGTGTGTTTTGTCTACTATAGCAAGAGGGCTGTGGGAAGATCCCGCGGCCCTCTTTTTATGCAAATCCCGAATTAATTACAAACCTTTGTTTTACCGTACCCGGCCATACCTTTACAGTACCAGTGAAGGAGCGGTATATACACGAGCCAGCAGTTCCTGGTTCAGAGCATACAGGCCTTTGGGATCATGACCGAAAAGTTTATACTTTTTGATCAGATCGTCGGCGTTTTTCTCTTCTTCGCCCTGCTCTTTGACAAACCAGTCAAAGCACTGCATGGTACGAAAATCATTAACATCCTGAGCGGCCCGATAGATAGTGTTGATCAGGCTGGTAACGTACTGCTCGTGCTCCAGGCCGAAATGCAGCGGATCCTCCGGGCTGTTGTAAGTCTTGTCCGGTTTATCGATGGCTTCGAAGGTTACGACCTCGCCGTTGTTGTGCAGGTAGGTGCGCATCAGCATGGCGTGATCCCGCTCTTCCTGAGCCTGGATATCATACCAGTGAGCGAATCCGTCCAATCCCTGGTCGTAATAGTAATTGGAAAAATCCAAATAAAGATAGGCCGAATAAAATTCTTTATTGATCTGAGTGTTGATCAGATCTCTTACTTTTTTATCAAGCATGATCGATCCTTTCTGTTCCACAGGGAACGTCAAATGAATAAGATGCCCCTATAGTTTACCATAGTTTCCTAGCTCTGTGGAGTAGTAACAACATTTTCCGGAAAGCTGGACGATCAGGATCTCGACCAGATCCGTATCGAGCGGTATGCGCGAGGTCTCTGCGGTAATGATCAGCTGTTTTCCTGGAAATATCCCGTTTTTCTCATACTCTCTAACCTTTTTGACCGCTGACTCCCGGTAATCTTTATCATCTAACAGGCCCAGATGTTCCCAGTATATTTCCCGATGATTGGCAAAATCAAGAAGAGTAAAATCCGGCCGTATCGTTCCGAATCCCTTTAGCATCAGGGGCTTTTCGTATAAATAAGGGATATGATGCTGTGTCAGCCGATCCGCGATCATGATCTCTGATTTCGATCGTACCCTCTCCCCCAGCATCGTATGATAATTTGAAAAATCATCCGGGCTGAATTCTTTCGGCGCATACCGGGTCCCGCGCCATTGGTCATAAAACTGCTTCGGCGTCTCCACGATCGGTTGGACCAACATCTGAATCGACAGGGGAAGCGTACTGTATAATCGTTCAACAGGAACAATGCTGCTGGTCATGATCTTTTTCAGTATCGCCATTTCTTTCTGTGCCGACACCAGCACTTTTTTATGATAGGTTTTCTGTGCTAACTGCCTGGCAAGATCCCTATCGTTATTCCTAATATATCTCCACTTTGTTCCTGCTTTCTCAGCTCTTGTCAGGTACTGAAAATCCTTTCCAAGAGCAACCCCCTTCAAATAGCCTTCCGGAGCCCTTTCAAGGGCTTTTGATTCAGCAGCGATCACCTGTTCCAAAAATTTAGCTCGACGCAGCGCTAGAATGCGGATCTGGTCATAAGGGCTGCCGATCAGCATATGGTTAGACTTGCTTTTATTTTGATTCGTTCCTTCCTTTGACGGCATGGCTTCCTCCTCACTTAATATTACGCACTTCACTGGTTTCGGCTTATTTCTCAGGTTATGATCTTGTCACACTTGCTCTGTGTCCTATGTTCGTTCATCTCTTGCTCATCGTTTGCTTTCCATTTGCCCTGCATTTACTTTCTAACTGTTTTACATCCTGATCGACGATTTTCTCAAATTAGGATGTATGGTTTAGCCGTCAATTACATCCTAATCACTGTTAATTCCAAAACAGGATGTAGAATTTTACCAGTTGCTACATCCTGATCATCGATTTGTTCAATTATGGATGTAGGATTTTGACGGCATCTACATCCTAAACTACAATTTTCTCAAATTAGGATGTAAAGTTTCACCGGCAGCTACATCTTAATCATCGATTTCTCGAGATCATGATGTAGGTTCTCACCAACAACTACATCCATATCTCATGTTACAGCAAATACAGACGTATTTTCGGAAAGCCTGTCCCTTTCTCCCTCTCCCCTAAAACACAAAGGGCAGTAATGAGAAACTCCCATTACTGCCACTACCCACAAAACACTAAACTGCCACATAATAGTACGACAGCTGCCTGCTATACAACTTGCCTGATCTTGTCTCATACATCGCCCCTTGTCAGGTTTGTATGGTGTCGATCCTCCTGACCAGATGAAAACCACGCGATGTGTCGTCTGTTTCCACTAAAAACATGGTGCAATTGCGGATGTGGATCTTCCAGATGTCCGTCAGATCCAGAGCCCCGATGGATACCAGCATGCCGCGAAGAGCTGCTCCGTGGCTGCCGGCCAGGACCACGGTATCATCCTTTACCGGAACTAATTTTCCCTCTTTCAGATCCGTCAAAAAAGAGTACATACGCTTTGAAACATCCGTAAAAAACTCTCCGCCGGCCGGCGGCTGATATTGGGGCGGATCCTTGAATAAATTCCCCAGCCTTGGCGAATCGTGAAAGTCAGTCTGCTCAAAAGCTCCGAAGGACATCTCGATCAGGCGGCGGTCCGGGATGACCTGAACCGCTGCCTGGCCTGCCGCCTGATTATTGCAATCAGCCGCGGCATCGGTCGCAGTAGTATCCACCTGAGTATCAGCCCGGGCAGCGCCTGCAGCCGCAACAATCTCAACGGTCCGATAAGCGCGGGATAAGGGACTGCTGAAAGCATAATCAAAGCTAAGTCCCATCTTTTTCACTACCTTAGCGGCTCTTTGAGCCTGCTCGATACCGTTTTCATTCAGCGGAATGTCTACCTGCCCCTGAAAGAGCTTTTTACGGTTGTAGTCCGTTTCGCCGTGCCTGATAAAATATATCTTCATGGATCCTTATTCTTCCACGACCCTCATCACATTCTCGACCGAGGTAACGGCCTTATCCAACAAGATCTCGGAAAGGGCCCGGTCAATGACCTTTTTCTCAGCTTTCTGGAAAATAAAGAGCAGGGTCGCGCTGCCGGGAGCCGTACTGCTCTGCCCCTTGGCTTTTTTCTGCGGCCGCTGTACGACCGTATCGATGCTGATATTATGCCAGCCCAGAATGGTCGTGATACGTCCCAGGACACCTGGCTGATCCGGGGCCGTCATACGCACATAATAGCGTCCGGATCCTTCGCCGGCAAAATCCAGGCCTCCGTCATAGCGGAGCTGAGGGACCAGATCATAATCCGAATCTTTTTCAAACTTTCTGGCAACACCGATCACATCGCCGACCACTGCGCTTCCGGTCGGCATGGCACCGGCTCCCCGGCCGTAAAACATCAGATCATCCACCGCGTTGCCGGTAAGAAAGACTGCGTTGAATTCATTGGCAACCGAAGCCAGGGGATGATCGACAGGGACCAGAGCCGGCGATACGGCCGCATACACTTTTCCATTCTCTTCCTTGGCCGACGCCAGCATTTTGATACGGAAATCCATTTCAGACGCGAAATCCATATCGATCGAGCTCACGTTGGAAATACCGCGGGTGGGGATCTGAGCCGGCGGCGCCGAGATCCCGAACACCAGCGAGATCAGGATCGACAGCTTATTAGCAGCGTCCAGCCCATCCACATCCGCTGTCGGATCCGCCTCGGCAAAGCCCTTCTCCTGGGCCATCCCAAGGGCTTCCTGATAAGACAGTCCCTCTTCCTCCATCTTGGTCAGGATAAAGTTGGTCGTACCGTTCAGGATGCCCTGCAGCTCTTCGAAATGGTTCGACAGAAGCGCCGTCGTGATCGAAGTAATAATAGGAATGCCGCCGCATACAGCCGCCTCAAACCGCAGCAGTACGTGATGGTCCATGGCGATCTGCGCCAGCTCCTGGCCGCGCGCCGCGATGACCGCCTTATTAGCCGTCACGACGCTTTTTCCGTTTTCAAGAGCCGTTTTGATAAACGTCGAAGCCGGTTCCACTCCTCCGATCAGCTCAACTACGATATCGATATCCGGATTTTTCAGGATATCGTTCACGTCGGTGGTGTAGACCCCTTCCGGCACATCGACCCCCCGGTCAAGTTCCGGGTGGCGGTTGTAGATTTTGGTGATCTGAATATCCAGGCCGGTACTGGCTAAGATCTTGTCGTAGTTCATAGTAAGGACACGGAAAGTCCCCTGTCCCACCGTACCGATCCCGAGCATTCCTACTTTGATTGTTGCCATTTCTTTTCCCTCACATTAACACCCTGACCATATCCGCCCGCATTTCATTCTTCACGCTTTAGCACGACGCCGATAACGGTAAAAGTATAAAACAGACAGATAGTAAAAAAGTCTTATGTAAACGTCCTTACGCCGATGTTTACATAAGACTTCAGTGGGACTAACGGGGCCACACTCGAACTATAAAATGCTTGCTCAAAAAGTCAAGCAAATTAAAGCTTCTACCCCTGTTAATTCTGAAATAGATGATGAACTGGTCGACCTCTCGTATGACCTAAATAATACAATAAAAACCATTAGACAGCAACAAAAACATGAATTCTCGGAAAAAGAAGTGTCAGAGATGATGCGACGTTACCACGCTGGCGAAACGGTATACGATCTGGCAGAGGCATTTGGATGCCACCGCTCAACGGTTAGCGCAGTGCTGAAACGGAATGGCGTGACGGTAACGCTTGTGAAATCCGAAAAAATATTCGACCCGGCAGAGGCGGCGGCGCTCTACGAGGCTGGAATGAAATCTAAGGAGATAGGTAAACGGTTCGGCGTGAGCGAGCAAACGATTCGGGATTGCCTGAAGAAACAGGGCATTAAAATGCGTACGCGGTGGGATTATCCCCGATAATAGTGCAACTAGTGCAACTGATTTTGCTAGAATAATGTCTATTGGAACTACGTTACTGGCCAAGCTTTGTGGGATTATTTCATTCTGATAAACTATAATATATAGCTTTTTGTACATGAAATAATGAAATAGAGCAAGGAGGCAAATGATATCGTATGCAGAATTTAAAACACGGCTAAATGAAAGGATAAGAGAAGACATTGATTTTAATCTCGAACTTCTTGAAACTGTAATAAATAATCCAAGGCGATATACGGGAATATTCAGGATCAGCAACGCAAGAACTAAACTTATACAAAATGTTACTCAAAGTCGAGAAATCAAATTTGGAGACTTTATGGAGGACATTGTTACAGATTATATTGGACGGATGGGTTATATTAACTTGGATAAGAACATTGGAAAAGATAAAAACGGTGATGCTCTAAGCGCAGATCAAGTATTCAGAAAAGATAACACAGTATTTTTGATAGAGCAAAAAATCAGGGATGATCATGACAGCACTAAAAAGCGAGGACAGTATGATAACTTCAGAAAAAAATACACGCTTTTAAGAAACAGGAATCCAAACTGTCTGATTGACGCAACAATGTGGTTTATCGATGATGGGTTAAAGAAGAACAAAAACTACTATAAATCAGAGGCTATCAAACGATCCCTAGAACGAGTAAATATTCGTATCCTATATGGGCGAGAATTATTTTCAGAATTATTTAATCAAGAAGAAATTTGGAGAGAATTATGTTCTCATCTGATGCAAAATAAAATGGAGCGGTCGCAAGAAGTATTAGAGATACCGGATTTTGACACAAGCACAGAAATACTTGAAGCTCTCATCATAATCAAGAATAAGGAACCCAGACTCTACGCAAAACTAATTTCGGATAAGCCAGAATATATCCAACTTCGTGCGGAACTTTTTTCAACGGGGAAAAATATTCAAGCATCACTTGCGGCTTGAAATAATCTAGGATACGAGCTTTAATAAGATGACAATATGTTAGGAGGTGAATGAAGAGCAATATCATTATAAACGGAGATTCTCTTGTTGAATTAAACAAGTTGGAAGAAAATAGTATTGATCTCATCTTTGCGGATCCTCCATATTGGATGAGAACAGAGGGAATTTTGAAAAGAGTTGAGGGAACAGACTTTGATGGCTGCGACGATGATTGGGATCAATTCGATTCCCTTTCCGATTACGAGCATTTCACGAGACAATGGCTCTCTGCTTGCAAGAGAGTGTTAAAACCAAACGGTTCAATATGGGTTATTGGCGGAATGCAATGTATTTATACGATTGGCTCCATAATGCAGGACCTCGGATTCTGGATTATAAATGATGTTATATGGCATAAAAAGAATCCTACTCCAAACTTTATGGGGACACGACTTAATAACAGCCATGAAACACTTATCTGGGCAACAAAATCGAAAACTTCAAAATATACTTTTAATTACAAAACAGCCAAAGAGCTTAATCACGACAACGTTGAGGATTATGAATTTACTTCGGGGGTTAGAAAACAAATGGGCTCTGTTTGGAGGATAAGTGTTTGTTCAGGCAACGAACGCATAAAAGATAATGATGGAAACAAGCTTCATAGCACACAAAAGCCTGAAGAACTATTAGAAAGAATCGTTTTAATATCATCCAAAGTTAATGATATTGTTCTTGATCCATTTGGCGGAACCATGACTACGGCCGCAATGGCCAAAAGACACGGTCGACAGTATATCATGATTGAAAGAGATAAAAATACTGTGAATATGGTACACAAAGGATAAAAAACATATCATTTGATGATTCGGATTTATCTAATGCAACTTTTGATATTAGGCCAATCAAAGTAAGTATGGATGAGATGATTAAAGCAGGTGTATTTCATCCTGGAGAGCCATTTTCATTTAAGGACGGTATTCCTGTTGCAAAGCTGACATCTGAGGGTAAATTAGAATACAACAACAAAAATTTAGATATGCATTCATGTGCTGCGGTCGCTAGAAATGTTAAAGCTAAACGATTAAATGGATTCGATTATTGGTATGTAGTGTTTACTGCAGCCCTCAGAACTCCTGAAAACAAGAGACTTTGAGCTGGTTTTATGGTAAAATAGATGCAAGGAAAGCTCGATAAAATCGTCAAAA
>OMYN01000027.1 GCA_900315265.1 uncultured Eubacteriales bacterium
GAAAGACTGGATTGCTTTCATCTGTACAAATCCCGAACTGTCCGAAGAAGAGATCATCCGGATCTACGGAAAGCGGTGGCAGATTGAGGTATTCTTTAAGACATGCAAGTCCTATCTGCAACTGATATCGGAATGCCACAGCCTTTCATACGATGCCCTGACCGCGCATGTGGCGATCGTTTTTACTCGATATCTGATGATCTCCATGGAACAGCGGCGGAGCAAGGACGACAGAACGCTTGGAGAGATCTTCTACTTTTTCACGGACGAGCTGGCGGATATCACCTTTGGCGAATCTTTCCAGATCATCATAACTGCCATGATAGAAAGTATTTCTGCTATTTTTCAGCCAACCGAAGAACAACTTGCATAACTGCCATGATAGAAAGTATTTCTGCTATTTTTCAGCCAACCGAAGAACAACTTGCTATGCTCATAGAGATGTTTGTCGGTCAGCTTCCGGAGTATATCCGTAATTCGCTGGCAAAGGCGGGTTTGGCGGCATAAAGATCCTATCTGATTGCCTGTATTATTGAGTTTTCAAGGTGCGAAGCCCATTTTTGCTATGGGAAGTTTTAGTTCCTAATTATAAGTCTTTACTGCTGAGGACGGTTCCAGGGAGCCGTATCCGTTGCACCTGCACTTTGTGCACCTGCACCCTGTGCAGTTGCACCCTGTGCAGTTGCGTCCGCGGAAGGTGCCGGATCAGCGGGGACATCTTTGGCTTCGACCGTTACGGCCTGCTGCGCTGCCGCAGCCTGGGCTTTCTTTGCCTGTTCCTGTTTCAGCACATTCATGAACTCTTCACCCGTGATGGTTTCGTTCTGATAAAGGTAATGAGCCAGCGCGTTCAGCTCCATTAAGTGGCCTTTCAGCAGATTTTCGGCCTTGGTGTACTGGGTCTTGACGACTTCGATGACCTTTTTATCGACGGCCGTTGCCGTATCCTGCGAGCAGGCAAGCGACGTGTCGCCGCCCAGATACTGGTTATTGACTGTCTCCAAAGCCACCATGCCGAACTCATCGGTCATACCGAAACGGGTCACCATCGCTCTTGCTAACTTGGTCGCCTGCTCGATATCGTTGGAAGCGCCTGTGGTGACGGAGTGGAAGATCAGATCTTCAGCGATCCGTCCGCCTGTCAAAGTGGCGATCTTGTTTTCGATTTCCTCTTTGGTCATCAGGTTATGCTCATCCTCATCCACCTGCATGGTGTAGCCAAGGGCTCCGCTGGTACGAGGGATGATGGTGATCTTGGTGACCGGTGCGGAATCAGTCTGCATAGCGGCCACCAGAGCATGGCCGATCTCATGGTAGGAAACGATCTGTTTTTCTTTTTCCGACAGGATCGCATTCTTCTTCTGATATCCGGCGATAACGACCTCGACGGATTCTTCCAGATCGGACTGGGTCACGAACTGACGTCCGTTACGGACCGCGCGAAGGGCTGCTTCATTGATCATGTTGGCAAGCTCGGCACCGGAAGCCCCGACAGCCATACGGGCGATCGCACCGAAATCAACATTGTCAGCCATACGGACCTTGCGGGCATGAACTTTCAAAATATCGATACGTCCCTGCAGATCGGGCAGCTCGACCGGGATGCGGCGGTCAAAACGGCCGGGACGCAAAAGGGCCGGGTCCAGAGAATCGGGACGGTTGGTGGCAGCCAGGATGATAACACCTTTGTTGGCGTTAAAGCCATCCATCTCAGTCAGCAGCTGGTTCAGTGTCTGCTCCCGCTCGTCGTTGCCGCCGATGCTGTTGATACCGTCACGTTTTTTACCGATGGTATCGATCTCATCGATGAAGACGATGCAGGGTGCTTTTTCGTTGGCCTGCTTGAACAGATCGCGGACCTTGGCAGCGCCCATGCCGACGAACATTTCAACGAACTCGGAACCCGAGATCGAGAAGAAGGGGACGTTGGCCTCGCCGGCTACCGCCTTGGCAAGCAGGGTTTTACCGGTTCCCGGAGGGCCTACCAACAGCGCGCCTTTGGGAATGGTAGCGCCGATAGCGGTATAGCGCTGCGGATTGTGAAGATAATCGACAATTTCACGCAGCAGTTCTTTAGCTTCTTCCTCGCCGGCTACATCCGAAAAGCGGATGCCGTCGGTGGACTGTACATAGATGCGGGCGTTGGACTTGCCGAAGGACATGGCATTCCCGCCTCCGAAGGCGTCGCCGCCCATCCGCTTCATCAGCGAATTCATGAGCAGACGGCCCAGCAGGACAAAGATCACCAGGGGCAGTACCCAGCCTACGATAAACTGAACGATCGGATTGGCCTGTTTTTGGATCTCGGCGGAGAAATTGGTGATGCCGGCCTCCTGCAGGCGGTCAATCAGGTTGGGATCGTCCATCTTGCCCGTTTTGTAATAGTTCGGAGGATCGGATTTATCCTTGAAAAGGATCTCGTCTTCGGTCACCTGGACTTCAGAGATGTTGCCGTCGCTGATGTCCTGCAGGAACTGACCGTAACTGACTTCGGTATACTGAGGCTCATACAGACGAGGGATCAGCAGGAAATTGATCAGGATCATGATCGTCAGAACGATCAATAAATAATAAAATAGCGGCCTTTTGGGCGGCTGTACTTCTTCCACGTAAATCGCCTCCTTTATATATTGAGGATTAAAAACATTTTACTTCTAAACAATTGAAATTCAATGGATTGACTGTGAATATTTTGTGAATTGTTTCTGAGGCTGTGCCTGCACAGCCGGCTTCTTTGATTTACACTTACATAATCTATAAACTAAGCAGTTGTTCGGTAAGCCGGGGGACCGTATCCACGATATGGTCGGCCCCGGCCTTTTCAAGCTCCCCTTCCGGCGCAAAACCGTACGACACGCCTATGCAGTCCACACCAGCCTTGTGGGCGGCCTCAACGTCAAATCTGCGGTCTCCTACCATGACCGCCTGCTCTTTGGAGATCCCGTACAGGTCCACGATCTTTTTGATCATGTCCGATTTTTCGACTTGAAGGTGCATCGAGTTGCCCAGGATGCAGTCCAGATACGGAGTCATGCCAAAATGGTCCAGGATGCGCCGGGAAAATTTCTCCGGCTTGCTGGTGGCAACACAGAGGACCCTGCCGGAATCTTTGAGAAGGCGGAGCATGTCTACGATCCCGTCATAGGGCCGATTTTCGAATAATCCGACCGTTTCAAACCGCTCCCGATATTTTTTGACCGCTTTTTGAGCATCCTCGTCGGAAAAACCGTAAAACTCTTTAAAGGAAGCGTCCAGAGGCGGGCCGATGAAGAGGCAGAGCCTGCTGTAGTCGGTTTCATGGATCCCGAAGGATTCCAGGGCATAGCGGACGCAGTTGGTGATGCCTTCCTGGGAGTCGGTCAGAGTGCCGTCCAGGTCGAAAATGATATGTGTTTTCATGCGTTTTTACCTGAAAAAACCACCGGCCCTGCCCCTGGCAGGCCGATGGTCTGATCGTTTGATTCGGCTTTTCGCCGCCGGTGTGTTATAATTTGTCGGTCTGATAGGACTCACGTAAGGACTTCCGCCGGGGCCTGCAAAGGACTCCCGCAGGAACTTCCGCCGGGCCTGCAAAGGACTCCCGCAGAGGCCGTGCCTTCTGATCAGTCTTCGAAATCGAAGATATCCTTGTTGCGCTCCTGGAATTCTTTGTAAACAGCCATCTCGGTCTCCTCGTCCTCAATGGAAACGTAGCTTTCGGTTTCCTCTCCCTCATCGGGTTTGATCAAGTAGATCTCTACCTGGCTGTCATTTTCCTCGTCCCCCGTGTTGGGAACAACAACGATATATTCATGATCCTTGTAAGGAACAACATCCAAAAGTTCGAACTGAACGGTCTGGCCGTCATCGCCGACCAGTTCCAAGATGTTATCGTCTTCCTCGTCGGGATCCTGCGGTAAATTCTTCTCGTCTGTCATAATTGGCTCCTTCCCGGTCCCGCCGCGTAATAACGCCGGACCGTGCCTTAAAATACAAGTCGCACCCTCCTCGGGCTGCTTGTGGGCATTATACCACAGCGCCTGCCTTGTGACTACCGCCCTAAACGAATCTTAAAAGGAAAACCATGCTAAAAGCAAACACCGAGCTTTACACCCAATACGACCAAGACGTCTGGGACCGCCTCAAGGCCTGTCCCCTCCCCCTTTACCTGTACGGCACCGGCGACGGAGCCGATAAGATCCTGGCTGTCTGCCGGGCCCGCGGTATCCGGATCTGTGGTATTTTTGTCTCTGACGAATTTTACCGCGGTCAGACTTTTCAGGGATTTACCTGCCGGACTTTGTCCCAGCTGGAAACTACTGTCGGACAGTTTGCGGTGGCCGTGGCCTTCGGCTCCCACCTGCCCCAGCTGAAAAGCCGTGTCCTGGACATTGCCGCCCGCCATCCTCTTTTTATGCCCGACGTCCCTGTAGCCGGAGGACCAGTCTTCGACAGGGACTTTTTGTCAGCCAACCGGGACCGGATCGAAGAAGCGCGGGCCATCTGGGCTGATGAGGATTCCCAGAGGGTCTTCGATCAGATCATCGATTATAAAATGACCGGCTCGATCGAACCTCTCTTTGCCTGTGAATCAGATAAAGAAGAAGTCTTCAGCCGGCTGATCCCCTTAGGGTCTGGGGAAGATTATATAGACCTTGGCGCTTATAACGGGGACACCATCCGGGAATTTTTATCTCACGTACCGGGAGGCCCTTCCTCTTTTTCCTATCACTCCATCTGCGCTTTTGAGCCGGAAAGGCACAGCTTCAAAAAGCTGTCTCAATACGTGGAGACCGCCGGCCTTCATGACGTTTCCCTCTATTTCGGAGGCGTCGGGGCCCTTACTCAGGACCGATATCTGAATGATAATCACGGACGGGGCAGCCATCTGGCCGGAAATTCTTTCGTGTCTGAAACCGGCACAGAAGCCGCCGGCAGGCAGCCTTCCGCCGGCTTGCAGGCTTCCGGCCGCCTTACCCATTTTTACCGGGTCGATGATCTGTCCCTGCCCTGTTCCTACCTGAAAATGGATGTGGAAGGGGCGGAAGCGAAGGCTTTGGACGGTTTGAAGGAGCTTTTGACAAGGCAGCAGCCCAAGCTCAACATCGCCGTTTATCACAAAAGCGGGGACCTGTTCACCCTTCCTCTGAAATTAAAAAAGTGGCTGCCGCAGTATCAGTTTTTCCTGCGGCGCCACCCTTGTTTTCCCTGCTGGGAGGTCAATCTTTACGCGCGGCCCTCTTTTTGAGCGTCCGCTCGCGCAGCCAGGCATAAACGATCACCACGGCGCTGAAGATCAGCATGGCCTGCCAGGCGTTTTCGATGTCGCTGAAGTTGAGGATCGCGGCAATGATATAGCCGACCAGGCCGATGGTGGTCAGCACATACAGTGGCTTTTTGCCGATCTTAAACTGCGACGCGGCCATGGCCTGGGGACTCTTTTTATAGATAAGATACCCTGTAAAAATGGGGAATAGAACATAAATCAGGGACACGCCGTTTCCCAGGCGGGATACGGTTTCGATGTCCATACCGGTCAGGATGGGAATGGCGCCGATCACGTAGAAGATGGTCAGCAGCACCCAGGGAGTACCGCGTTTGGAGACAGCCGCGAAAGGTTTAGGCAGCCACCCTTCTTCCGCCGCGATCAAAAGGCCTTTGGTGCACCAGGTAAAGGTGGCGTTCAAAGTAGACGCGACCGCGAACATGCCGCCGCCGATGATGAAGAAGACAGCCAGCGGTTTGGGGAAGATAGCATTGGAGACCTTGACCAGACTTTGGCCAGCCACTTCATCTATGGGCAGGACACCGACGGCTACGATGCCGATGAAGGCGTAAATGACGGCGACTGCCGCCGTGCTGGCGATCATAGCCTTGGGAAGGTCGCGGCCGGGATTTTTCATCTCGCCGCCAAGCTCGCTTAAAAATTCCGCTCCGCCGGTCGCAAAGGTCAGCAGGGACGCTCCGGTCATAAAATTAATAAAACCGTTGGGCATCAGGGTCTTGATACCGCCCTTGAAAACATCCCAGTTAACTTTGGGAAGTCCAAAGATGATAAAAAGTGCCATGGCAGCTACCAGTACGATGACCAGTACGTTCTGCAGTTTGGCGGCCCAGTCGACACCTAAAAGGTTGGTGACAAAGCAGACCGTCAGCACGATAAAGGCAACCAGCGTTTTATTGGCGCCTGGCACCAGGCCGACGAAATACTCTGCAAAAGTGATGCCGAACATAGCCAGAACCAGCTGGCCGGCTACCAGCAGGGCCAGATAATAGATACCGGTCTTGGGTCCTATATAATCCCGCACGTAGGTATACATACCGCCCGTGGCCGGGACCGCGCTGCCCAGCACCGCCAGCACCAGGTCAGGACAAATGACCAATACGGCCGAAACCAGGAAAGCCAAAGGAGTGCCCGCCCCGGTCAGAGCTATGCAGATACCGGTCAGGGCCATGATGCCGGAACCGATGATCTGCCCGACTCCGATACCCATCAGATCCCAGAAGCCAAGGCCTTTTTTCAGTTTCGGATCTGTCCGCACACCTGTATTTTCACCTGCAGCCGCCGCGGCCTTTTCATTCTTTTCCATGTCAGTCTCCGTCATACAGATTTATTCAGATTCTTTGACTATGTCACCGTCTTCGTCCAGTAAATGATAATCATCAGCCAGTTTCTTTAATTTTTCGTAGGTGTTCTGGCTGATATCATGTTCGATCCGGCAGGCTTCCTGAACGGCCTCATCCTCATCGATCCCTAACTTGACCAGCAATTTTGTCAGCAGGATGTGGCGGGCATAGATACGCTCCGCGATCTGACGTCCGGTTTCTGTCAAAGTAATGTAGCCGTTATCGTCACGGGTGATCTTGCCTGCTTTTTCCAGGTTTTTGACCGCGACGCTGATACTCGGCTTGCTGAATCCCATTTTTTTGACAAGATCGATCGACCGGACATCCTTCATCTCGTAGCTCAGCATCAGAATCTTCTCTAAATAATCTTCTTCTGATTCGTGGATTTCTTTCATGTTCTAAACCTCTTTAACGCATAAGGCCCGGGCAGATCCCTCCGCCCGGGTCTTATGACCCCATATGGCTTTTTCAGCTTACGCTGATTTATTGATTACCGGTAAGCCCTCCCAGATCAGACTTCCGGAACTTCGATGGAAACCTCATGGCCGCACTCTGCGGAACGACGGATACCATCGATAATAGCCTGGTTGTAAATGATCTGCTCGGTAGGAACAGGAGCCTTGCCGCCGAAACGAACAGCGTCCAGGAAGCTGCGGATCTTCTTATAGAAGAGCAGGTTGGTGTCGTCTTCGATCTCGGGGATAACGGTCTCTACCTGTTCGCCGCAAACCTCATGATAAATCTTCATGGGGCCGCCGGTGGTGCCGTTCCAGCACTCGGTAGAAGGAATACGCAGGCCGCCCTCGGTACCCAGGATGATGGTGTCACCGGGAGTATCCAGGTTCATAGCCCATGCAATACGGAAGTCAAGGATGATGCCGCCTTCCAGACGAACAAAGGCTGCTGCAAAATCATCAACGGTGAATTTCTCAGCATATTCGGGATGAGTCGGATAATAATCCGGACGGGTTCCGAAATAAGCGCTCTTATAACCGGAAACGGTCAGCGGTTTGGGATAACCAACAGCGTTCAGGACCATATCAAGGCTGTAGCAGCCGATATCACCCAGCGCGCCGATACCTGCGGTCTTGTCCTCGATAAAGGAGGTTCCGTAAGGAGTCGGGATACCGCGGCGGCGGCCGCCGCCGGTCTGAATGTAATAGATCTTGCCGAGCTCGCCGCTCTGGACGATCTTCTTGATCATCTGCATGTTGGCGTCAAGACGGGGCTGGAAGCCGATCGACAGGATCTTGCCGGAAGCTTTTTCGGCTTTGCGCATTTCAACGGCTTCGTCAAGGGTTACTGCCATAGGTTTCTCGCACAGTACCGGGATCCCTTTGTTCAGAGCGTAAATGGTGCACTCTGCATGGGTACGGTTGTAAGTGCATACAGAAACCGCGTCAAGCTGCTCGTTATCGATCATGGATTTATGATCGGGATAGCAGCGAACGCCTTCGAGACCCTGTGCTTTGCAGAATGCCTCTGCTTTGCCGGGAACCAGATCCGCTGCCGCTACGATCTCGACATCGGGGCACATTTTATAGCTGGCTACATGAGCTTCGGCGATCCAGCCGCAGCCGATGATACCGATCTTCATTTTAGGCAGGGTGTTGTAATCGACCTTGCCGCCATCGGTATTTTCCTTAAATCTGTCAAGGATACTTGCCATAATATTCTCCTTTCAATCATTCATACGGCCCATAGTCCGCACACATTGTTACTAAAATTATAATAAGCATTGTCGGTTTTGTCAATAATTGTAACGTTTTTTCGCAGATATTACGCATTTTGCACATAACCAAGCTTTCTCTTGATAATTTATCGAAAAATCGTTACGATAAGCATATATAGGCAAAATCAATAACTTTCAAAGGGAGGTGCTTATGCTCCTTTTTTCGATCTTTTTGATGCTTGTCGGAATCATCCTGATCATTTTCGCGACCGCCATGTACATGATAGGGGCCCTGATCTTTCTGATCGGGCTGCTGTTGTTTTTGTCCAGGTGGTGGCGCCGCCTGATGTTCCTGTTTTTAGGCCTGGGCATGGTGGGTCTTTTATTTTCGGAAGTTCCCATTTTTTTGGCCTCACAGGGCGATTTTGATAAAAAGGCACAAAGTCTTAAGGAAAGCCCGACGTCCTCTTATTCTTATGAGTATGTCATCGTTCCGGGGGCTTCCGTTTACGGACGCAAGGCCTCTCCCGCTCTGACCGAGCGCATGCAGGCTGCCCTGCGGCTGCTGTCCGCTAATGACCAAAGCAAAGTCGTCTGCTCCGGCGGACAGGGCAGCGGCGAGGACATCAGCGAAGCTGCCTGTATGGCAAACTTTTTTAAGGCTCAAGGCATCAGCCCGGACCGGATCATCCTGGATGATCAAAGCAGCAGTACCAAGGAAAATCTGGAAAATTCGTTTGCCCTGATCGAAAAGGACTGCGGGGCCGATCTTACGGACAAGAAAGAAGCGCCGGTCATCGTAGTCTGCTCCAGCGAATACCATCTTTTCCGCATCCGCTATCTTGCAAAACGACTGGGTGTCCAGATTTCCACTTATCCGGCTTCGACCCGCAATATCCTGACCCGCATCAATTATTTTTTGTATGAGGTCCCTGCCAGCTTTAAGGCATTTATCACCAGCTGTCAGGCTCCGTCTGTATCCGGCAGTTATTCTATGGTATAATAATTGCGATTTTGAACCGTCGAAAGCGGTCCATCTTAAGGAGGTAATCCACATGAAATTTGTTAAAGGTCTGGCGCATACCGCTCTTCGCTGCAACGGGCAGGAAGAAATGGATAAGGCAATCAAGGTCTACACCGATCTGTTTGGGATGAAAGTGCTCCGCTACTGGGGCGAGGGCAAGACCGCCGGTGCTATGGTCGATGCCGGAAATGGTATCATCGAGTTCTTTGCTGATGCTCAGCCCGGCCGCACCTACGGTATCGTCGATCATATCGCTCTGGCGACCGATGATGTTGACGCCGCTCTGGCAGCCGCCCGCGAGTATGGTCTGAAAGTTACCGCGGAAGCCACCGACATCGATATTCCGTCCGATCCGGTTCTGCCTATCCGCTGCGCTTTTGTTGAAGGCGGCGCCGGCGAATCCATTGAACTGTTCTGCGAAAAGTAAGTTGCCTTGATTTGCTAAGACAATTTGAGGCGGCAATTTATTGAGACATTTGCCGAAGCATGAAACGAAGTCCCTGAAAACGGCTTGATTAAGCTGATTTCAGGGGCTTGTTCGTTTTTAACTGTTTTCTCGTTATTAGCTGTTTGCGTTTGCAGGGTCGAGACCGCGATGGGTGTTTGCGTTTTAAAGGTCGAAACTGCGATGGGTGTTTGCCTTTGAAGGGTCCGGAACCAGACAGCGGACCCTACGGAGCCAGTCCGGACGGGACCGGGAACGCTGAAATCTTGTTAAATTCCGGGATTTTGATTTTTTAACAAGATTTGTACAGCCATTTTTCAAAAATCTTGTTAAATTTCGACTTTTCGCCTTAGTTAACAAGATTTGTCAGCCTAAAAAAGCGGCCATTGTTAAAAATCGGTTTTTCGGGGTTGTTAACAAGATTTTTCAGAGTCATTTTTGCAATAATATGATGTGTGGATAAATATCTCTTAAGCATAAAAAAGTAAGTGTTCAAATTGTCCGAACCGGGCCTTTTCTAAGCCCCAAATAAGCGTGACAAATCTTGTTAACTATCCTGAAATCCGGGATTTTAACAAGATTTTTCATTTTGAGGTGTACAAATCTTGTTAACTTGTCCTTAAAACCGAAAATTAACAAGATTCCAAAAAAGGTCTTTCCTGATCGGACTATAATCCGGAAAATGGCCTCCTCTGGCAGACTCAAGACACAAAAGAAGTGGGGCTCCGGCCGGAATAAGACTAGAAAATGGAAGTTCTCCGACCGCCCCCCAAAGAATCAGACACGAGGCTCACAGCCATTTAAACCACTTACAGATACTGACTGAACTCTACTCTTTCCTTGTTGGGTCCCTCGATAGTGAAATATTTGATCCCGTTGGTCCAGTAAGGAAGCTGGGCTGGGCCTTCGACCGCCTTGTAGCCAAGCTCGGTCACCTGCCGGTATACATCATCCACATCCAGAACGTTCAGAGAGAGGTGGTTGATGGCTCCGTAGACCGGGTTTGCCTGGTCGCTTTCATAGGTTTCGACGATCAGAGCATGCAGCTTGAAAAAGACCACCCGGTCCCCCTGGTATACTGTTTCAAGAGCGATCTCAAAGCCGAGGCTTTGATAAAAGGCTTTGGTTTTGTCCATATCTTTGGTGGGAATGCCGATGTGCTGCAGGCCGGTGATATTGTCCGTAAGTTTCATAACAATCTTCTCCTTATAAAAACGTACAGGTAAATCGTTCGCACAGGTTTATAGCTCATTCAGGAATCACGTTCGTTCAGAAATAACGTTCGTTCAGGAATAATGTTCATAGAGTTTCAAAGCTCATACAAAGCAATCAGCAATGGCATGGTCGCGATGCAGAAAACCGTCGTCATGATATTGATGGAAGCCGTGTATTCGGGCTTGTTGTTGTAAAGCTGCGACATTTGGGTGATGGTGGAAGCCGCCGGTGTCATGGTCGCCATCAGGCTGATCATCAAAATGGTCCGGCCGTCAGGAGCCATTTGGTATAATGGCGTGAATTTCAAAAGACACAGGATGACCAGAGGGATCCCGATCAGACGCAGAGCTGTCAGCAGGTAAATGCGCTTGTTGGTCAGCACCCTCTTCCAATCGGCGTCCGCCAGGATCATACCGATCATGATCATGCTGACCGGACCCACCAGGGCCGACATGGACGAAGTCACTCCCTTGACCATGGCAGGCAGCTTGATATGGAACAGGAACAGCAGCAGCCCGACCAGTGTCGAAATCACGTTCACGTTGGTCACGATCTTCTTCCACTCGAACTTTTTGGACCCGCTCATCAGAGCAGCCCCGTGGGTAAAAATGAGAAAGGTCTGCACGAACATAAATCCGCTGGCGTAAATAACGTATTCCTGGCCGAACATGGCAGTCACCAGCGGTATGATCAGGTTGCCGGCGTTGGAATAGATCAAAGACGCTTTTTCAACATTGTCCAGGCTCAGCGCCTTGCCCAATATCCCAACCAGAACCAGGAGAACTACATGGATCAGGATGGCTGCCACAAGGGCCAGGGTAAAACCCGCGGCGATCTCCTTGGAATAGTCCACCTGAAAGGCGTTAACGATTACACAGGGATAGATCAGATAGATACAGATGACCGAAAGGATGCGGCTGTCTTTTGAGCTGAGAAGTTTGCTCTTCACCAGCACGAATCCCAGAGCGATCATAATAAAAAGCTGAACCAGCTGTTTGAAAAGAAGGATGGCCATTTATCGTTTAACCTCAAGACAGAAGGAACGGATCTTATCTTCGTTTTCAGCCATTTTCTTGTCTTTAGGAGAAATCAAGGACAAAGTCGGCACAGAAGCATCCTGCGGCAGCTTCAATTCCTCTTTCAACTGCTGAAAGCACCTGCCCGCTCTGCCGCTCATGCTGCAGGCTGCAAAGGCAAAGCGTTTACCCTTGTGGTTTTCTGCCAGGTCCTGATTATTGATAAAGGTACGCAGGGGCGGTGCAAAGCAGCCCGCCCAAACAGGAGTCACAAAAATGATGAGGTCTTTATCTGATAAATCTACAGAATAAGTCTGAAGTCTTGGGGCTTCCTTTTTAAGAGCTGCTCCGCCTCCGTGGAGATATTTGGCAAAACCGATGGCCGGATAGGCGGTTTCCGGCACCAGCTCTACCGTTTCCGCACCAAGAAGATCCGCGATCTTCCCAGCCAGCCAGCGGCTGTTGCCGCTCATGGAATAATACACAACTAAGGCTTTCATGTCATCACTCCCTCTTTATCTTTACGGCTTCATTTCCAGCACCGGTCATACCGATGACAAGGCAGATCAGCGTAAATAAAGCCGCCGCGGCTAAGGTTCTGCCGTTCAGACGCAGTTTCACAAGATCCGTTAACGCCCCTGTCCAGCCGTATAAAAGCATGGGCCAGATGACCGCGTTGGTCTTATTATAAACAGCTCCCAGCCAGAAAGACAGCGTCAATGAAGCCAGCAGAAAAATTAATAAGGACTGTGCCGGTCCGAAGCCGCTAAGGCCGTTGAACAAACCGGTCATAAAGCACAAGGGCAGGTGCCAGACGCCCCAGACCAGTCCGACCGTCAGTACCGTCATGGGATAAGGCAGCTTTTTCTGCAGCAAAGGCTGAAGGGTGCCCCTCCAGCCCAGCTCCTGGCTGCCGGCCAAAAAGGTATACAGGATAAGCCAGCGGGCAAAGTCAGCCGCTGCCAGGGGATCATGCCTGGTAATGCCTTCCGCGCACAAGACGCACAGGGCCGTTTCCCCGGCCAGGACGGCAAAAAACCAAAGCCAGCCTTTTTTAGGTCGCTTTTCACGGACCCCTGCTGCATACTCCGGGGCATGGATGACTCTTTTATGACGGCTGCCCAAAAGCAGCGCCTTGACTTTGATCATGGTAAAACCGCAGTCAAGCGAGCACAAAGCAGCCGCAGCAGGTCCCAAAGCTCCCAGGGCCAACAGGATCCTGGGGACGGTATCTTCGACAGTCTGACCCGTTACGTACAGCAGGATGGCATCCGCCCACCAGAAAAGCCAGGTAAAAGCATAGGCAAGGACTATATAACGGACCAAACGATTTTTCATAGGTTTTATAACCTTCTTCATATCATTCATAAAGATGAGGCTTGACCACCTTATTTTCCCCTATACCCTTTTAAAATGTCAAGAGTCAGGTATGTTCAGTAAAGCCGCCTGCCCGAGCCTGTTTTTGGTATTTCCTTGTGCCTGTGATACAATACAGGCAGCTATTTCTTTCAATACTTGATTGACAGGAGGATCTAATTATGTCCATGTACAATTTCTGTTTCCATGTCCCGACTAAGATCTACTTCGGCAAGGATCAGATCAGCCACCTTTCCGAGCTTGCCGGCTACGGCAAGAACGTTCTTCTGGTCTACGGAGGCGGAAGCATCAAAAAGATCGGTATCTATCAGAAAGCAACCGCTATTCTGGAAGAAGCGGGACTTACGATCCATGAGCTGGCCGGTGTCGAGCCCAACCCCAGGATCGAGACCGTCCGCCGCGGCGTCGATATGTGCAAAGCGGAAGGCATCGACATGGTCCTGGCTATAGGCGGCGGATCCACGATCGACTGCGCCAAAGTCGTTGCCGCCGGAGCCAAGTATGACGGAGACCCCTGGGACCTGGTCCTTGACGGAGGAAAAATCAAAGAAGCTCTGCCTATCTTCTCTGTCCTTACCCTGTCCGCGACCGGATCGGAAATGGACCAGTTCGCCGTCATCTCCGATATGACCAAGAATGAAAAATGGGGTACCGCTGCCGACTGCCTCAAGCCGACCATGTCTGTCCTTGATCCCACCTATACGTATAGCGTATCCAAGAAGCAGACCGCTGCCGGCACAGCCGATATGATGAGCCATACCTTCGAAAGTTATTTCAGCTTCACCGAAGGAGCAGATATCCAGAAGCGCTTTGCGGAAGGCCTTCTTAAAACCATGATCAAGTACGGACCGATCGCCCTGGAAAAGCCGGATGACTACGATGCCCGCGCCAACCTGATGTGGGCCGCCAGCCACGCCATCAACGGTCTGGTAGCAGCCGGTTCCCAGCCGGCTTGGTGCGTTCATCCTATGGAGCACGAGCTTTCCGCCTTCTACGATATCACCCACGGCATCGGCCTGGCCATCCTGACGCCGGTATGGATGGAGCATGTCCTGAGCGAGAAAACCGCTCCTTATTTTGCCGAGTACGGCCGCAATGTATGGGATCTTGAGGGTGACAACGACATGGAAGTCGCAAAAGCCGCCATCGCCAAGACCCGTCAGTTCTTTGTCGAGACCATGGGCATTCCCCAGTATCTTAACGAAGTCGGCGTTACCAGCGACGAGCACTTCCCCAAGATGGCGGAAAAAGCCGAAGTCGGAAGCCGAGGATCTTTCGTTCCGCTTACCAAAGAAGACATACTGTCCATCTACCAGGATGCTTACCAGCCCAAGGATTGATCATCAATCAGTCATATCAAAAGCGCTGCCAGATATAGATCTGACAGCGCTTTTTTGTTTGAAAAACAGAAATCAGGAATCTCCTTCTGCCTGCAGCTTTCGGATCAGCTGCCTGACCAGCCCCTCTGCCGCATCCGTAATTGCCCGGATATCCTCCGCAGAGACATCGTCATAATGAATCCCGGCACAGACCGTGACAGGGCACTCCATAAAATCATAGAACACCTGTGCCGCTTTTTCCGACACGACATTATCCCGGTGTGACTCACGCAGGATCGTCCTCACCGGCCACGCTGTCGTTACAGCTCCGACATGTGTGCGGCATCCGCCCGTAATCAAAACATGGATCCCCTCATCAAGAAGAGTACATCGCAGCGTGATTGGATAGCCGAGCACCCTTTTACAAAGCTGAATCTCTTGCATGAAGCCACCCCTCAAATGTTACAGTATCAAAAGAACCGTCCTTTCATCATACTCCTGCCCAGCGGTGAAATGCCGGAGCTTGAATGCCGAAAGGTGCGACGAGGCGGGCAGCAATGTGATATGTCATCTCTTCGATAGTCTGCGGTCTCGTGTAGAATTCCATCATTGGCGGAATGATGTGTACGCCGGGGATCATAGAGAGTTCCTGCATGTTGCGGAGATGAATGGGAGAAAGAGGTGACTCGCGAAGGGCAAGTACGAGGGGACGCTGTTCCTTCAGTGTCACATCCGCCGCCCGAAGAAGAAGATTCTCGGCATAGCCGGCATGGATGCCGGCAAGCGTTTTCATTGAGCAAGGTACGACCAGCATGCCCTCTGCCGGGTACGTTCCGCTGGCAGGACCGGCCCCGATCCGGTCCGGTGCATAGACTTCGTCCGCCAGTGCCTCAACTTCCGCTCTTGAATATTTCGTTTCGCAGGAGAGCGTCAGCGCTGCGCTGTCTGACAGGATGAGCGTAGAAGAATACCCTTCCTCTTCGCGGATCAGTTTCAGACACTGAATAAGGAGCGGCGATCCGCTTGCTCCTGTTGCCCCGACGATGATTCTCTTCATGAGAGGTGTTCCTTTCTTCTGTCAAAGACGTCCGCAAAAATCAATTTTCCAGGACATTCTTCCACTTGTCCATATCGATCTTTTGAAAATGAGCTCTTCGGAACCGCTCCTTCATGTTAAAGGGTACCGTGCAGTCAAAGATCGTCTTGCAGGAGATCCCGACGTCGCAGATGGATCCGGAGTAGTCCGGACTCGACGATGGATCCAGGGGATGGCAGCGCACACCAGGAATGGTGATAATGTCCCGGTCTCCCTGAAATCTTGTGTTCATCGCCCACAGCACATCGTCTGTGTCGAAGATGTCTACATCCTCGTCCACAAGGATCACATGCTTCAGTTCGGGAAATGCGGAAAATGCAAGCAGCGCGGCCTGTCTCTGCCGGCCTTCGTCGGTGCGGACTGCCTTGCATACCTGAAGGACGGCAAGATATTTGCCTCCGCCCGAGCGGTGCGCGTATACATTCTTTACCTTGCCCGGCATGGCCTTCTCAAGCATGGTTAGAATGGAGGCTTCCGTCGGGATGCCTGCCATATTGACATGCTCCTCGCTGGGACCGATGCAGGTCTGCATGATCGGATGTTTTCTGTGCGTTACAGCCTTCACCTTTAACAGCCAGCACTCATGGCTTGCCTTCCCGTTGTAGCCCGGGAATTCCGGCATCGCATATCCCGTGTGCGAGTTCTGGTCCTCGATGACGTGGTTGCTGCCCGGAAGGATCTCCCCCTCGATCACATACTCCGCATTCGCGATTGCATTTTCCCGGATCGTCAGACAGGGAGCCAGCTCCACCGGATGATGTCGCAGAGCGCCGGCGATGGAAAGTTCATTGAAGCCAAGCGGCGTGGTGGGCGGTTCAAAGCAGCTGGTCACGGAGATAGCCGGATCGACACCGATGGAAACAGAAATCGGCAGTGGGATTCCCAATTCTGTCGCCCGTTCTGCCATGGCCCCGATGTGCCTGGAGCCAGGCTGCAGGAAAATGGACAATTCGTCTCTTGACTGGATGCACATGCGGTGGATCGTCACGTCGCTCCTTTCGGTGTCCGGATGCGTTGCGTAACACATGCCCAGCGTGATATACGGCCCCGCATCATCCGGAGTGTTCTTCGGCGCCGGGATGATCCGATTCAGATCAAAATCCGGGTCCCCCGCCAGATGCACCACCTCTTGCACCGGCACCTCTCCCATTGGAATATCCTTCCCCATTACGGCCGGTTCTATCGGGGAGGCGGCACATTTCATGACCAGATGCCCCAGTTCTTCTTTTCTGCAGCCGAACATCCACGCCACACGTTCCCGGCTTGCCATCAGCCCGATGGCCACGCGCGCATCCGGAAAACCTTTCACGTTATTGAAAACCATAGCCGGCCCGTTCACTTTTGTCGGCCGCATCACCGTCCCGCCGGCTCCGACATAGCGGTAGACCCCTGAAAGCTCCGCCTCCGGGTCAACCTCTGTATCTGTCACTATAAGCTGTCCAGGCTGCCCCTTTAGAAACTCCAGTGCCGACCTGAGACTGTCAATCTGCCTGCTGTCCATCATCATATCCTCCTGTATCATGGGCGTGTCACGGGGCCAGTTCTTTTACTCTTTTTTGTCACCGGCAGATGCCGTCGATCCAGGCGAAGAGTTCGTCAAGGTCGTAATCGCCGCTGTGCGGCAGGTCCCACGGAAGAAAGAAGTCGACATCTTTGCCCTGTTTCTCAAGCAGCAGGGCCAGGATCACCGGGATCGCTAGGCTTGTGTCGCGGTCGAACGCACCGTGGCGGATGCGCCAGTGCGGGGCGACTGTGGAAAGCGGAGCGTCCGCAGCTGTATGGGAAGATTCCTTTTCCAGAAAGCTCGTCGGGTTCATCATCCTCACGATCTTTGCATCGGCAAGTTCAGCGGGTACGTCCGAGTGCTCCTGAGAGTATGAAGTGAAATGTCTCGCGAAGACTTTTTCATCTCCGAATTCCTCGCACTCCGGGGACTTCAAGGCAATGTCATCAAAGGCCGGTGCATTCTTCATTCTGGTTATCGTCTTCACGTACAAAGGCCAGTCCAGTCCGATGACGCAGCCGTTGTTGATCGTCAAAGAAGTTTGCTTTTCGACCTCCGACCCGGGGACAACAAGACCCCTTTTTGCCGCACTGCTGTGTGTGACAAGCTCCTTCTGCGCAGAGGCTATGATCTTTTTCGCTACATAGTCGCGAAAACTCCCCTCACCGTCTTCGTCCAGTGTCAGCGCATTTCCGTCCTGATCGGAAAGTCCCAGGGAGTTCACATAAGACGGGAAAAGCTTTTTCAGATCCTCTGAGACAGCCTTCCGCTTCTGGTCCATTTCCGTGGTCACGGGCACCATACTCACTCCGGCTCCTGTCTTCTCCAGCCTCATCCTATGACAGGTCGTCTCGTCGTGAAACAGCCACTCATACGCCGCGTCCGCATGCTCGAGATTGTGGATCGGGCAATAGCAGCTCGCCGCAAAGATATCGTCCCGCTCCTCTGCAGCGCCGATCTCCTGAAGATAAGGTTCATAGTCGGCGCAGTTCCCGCTTGCGCCGGTCAGGGCCGAGAGCGCCCCACCCGCACTGGTGCCGTTCGTAATGATATGGTCCGGATCGCCCGAGACGAGGCTCTGATTGTGCCTTAGATACCGAATGGCCGCCTTCATATCGACGATAAAAGCAGGTGCGCGCCCGACAAGACTGCCGTTCTCTGAATTCGACGCAGTATCGCCGCCCACAAAGAATTCATTGGAAGTCCTTCCTGTGTTCCGTCCGCGGATCCCCGCGCAGGCGACCACATATCCGTGAAAGAGCGCTTCAAACGCCGCGTTGGGCCGTCCGTTAAAATGATCCACGCCGGGTTTCATGGCGGGGCCCTCCATGTATCCGCCGACCGTGTTTGGCATGAAGATCGGCACCGTATCCAGGTCATATCCGTGAAGCTTCGCCCCTTCGTAATAATCCTCCGGTACATAGATATTCAGCTTCTGAATGCTGTTCTTCGGCCTTTCGCAATAATTGATTCCTTCCCAGGCGCGATAGCGGATCGTCCTTCCCTCCAGCGTCAGGGTCCTGGTTTCATATTTCGATGCATCAAAACGCAATAGATCGCTCATCCTGTCTCTCCTTTTCTTCATGTTCCATTTTTCCCGTCCTCCACATCATACGGTGCCGCCGGTTGACAGACAATTCCATTTTCTTTATGATTGAGTCTAATATGGAATTAATTGATGTACGAACATTAAAAAAGAGGTAAGCATATGAGTCTGAATCTGGACTACTTTCGCGAATTTACCGTCCTGTCTGACACACTGAATTACTGGGAGGCAGCCGACCGGCTTTACCTGAACCAGTCCACGCTGTCCAAACACATCATCGCCCTGGAGAAGGAAATAGGATATCCGCTGTTTACCCGTTCGACCAGGCACGTGTCCCTGACAGCCTATGGACAGGCGCTGCTTCCTTACGCACGCAGCATCAGCCAGGCACAGGTGGACTATTCCGCAGAGCTTTGCCGCGTTTTCGACCGAGACAATGGCGTGCTCACCATCGGCTGTATCCCTGCCATGCCGCAGTACCGGCTGACAGAGCTTATCCTTGACTTCGACCGCGAATATAGCGGCAGCTACCGGACAAAGGTCGCGGAGGGGGATACCAGCGATCTCACGAAGGACCTGATCAGCCGCACCTGCGAGCTGGCTTTCGTACGGGACCTGACTTCAAAGCAAAACGAAACTAGCAGTTTCGACGAGCAATTCGTGCGGATTCCCTATGTCACAGACCGGCTTGTTGCCGTCATGTCCGTCCGGCACCGTCTGGCAGGTGAGACCTCCCTCAGTCTGAAAGACCTGAAGAATGAACACTTCTGCTTCATCAAGGAGAATTCATCCCTCTACGATCTGAGCCGCAGACTCTGCCTTGACGCCGGCTTCATGCCGGACATCGTTTTCGACAGTCACAGGATCGACAGCATTCTGGAAATGGTCACTAACAGCGACTGCGTTGCCCTGCTTCCGGGACGCCACGCCACCTTCCCCTACAGCACGGCCCCGTCTGACGGCGTTCCATTTGCAGCCATTCCCCTGGAGCCCGAGGTCTGCACCTCCGTCAGCCTCTGTTATATGAAAGACATCCCCCACTCCGATGCCTCCCGCGCCTTTGTGGACTTTTTCAGGAAACGAATGGGCGATGAAGCCAAAAAAGCAGAAATCCCAAACGGCACCGAATCACCTCAATGATTCCTTTCCAGCCTTAAACATAGGATAATAGAAAAATCCCCGCAAGCCCTGAATTTCAAAACTTGCGGGGATTTCAGTCCTCATTCGAATTCGATCGCATTCAACGGTCGGTCCCTCTGCAGCTGCTCTTAGTCCTCCATAGCCAGCTGATAGATATTGATGACATCCTGCACCAACAGTCCGGCGCCATGGGCAACATCATTATACATGCCGCTGATCACTTCCTCCATGGGATGATTGGCCCAGTCGGTGACCCTTCCCGAGGAAAGAAAATCATCATGCGCCTTGCTGCCGGCCAAAGAAAGCTCCGCCAGGGCGTCATAATCTCCCGGATGGTGCAGAAGATACCGGGCCTCCTTGATGATGACCCTAAGCAGGCCCTCGCACATGCCGTCGATGACTTCAGAATGGGTCGTGTTGGTAAAATAGCGCTCCATGATGTGGCTCATCATATCCGCTACAGCGTATGAAATATTTTTCTGCGGCAAAGGTCGATCCCCTCCCGGATCTGCGATACCTTGGGATTAGGCCGGATGCCAGGAAACTCCACGACTTTGATCCCTCGCCCGGTCCAAGGAAACCATGACCTCATCATAGAGGCCGTTTCTTTTGATACTGCCTCCTCCGTAGACCAGGAGCACTTTGTCCGCGTAGGGCTTGATGTTCTCGCCCACTTTTTTCTGCGAGTCTTTACCGAAAATAAGCTTTACCGGATTGTACAATTCAAAACTGATCATGATATCCCCCCATAGATTTCCGATTTTTGTAAAAACAGAATGAGCACATCCTACATGCCCATTATGTATGAAAAGAGGATTCGAATCAGTGGTGAATCTCATATTTTATGGTGGTGATTTTACACACTTCTGCTGTCGACCACGCCGATAATCTAGTCTTTGGTCATATTGTGAATCTCAATGACAGGCATTTATTGATTTTCTTCCAACAATATTTGCTCTGCTGTCGATTGAAAAACTCCGATGAAAAGAATACGATAATATAAGAACGATTTAGATTTAAAAGAAAGAAGGTAGTGTACCATGGATACTTTACAAACCATCTGCAGCAGAAAGTCCGTCCGCAGCTATACCGGAGAGCCGGTATCCGAGGCTGACCTTGAAGAGATCCTGAAGGCCGGGGAAGCTGCTCCCGTAGGCATGAGACGCTTTGCCGACTTCCACATCACGGTTATCAAAAATAAAGATCTGCTCAACGAAATCCGTAAAACCGCAGCGACTATGTTCGGCAATCCTTCTTCGGATCCGCTTTACGGGGCACCGACTCTGATCTTGGTATCCGGTAAGGCACCGGAACCGGCTGCAGCCAACGCCATTTACTCAAGCGCGGCCTGCATCATTGAAAACATGGCGCTTGCCGCAACCGATCTGGGTGTCGGAAATTGCCTGATCTGGGGCGCTGTAGCCGCCTTGGCACAAAATACTGCACTGACGGACAAACTTGGCCTTCCGGAAGGTTTCGTTCCCTTCAGCGGTCTTATCGTCGGAAAGATGGACGGCAGCTACTCGGTCCGCGATATCAACATGAACCGGATCGCGACAGATACGATCGACTGACTTTGAAAAGGCACGCTCCCTGGATAAGGCAGAATAGTGTTGTATAAAAAGGGGTGTGGAGAAACAGTTACGTGTTTCTCACACCCCTTATTTCTGTAGTCGAATTGACCTTATTCAGAGAACGTTGTTAAATTTCCGATTTAATAACAATTTGACAAGATCTGTACAACAAAAAAACGAAAAATCTCGCCAAATTCCGGGATTAGCCTTAAGCTGACAAGATTTGTCACGCTATTTTTGACTCGAAAAAGGTCGGCTCTACTACTTTTAAATATATTTATAATTTATTTATATAATATTTTTCTTTATTTCTATAATATTCCATAAATAGCAAAATGCATCTTGTCAAAAATCTGAAAATACGATTTTTGACAAGATGTGCACTAGTCAACAAAAAGTAGACACATTTTTGCAAATCAACACTTAGATTTTTTGGCAGTACTCGCGATATTGCTTTGGTGTCAGGTAATGCAAAGA
>OMYN01000026.1 GCA_900315265.1 uncultured Eubacteriales bacterium
CTCTTTGCATTACCTGACACCAAAGCAATATCGCGAGTACTGCCAAAAAATCTAAGTGTTGATTTGCAAAAATGTGTCTACTTTTTGTTGACTAGTGCATACAGTAATTCAAATATTGCAACTTTTTTTCGAAAATTAAGTGCAAAAAATATGACTTGTTTCTGTAAAACACATGTTGTTTTTAAAATTATTTTGAAATGCAGGGATGCTGTTGAAAACTACATTTCATTTTTCTTTATCAGTTGTAAAAATTATCGATAAATGAAAACGGTCGAATTTCATAAAGCGGCCTCTGCTTCCCTCTTCTTTCTCTTCATTGCAAACACAAATGAATTGCGATATACTGAATGCCGATATATAAAAGGAAGATTTAGTAGATTTCTTCCTGAAAGGTGGAATTAATTATGCCCGATATATGGTTTCCTTATCTGGGGATCGAGATCCAACACTTAAGTAAAACAGCTTTTACCATCGGTGATTTTTCTGTTGCCTGGTACGGTATCATCATTGCCGTGGGTGTTGTGCTGGGCCTGCTTCTGGCCCGCCATCTGGCAAAAAAATCCGGTCAGAAACCGGATGACTATACCGATTTTCTGATTTTTGCTCTGATTTTCGGATTGATCGGTGCCCGCTTCTATTATGTTATCTTTGAATGGGATAATTATAAAGGAGATATTGCCAGCATCTTTAACTTACGGAACGGCGGACTGGCTATCTACGGCGGTGTCATTGCAGCCCTTATAACGGCGGCTATCTTCTGCAAAGTCCGCAAATTGAACATGTTAGATATGATGGATACGGCAATGCCCGGTCTTATTCTCGGTCAGGCCATCGGCCGCTGGGGCAACTTTTTCAACCAGGAGGCTTTCGGCGGATATACGGACGGCCCCTTTGCCATGAGGCTGAACATCGAGACCGCTGCCTACACTACCCCCGAATTGCTCAAACATACCGTTACCAAGGGCGGTGTCCGTTATATCCAGGTACACCCCTGCTTCTTATATGAATCCTTCTTCTGTCTGGTCATCCTTGTCATCATGCTGATCGTTTTCGATCACAGAAAATTCAAGGGACAGGTAGCCTGCATCTATATGATGGGCTACGGCATCATCCGTATGTTCATCGAAATGCTGAGGACCGACCAGCTGAAAGTCTGGAATACCAACTTCCCGGTATCCGTCTTTACTTCCGCCGCTTTTGCCTTAGCCGGTCTGATCATGATGATCGTACTGGGGACTCGTGCTCATGTAAAAAAACAGAGAGCCGCTATCACGGTCAATGAGTATGCCCCTCATCTGGAGGGCGAAGAAGAAAGTTTCTCCGATGATGAGAGCGTCGCAGCAGTAAGTACTGACAAAGATAAAGCAGGCGAAGAAGAAACTCCTGACGAAGAGGCTGAGAATGTCGACAGTAAAGACAGTACAGATACCACCGCATCTGATGCTGCTGCCGACAAAGAACAGGCTGACGAGGATGAAAAGGCTGATCCCAACGGCAACCAGCCCCAAAAGGATGAGGATGGGGACAAAAATCAACCAAAGAAAAAAGAACTGACCGACGAGGACCTGTGGTCCTGATCCCTTCCTAATACTTTCTGAAATAGCAAAACCGGTACCCTTGATGGATACCGGTTTTTTATTATCCTTTGGTTTCGTCGTACTTGAGGACGTTCATGAAGGCCTTCTGAGGGATCTCTACGCTGCCGATCTGGCGCATTTTCTTTTTGCCTTCCTTTTGCTTTTCCAGCAGTTTTTTCTTACGGGAGATATCGCCGCCGTAGCACTTGGCCAGCACATCTTTGCGCATAGCTTTGACCGTTTCGCGGGCGATCACTTTTCCGCCTATGGCTGCCTGGATGGGCACTTCGAAAAGGTGGCGCGGGATCTCGTCCTTAAGCTTTTCGCAGATCAGACGGCCGCGTTCATAGGCCTTGCTCTCGTGCACGATAAAACTCAGCGCGTCGACCGGCTCTTTGTTGACCAAAATGTCCAGGCGGACCAGTTCCGACCGCTCGTAGCCGATCAGTTCATAGTCAAAGGAAGCGTAGCCGCGGGTCTTGGACTTCAAAGCATCAAAGAAATCGTAAATGATCTCGTTAAGAGGCATTTTATAGGTGACCATGGCCCGGGTCTTTTCCAGATACTCGATCCCTACGTATTCACCGCGCCGGTCCTGACACATGTCCATGATCGTGCCGATGTACTCCGTAGGAATGATGATCTCAGCCCGGACGATGGGCTCTTCCATGTAGTCGATGGACGCGGGGCTGGGCAGATCCTGGGGATTGGACAGCTCCAGGACCTCGCCGTTGGTCTTGTGGACCTTATAAACGACGCCTGGCGCGGTCGTGATCAGGTCCAGATTGAACTCCCGGTCGATCCGCTCCTCGATGATCTCCATGTGCAGCAGTCCCAGAAAACCGCAGCGGAAGCCGAAACCCAGCGCCTTGGAAGTCTCCGGTTCAAAAAACAGAGCTGCATCATTGAGTTTGAGCTTTTCCAGCGCATCCCTGAGCTCCGGATATTTGGACCCGTCGGCCGGATACATGCCGCAGTAGACCATGGGCTGCACCTGCTTATAGCCGGGAAGGGCTTCTGTAGCGGGATTTGCGGCATCGGTGACCGTGTCGCCGACCCTGGTGTGACGGATATCCTTGATGGAAGCAGTAAAGTAGCCTACTTCGCCGACCGACAGCTCGTCCGAGGGGATCAGCTTGCCCGCTCCCATGTGGCCTACTTCCACCACATTAAAATCCTGGCCGGATGCCATCATATGAACGGTCATACCAGTCCGGATGTAACCATCCTTGACCCGGCAGAATACGATGACGCCCCGGTAGGAATCGTAAAGAGAGTCAAAGATCAACGCTTTTAAGGGAGCATTATAGTCACCGGTCGGAGGCGGCAGTTTTTGGACGATCTGTTCCAGCACCTGGTCGATGTTGATATCGTTTTTAGCGGAAATCAACGGAGCTTCCGAAGCGTCAAGGCCGATCACGTCTTCGATCTCCTTGCGGACCGCTTCCGGCTGAGCCGCGGGCAGATCGATCTTATTGATAACGGGAAGGATCTCCAGATCATGCTCCATGGCCAGGTAGACGTTGCCCAAAGTCTGAGCCTCCACTCCCTGGGAGGCGTCGACGATCAGAACGGCTCCTTCGCAGGCAGCCAGACTGCGCGAGACCTCATAGTTAAAATCGACATGACCGGGGGTATCGATCAGGTTAAAGATATACTCCTCATTGTTCTTTGCCTTATAGACCAGACGCACGGCCTGCGCTTTGATGGTGATGCCTCTTTCCCGCTCCAGATCCATATTATCAAGGACCTGGTCCCGCATTTCACGCTGGGTCAGGAGCCCGGTATGCTGAATGATACGGTCAGCTAGCGTCGATTTGCCATGGTCGATATGGGCAATGATACAAAAGTTTCGGATATGATCCAAATCGGTCATCAAATTACTCCTTATAGCAAAAACACCTCCGGGGTAACAACGCCTGGGGGTGCTTTTTTTCTATTTCTACGATTAGAAATCAGGCCATCTTGTTGACCATCTTGGTCATGCGAGATACCTTGCGGGAAGCGGTCTTCTTATGAACAACACCTTTGCTGGCAGCTTTGCTGATGGTAGCAACGGCATTTTTCAGAGCGGCCTGAGCGGCAGCCTGATCACCGGCAGCAACCTGATCGTTCAGTTTGCGGACCGCGGTTTTAACGCCGGATTTTACCATTTTATTACGCAGAGCCTTTTTCCGGTTGACAAGAATACGCTTCTTTGCAGACTTGATGTTCGCCATTGTAGTACGAAACCTCCTGAGATTCTAAATAACTAACACACGCCCAAGTGAGAGAGGCGGTGTTTGTAAAAATAGAATGGACAGACTAAGACACGAATGTCATTATACCTGTATTATCTTCCCGCGTCAATGAGAAATCAGGGATTTTTTATACTTAATGGACCATCTTACCGGCCAAGCATGATCAGAAGGACCGCATCCTCCGGCTGCATGGCTCCGCTTTTGATTTTTGTGTCCATCTCCAGTAATTGCTGCAAGGTTGCCAGGAGTTTCTGACGTCCGAAGCGGCCGGCCTGACTGATGTAGTTTGCGGCAGCAAAAGCCGGCACCTTCAGCACTTTAGCAGCTTCATACCGGTCTTTACTGCTGAACAGGCTTGCCTTGTACAGCAGCCGGAACTGGCGGATGATCATGAAAAAGATCCGCTGAACCGGTTCACCGGCAGCCAAAAGATCCCGGTAGGACTGATAGGCATCTGCCCTGCGGCCTGCCCCCAGCTGGTCCGTCATCTTAAAAATACGGGCTTCGATCGTGGGCGATACGATGGCGTCTATGTCCTCCCGCCGGCAGACTCCCTTCTCTTTCACATAGCTCAGTAGTTTTCCTGTCTCCGACTCGATACGGGACATATCATTTCCGGTCAGGCTCAAAAGGTAAGCGATCTCGTTTCTGCCTACCGTTACGCCTGCCTTACGGAAAAGGTATGCGACCCAGCTGATCAGCGGTCCCTCTTCCAGGCGGTTCAGCTCAAAGACCTGACCGTTTTTGGCGATAGCTTTATAAACCTTGGACCGCTTATCGACCTTTTCCTCCTGAACGATCACGGTGACCGTGTCGGGAATATCCTCAAAAACCTTCTCAAGGCCTGTATAAGCGGCTCCGCCCTCAAAAATATGGGCGTTGCGGATCAGGACGACCCGTCTTTCGACCATCATAGGCAGGGTCTCAATACTGGCCCGGATGGAATCCGTATCCGATCCTTCTTCGATCAGGTCAAAATTCATGAGCTCATCATCCGGCTCCAAAAGAGCTTTCTTCAGCCTGCCCACGTTCATCGCGACCAGATAAGGCTCCTCGCCGTAAAGCAGATACAAATTCCCTATAGCACCGTTTTTGACCTGCTCCTTGATACTTTCCGGCATAGCCCTCTCCTTTCCGGCTCTTCAGGCCCTGAATTTATCCCAATTATAAATTTTTTATCCGGATCTATCCGAAATAATAGAAGATCAAACGTCCCTGCCTCTGATCGACCCAGACGGCACCGCTGTATGCAGTTACCTTATAGGGAAGTCCCAGCTTTTTGAACCTGTCCAGGGTTTTGGGGGATGGATGACCGTAACGGTTCCTTTTACCGCAGCTGATCACGCTGAAGGCAGGCGAGGCCGCTTTCAGAAAAGGATAGCTGCTGGAAGTTTCCGCTCCGTGATGAGCTACCTTTAATATTTGACAGGAAAGGTCTGCCCCTTCCGATAGAAGCACTTCTTCTGCTTTCTGACTGATATCACCGCAGAACAGATAGGAGAAAGACCCCATCCTTGCCTTGACGACCAGACAGCTGTCATTGACCGATTCAAACTCTGACCCGGGAGACAGCACTTCCATCAAAACACCGCCGATCTGAAAGCGGTCACCTTTTTTCAGGCGCCATACTTTGCCATTCTGATGTATGACCTCTTCCTTCAACAAGTTCCGGTCACTGGTATCCTGGATACTGCTGTCCGCCATGATCAGGCTGCCTACGGAAAAATCCGGATCGGCCGCCAAAGCCAGTGCTCCTTCGATATGATCCTGATCCGGATGCGACAATACGATGGCATCGACCCGGCGGACGCCTCGAAGCTTCAGGTACGGTTTGATGACGGAATCATAAGAAGGGCCGGCATCGACAAGGATCACCCTGCCCTTGGATTCTATCACAGCACAGTCGCCCTGTCCAACCGACAGGAACATGACCCGGGTCGGATGGTAGGGCCAAAGCAGCAGGATAAACAGTAAAAGGGCTGCGACACCAAAGTAATAACGGGGCTGCATCCCCACCGGCAGTCCCTTTCGAGGACGGTCTTTCGTCCTGCTGCTGCTTTGGAGCACTTTGTCTCTGCGCCAGCGGAACAGGCAGGCAAAAGCAAGGGTCGATAAGGCCGCAAAAAGGAACATTTGAAACAAGGAAGGCCTGCCGCGGAAGGTAAGATGAAGCTTTGCCGAAAGGACCGCCAGAGTCTGAAAGCTTTTTAAAAACAACCGGCACAGAGCCGCAGGCCCAGCCGCAAGAGGAAGCCATAGGGCCCCCGTCAGAATAGCCAGAAGGGCCGCTATAATGACCGCCTGCATAGCCGGGATCACCCATAAATTGATCAGAACGGCAAAGGGAGCCGCTTCGAAGTAAAACCAAAGGGAAAGGGGCAGAAGAAACAGAGAAACTCCCACGCTGGATGCGGTCCATTTCCGTAAAGGATAAGGGATAAAGCGCACAGGCATCCAAAGCAGGCTGCCGAAGCGCATGCCCAATAGGGCGGCGTAGGTCATCCAGAAACCGGCGTTTGTCAGATAATAAGGCCGGACTGCCAGCATAAACAGCATGCTGAGCGCAATGGAAGACAGATCATCTTTATCCCTTCCCAGTAAAGAAGCAAAGGTAGACGTAGTCAGCATACTGGCGGCCCGCATGGTCGCAAAGGATCCGCCGCACCACCAGGTATAGGCCCAGGCCAGGATATTGCCTGCCAGGGACGCTTTCCTTTTAGGCAGAAGGCGGCGCAGAAGTTTCATCATAAGGCCGGTAAGGACCGTCAGATGAAGTCCCGAAATAGCCAGAATGTGAGAGATCCCCGCCTGTGAAAACAGCTGCTCCTGGTCATCGTCCAGACTGCTTCTATCCCCGGTCAGCATGGCTGTAATGATGCCACTGTATGGCTGAGACCAGATACGGCTGATCAAACGATTCAGATACTGACGGCTTTCATATCGCCATCGGATCAGAAAAAAGGGATGCAGAATACGGCTGATCCGGAAGCTTTTATTATTATCGCCATAAATAGTGATCTTGTCCGGTTTGACATAAAAATAAAAGCCATGAAGACGTGCATATGCCTCCAGGTCAAACTCTCCCGGATTATGAGCCGGCTCGGGCCAGATAAAAGAACCCGAGACCGTCACCAAAGAACCTGTCAGTTCCGCCACATCCTGTGCAGGGATCAGCAGTATGCAGTCAAATATCCTCCCAGCTTTTTCAGACCGCAGCCTTACCTTAACCGTCTCGGAAGACGGATCGACCGACTGGATCTGCCCGGTCAGCTTGCCTCTTTCGCCCAGCTCTTTGTATAAAGCCTCCCTTTTATGCTGATAACCGAACACTTTCTCGCCCAGATCCGGACGAATGACCAGCAGCAGAAATAAGAAGGCCACATAAAGACAGGCGATCCAAAGAATAGGACGTTTCCGCATATTGATTCCCTATGCGGCAGGTTTTCAGGCAATGTTATCTGTAATTAAAATTGGAATTATTGCAAATATCAGCGATTAGAAAAGCTCTTTTATTTTATATTACTCGCTGCTCGCACTGTTTTCGTCTTGGATCAATGTCAGGTCCGGCTCCAGGAACTGATCGATCTTAAGACTGGTCTTATATAAAGGCACCCGCTTGCCATCGATCAGGATCTGGCAGTATTCGAAACCATTGACGGAAGCCAGGGAATCCACGATCGAATAAATGGTCAGCTTTTCTTCCAGTTCTCCTCCGGAATGATTGAGCTGAAAAGCATCGTTCATATCCACGTAGCAGATGCCGTCTTCCATAACGACATCATTGATCTGACTGCCGCTGGGCAAGGTGGAAAGATGGCCTTTCTCTTCCGGACCTTCTATCAAAGCTTCAACGATCGCGTAAGGAAGCGGTTTTGTCATGGACAGATTCAGTACCCTGTCTTCGGGGACCAGATTCTTTCCGTCAGCACTGGCAAAATATAAGGTTACTTTGACGGCATCCGTATAAAAATCTTCGTTATACTGGTTTATGATCATACGGTCATAGGCTGTTACCGTATCCAGCGGCTGCTGATTTGCAGCTTTTCCCGCTGCCAGAAAACAGATCGCCGAACAGATATCGAGTTGAAAGACCGTCTGAGAAAAGCCGGTGCGAAGTACCAGTTTCTGATTGGTCGAAAGTTTATCATAAACCGTCTCATTCACATATACGTCCAGCACTTTTTTGCTTTCGCTGTAGGGAGTGGCCGCTTCCTGGACCTTCAATTCCGCCGACCGGATCAGATTGTCGGGAAGGATACTGACCGGATCCTCCGGTTTCTCTTTTTGACCATCGAAGTCCATGTCTTCCGGTTTCTCAAGGCAGTTGATCAAAGTATTGACTTTCTGTTCGTCCGTCTTACTGTCAAGATCGAGAGTGCAGACCCCCTTATAGATCGCAGAGGCATCCTCATTGGTAGCATAAACCAGGTACCGGCCGGATCCGAGTCCGTCTTCCACAGCCCCTGCTGATGCTTCCCGGCTGTCATTACTTTCTGAGCTTTCCTGTGCCTTACTCGGTTGGCTTTTGCTTATTGAACCACAGCCCGTCAGGGCCAGACAGACGACCAGCAGGATGGCTAAAAAGGACATATATTTTTGTTTCATCTTATATATCCTCCTCATCCTGGTCGCTGATCTGTTCCACCGGCATCTTGATCAGGAAGGTACTGCCCTTGCCGACCGTACTTGAAACCGAAATGACTCCCTTGTGCAGGGTCACGATCTGGCGGACGATGGAAAGACCCAGGCCGGTCCCGCCGGCTGCCCGGTCGCGGGCCTTATCGACCCTGTAAAAACGCTGGAACAATTTGTCAAAGTTTTCTTCCTCAATGCCGATACCGGTATCGGAAACACTGATCAGCGCATTGGGCCCGCTTTGCTCCAGGACGACCGTCACTTTACCGTTATCCCGGTTGTACTTGATACCATTCTGAACCAAGTTGGAAATAGCCAGCGTCAGTTTTGTGGCGTCGGCTTCTACCTGGACATTGGGAGAGCCTTCCCTTGACAGGGTAATAGACCGCTGGTCCGCAAGAGGCTTTAAGCGTTTTAAAATGTCGTCGACAAGATCAGCCAGATTGAAGGTAGACAGGTTGAGGACGCTGCCACCCTCTTCCAGCCTGACCAGAGTCAGAAGATCGTTGACGATGTTGGTCATGCGGTCGATCTCACTGTTGATATCCTGCAGAAACTCTTTATACATCTCTTCGGGGACATGATCCTGCAGCAGCAGTGATTCGGTCAGCACTTTGATAGAAGACAGAGGCGTTTTCAGCTCGTGAGAGACATTGGATACGAATTCTTTCCGCGACCGGTCCATGGCTAAAAGGTCCCGGGTAGAATCGTCGATGGTGTCCGCCAGCAGGCTGAACTCATTCTGCATATGGAATTTGGGCTTGGGGACAGGATTTTTTTCCTCTTTTCGCTGCTTGAGCCAGCTGTTGATGCGGTCGAAAGGACGGACAGCCAAATAACAGATCAAATAGAAAAGGGCGATCACCACGATGCCCATAATGATTTCGATCAAAATGACCCATTCGCGGTTTTCCACCAGTTTCTGATGGAGCAATTCCATCGATGCAAAAACATAGACCACCCCGCAAGTCTTTCCGGAATCCCTTACCGTAATGGGGACGGCCAGACGCTTTACCTTGGAATCGCCGCCGTTTTCGATATTTCCGGCCAGGGCTCCCAGGATCTCATCATTGATGATATAGCGGCCCACACGGGACTGAGAAGTATCCTGAACGACCATACCCTTGTCATCGATGATCAGGATACGCATATAGGTATACAGGCGGTTGATGCTCTCCAGGTCCGCGTGCAGCTGGCTTTCGGAATCCGTGCCCTGATCGGTCTCATTCATGGCACTCTGTCCCGCCACAAAGGTAGCATAACGGGACACTTCCGACATTCGCTGACAGATCCAGTAATTTTCGTATGTTTTAAAGAAAACGATATTGAATAGGATCAGGAAAACGATAAATACAGCAGACAAAGAAAGGAAAACGTAAAACCGTACGCTTTTGTACCATTTTACGCCTTCCTTTTCCGCTGCCGGAAAACGCATGCTGTTCATTATTTATCAGCCCTTGAAATAATATCCGACGCCCCATTTGGTCTGGATATATAAGGGATCGCCCGGATTTGGCTCGATCTTTTCGCGAAGGCGGCGGACATGAACATCCACCGTGCGCACATCACCGGGGTAGTCATAGCCCCAGACCAGGTCAAGCAGCTTCTCGCGGCTGTAGACCTTACCGACGTTTTTGCTGAACAATTCCAAAAGATCGAACTCTTTGGCCGTCAGATTGGCCTCATTATCTTTGATAAAGACGCGGCGGCTGTCATAATCGATGGTCAGATCGTGGAATTTGGCCGTATTCTTGGGCTTTGCCTCCGTATGGGTCGTCCGCCTCAGGATTGCCTTGATCCTTGCTTTTAATTCCAGGATATTGAAGGGCTTGGTCAGGTAATCGTCCGCTCCATATTCCAGGCCCAGGATCTTATCCATATCTTCGCTTTTGGCCGTCAGCATTATGATCGGGACATCCGAAAACTCTCTTACCTGCTGGCAGACCTGGATGCCGTCTCTCTTAGGCAGCATCACATCCAGAATGACCAGATCATAATCCCCGTTCTGGATCATGGAAAAGGCTTCATCCCCGTCATAAGCAGCGTCGACCTCATACCCGTCCTGTTCCAGGCTGAAACGGATCCCCTTTACGATAAAACGCTCATCATCTACGACCAGAATCTTGGTTGCCATGTTACCCCTCACTTAACCGTAATCAAGGCCTTCAGTTTATCAAACCGCGTCTGCCCGATCCCTTGCACGTTCATAAGCTCCTCAATGGTTTGAAAAGGCCCGTTCTGCTCCCGGTAATCGATAATCCGCTGGGCCATGGTTTCGCCCACTCCGGGAAGTTCCATGAGTTCTATTTTAGTTGCAGAATTAAGATTGGTCAAGTTCGAGCTCTGCTCCCCCTGCAAAGCCTTTTGAGAGCCCTTCTGGCCCGCGGCCGCTTCGGTTTTCTGCGTCTCTTCCGCGACCGATGACTCTCCTTTTCGAGGTACATATAGACGCTGGCCGTCATACACATAATCCGCCAGATTCAGCAGAGAAAGGTCTGCCCCCGTGCCGGCACCTCCCGCCATTTCGATCGCATCCTCCACCCGGGAACCGTAAGGCATCAGGTAGACCCTGTCCGGGTACCTGACAGCCCCCGTCACATGGACTCCGATAAGATCCTGTTCCTGGGATGTTTCTGCCTTTGTCGACTCCCCTGCCGTTTCTTTTGTGTCCCCGGCGCTTGTATCAGGGCCGGAAAGGGACTCTTGCTGCTCCCGGCTGCTTTGATCGTAACTTTTAGTATCTTCCGACGGATCCTTCGTCTGCTCCCGGTCTGTCATGGCTGACTGCTCCGCTTTAGCGACAGTAAGGGAAGCATCGTCATGGTTCATTTTGAGCCGGACTCCTATGCCTGCGGACAGGATCAGGACCAGGACAAGGATCATCCTCAGGGTGTGGCGGGTGATATATATCTTTTTCATGGCAATTTGTACTCCTTTTCGTTAGTTATTATCGCAACTAAACAGCTTTCCGGCTCAAATTGTGGATAAAAAATAGCAGATTTTTTGATTGAAACGCCCGGCCCGGTGTGATAAAATTTCGAGGTTGATGTATAAAGGATTCGTTTATATATGAGGTGTCATACATGATAGATCAGAATAAGATCCGCAATATAGCCATCATTGCCCATGTCGACCACGGAAAGACTACCCTGGTTGATGCACTGCTTAGGCAAAGCGGAATTTTTCGTGCTAATCAGGAAATCGAAGACCGTGTCATGGACTCCGGTGATATCGAGCGTGAACGCGGTATCACGATTCTTGCCAAGAATACGTCCATCCATTACAACGGTTATAAAATCAATATTATCGATACCCCCGGCCATGCCGATTTCGGCGGGGAGGTCGAGCGTGCGCTTGAAATGGCAAACGGAGTACTGCTGCTGGTAGATGCCTATGAAGGGGTTATGCCCCAGACCCGTTTCGTTCTGAAAAAGGCTCTGGACCTGAACCTGACCCCCATTATCGTTATCAACAAGGTCGACCGTCCTCATGCTCGTCCGGACGAAGTCGTCGACGAAGTGCTGGAACTGATGCTGGAACTTGGTGCCAACGATGACCAGCTGGATTCTCCCGTTGTCTTTGCCTCCGCCAAGGATGGCTGGGCTTCCAAGGAGTCCGGCGTCGTTGGTAAAAACATGCGTCCCTTGTTTGATACCATCATCGAACACATCCCGGCTCCCAAAGGAGACCCCAACGGCGATCTGCAGCTTCTTGTCTCCAACATCGACTATGATCCTTACACCGGCCGTATCGCAGTCGGACGTATCGACCGCGGACAGATCCATGTCGGCGACAGCGCAACAGTATGCCGCAAAGACGGGACCACTTCTTCCATTCGTATTTCCAGCCTGAGCGTTTACAACGATATGCGCCGTGTTCCGGCGGATGATGCCGGCGTGGGCGACATCGTTGCCGTTTCCGGTCTGAAGGATATCGAGATCGGTGAAACCATCTGCGATCCAAATAATGTAGAACCTCTTCCCTTCGTTGCCATCGACGAACCAGTCCTGTCCATGACCTTTACCGTCAACGACAGTCCCTTTGCAGGCCGTGAAGGCGAATTTGTTACTTCCCGCCATCTGCGAGACCGTTTGTACCGCGAACTTGAATCCAATATTTCTCTTCGCGTCAAAGACACCGATTCCTCCGATTCCTTCATCGTCTCCGGACGAGGGGAACTGCATCTGTCGGTCCTGATCGAGGAAATGCGCCGCCAGGGTTATGAATTTGCCGTTACCAAACCCCAGGTCATTACCAAGTTAGTAAATGGAAAAGTATGGGAGCCTATCGAACAGCTCTTTGTCGATCTGCCTGACGAATACACAGGTATCCTTGTCGAAGGCGCTTCTGCCCGCAAGGCCGAAATGGTCAACATGACACCTACACAGGGCGGCTATACCCGTGTCGAATTCCTGATCCCCGCACGCGGACTGATCGGATACCGCAGCCAGCTGATGACCGAGACTCACGGAACGGCCGTCATCAACCACATGTTCGACAGCTATAAACCCTGGAAAGGTGAGATCAACGCCCGTACCCGCGGTTCCCTGATCGCTCATGAAACGGGAGAAGCCGTTACCTACGGTCTGTACAATGCTCAGGAGCGCGGTACCTTATTCATCGGGGCCGGCACCCCTGTTTATGAAGGAATGATCGTCGGCGAAAGCTCCCGTGCGGAGGATATCGTCGTTAACGTCTGCAAGAAAAAACATGCTACCAACACCCGTTCTTCCGCTTCGGATGATGCACTCCGCCTGACTCCTCCCCGTGAGATGTCTTTGGAAGAGTGCATGGAATTCATCGCTGAAGATGAGCTGGTCGAGGTCACCCCTAAAAACATCCGTATGCGCAAGATCATTCTGAATGCCGGACAACGGGCTAAAGCTCTGTATGCGGCCGAGCGCAAGAATGCGGACACCGCCAAGTGATTTTCGGGTCTACCTGAAAAACAGAATAACATGAATTCTTTTACTCATAACATTACCACCATCGACCGTGTAGGCGATATGTTTCGAAGAGACCATCTGGAAGAAGCAGGCATACACGGAAGACAGTATTCGCTGATCCTGAATCTGGTATCCCATCCCGGTATCTCGCAGGAGGAATTATCTCAGCGTACCTATCTGAATAAAAGTAATGTGGCCAGGCAGCTGGTCCAATTGGAAGAGGCAGGTTTCGTGACCCGCCGCTTCTCGGAAGACGATAAAAGAATCCAGCTGGTCTTTCCGACAGAAAAAGCCCGGGCCCTTGCCCCTCAGATCCTTAAAACGCATCAGGAATGGCGCGATTTTTTGGACGAGGGCTTTACCCCGGATGAAATCGAAACGTTTACGACCCTTTTGGATCGTATGGCGCAGAGGGCCCGCCAATACGGTGACCAAAAAAATACGAAAAAATGAAAGCTATCTCTAATAGAAAAACGTGGGCCTATGTGACCGGTCTGATTTGTTCAGGCGCCTTCACTATAGGCCTTCTCTTTTTATTCTACCGGATCGGCGGCTTTTATCCTTTCGGGGATAAAACGGTTTCCTGGTGCGATATGAACCAGCAGGTCGTGCCGCTGCTTAATGACTTTAAAGATATATTATCGGGCCGTTCCAGCATTTTTTACAGCCTTGAAAACGCGGGAGGCATGAATTTCTGGGGAGTCTTTTTCTTCTTTCTTGCCAGTCCCTTCTCTTTTCTGGTCGTCTTTGTTCCGAAAAGCAGTATGCTTCTTTTCATGAACATCCTGACGGCCTTAAAACTGGGGACCTGCTCGATTACCTGCTGCTGGTACCTGCTCAAACATGACACCCGGCCTACTTTCTCTGTCCTGCTTTCAGCTTTATATGCCTTGAGCGGTTATTCCATGATGTTTTATCAGAACATCATCTGGCTGGACTGCATGTACCTGTTTCCCCTCCTGATCCTTTCCTTTGAAACATTACTGTCCGAAAATAAGATCATCCCCTATATAGCTGCCATGTCCGCCATGATGGTGGTCAATTACTATATCGGCTACATGGTCGTGTTATTCACCCTGCTTTATTTCGGATCATCGCTGCTTACGGTCTCAAAACAGGCGCGTCAGAAAGCAGCGGTCAGCTTTACGGCCGGTTCGATCGCAGCCGCGGGGATCACCTGCGTCGTCTGGCTGCCTTCTTTTCTGCAGTATCTATCATCGGGCCGCAGTTCCGATTTGATCCAGTCTCTGATCAGCGCCGATTTTCTGACTAACCTTGGAACGACGATCCCCTTTTTCTTTCCCTCAGCCATCCTGATCATCATCATTGTTTCCGGTATCTTCCGTCAAAGTAAAATGACTTCGCCATATACCTCTTTTTATTGGAAACTACTTCTGATGATGCTGCCGGCTGTCCTGATCGATCCTATCAACCGTATGTGGCATACGGGCAACTATCAGGCCTATCCTCTGCGCTACGGATTTATCGTTATCTTTCTTTTGACAGCCCTCAGTGCTTTTGAACTTAACGACATGGATAAGAAAGCCGATACAGACACGGCCGGTTCAGGCATGGTCACGGGTGTTCTCTATCCCATGCTGCTGATTTTTCTGATCTGCCTGTATGCTTATTTCAGCCGTCGTTACGTAACCTCACATTACACGGAAATGACCCACTACACGCAGAGTCTGTGGGGCAATCTGGAATCGACTCAGGCACAGGTAGTGCTGCTGCTGTTGTCATCCATCCTGTTTTATTTTATCCTGCTGGGCTTCCGCAAGCATTTTTACCACGCGCTGATTTTCTCTCTGATGTCGCTGATGCTGTTTTCCGTTGATTCCTACGCAAATGTTCGCACTTACATGTTTTCGGGCGATTATCTCAATCACAATTACGATTATCAGCAGGCGGTCGACCTGGAGAATTTCAAGGCTCCCCTGTCGGACACTAAGTCCTTCTTCCGCCTGAAACTCTACCGCAAGTATTTCGATATCAACCTGCTGGGCAGTTTAGGCTATCCCACCCTGTCCCACTACACGTCCCTTACTTCGCAGGATTATATGTATGCCATGAAAAAACTGGGCTACTCCTCCTATTGGATGGAGGTGGGAGGCTACGAAGGAACGGATCTTTCCGACGCGGCTTTGTCCGTGGCTTATCAGGTCGAATGGCTGAATTCCAAGACTCCTTTATATCAGAACCAGACATACCAGGTCAGCACAAGCGGCTCCTATCTTCCCCTGGGCATCCCGACTTCAAAAGATCTGTCGGATACCAATGACCTGACGGATCTTACCCGTTACGATGTTCAGGAGCTCTTGTTCGATAAACTTTTCCCCGGCCAGACGTCCCCTCTGACCTCTTATGAGCCTACTTTTTTGGAAAATGTCACCATGCATAAAAACGTGACCGGCTCCTATGAACTGATGAAGACTGCGACCGGTAAAACGGTCCTTCATTACAGTATCCCGGTAAAAGGCAGACAGGCCCTCTACTTTGACGCTTTTGACCGTTTGAGCAACGCGGTTACCGAACGCATCAATAATAGCTTTTGTATCTACGTCAACGACCTGCCCCTGCAGGAAAAGTACCCGACGAGCCTCAACAACGGGATCATCGATTTAGGGACCTTCGAAAACGAAACTGTGAATGTCGATATTACCCTGCTTCAAAACGTAACGCTTGCTTCCTACGGAGTCTTCGGCATCGACTGCGACCTTCTTGACAAGGCTGTTTCCGCAAAACTAACACTGGATCTGAAAGAAAACCGGGATCACCGCAGTTTCTCCAGCACCTACACAGCCGAAACGGACGAAAACGTCTTTCTGTCCCTGCCCTACGATAAGGGAGTCCACGTTACGGTCGACGGAAACAGCGTCCCTGTTAGCAGGGCTTTTATGGGCTTTTGTCAGTTTTCTCTCACCAAAGGTTATCATCAGATCCGTGTCTACTACATGACACCGGGATTAAAAACAGGACTCTTGATCACTGTCCTTTTCCTTGCCCTGACCTTAGCCGCGTTTCTGGTCCCTGTCCTTTCCAGGGCTCTGGAACGTCTAAGGAATTCTTCTCTGATACAGACAGCTTCTGTCATTTTTGTACTGGCGCTGTTTATCCTCGTCATCCTGTTTGTTTATCTGATCCCCGTTGTCATCAATATATACGGGAATATGTGACCGATGCAGCATCTTTTCGCGGTTCACCTACAAATAGCAGGCTATGCTCACCAACCGGCCTATCATCAGCCGGTCCCGGAGCAGGCCTGCTTTTTTGTTTATTTTGATATGATATGGGCCCATAACATTTAATGAGGCCCTTTTTCCGTATCCTTTTGTGCCGGCTGCGACGTATTTTCAATAGGTTTATTCTCCGGTATATTTCCCGCAAGAGGCTTGAGAAGATGATCCATGGTATGGGTAAGAATGCTCTTTTCTTTACTGTTCCAGGAATCGATGGTATCTTCCAGTTGTTTTCCGGCCTTTTTGACCTCGCTTTCAAATTCACGGGCAGAAATACGAATAGCTCCGTGTCCCATAACGATTACCTGCTCTGCTCCGTCGGAAGTAGCTACCTCGATCCGGTGATTCTTATCCAATTCATAGGTTGCTCTTTCGATGTAGGTATCGGCAGTCTCAGCGTGTTTCGTATATACCACATATATGTTGTGATACTTGAGGACATCTTCTTCTTCGCGTTCGACCATATAGGCATCATAAACAAGTATAAGGATACAGCCTTTAACACTCTGATAGGCACACATCAGATCAGCGAGGGCGGTCCTGGCCAGGTCAAGGCTTTTTTTCGAAAGCTTTGTCAGTTCTTCCCATGCGAAAATGATGTTATACCCATCCACCAGCAGATATTCTGTCTGTTTAGGCTGTTCTTTGATTTCCACCTTTCCGCTGTTATTGCCGTAGGTACGCTTTACCGTCCGGATCTGCCGCTCTTTGATAGGACCGTATGTTCTCTCAAAAATAGCCCTCAGTTCCTTATCCTCTGCCAGGGAAGTATTTGATGCGGACTTTGAAGGAAAGGCGGATGAAGCCGTCTTTCCGTTTCTGCTGCCGGCATCATTCCTGTCATCGGAACTGTTTTCCTCACCGACTTCCTGAAAGATACCAGGATCCGATAAAAACTCTTTTTCATTCCTTTCGGCCAGGATCTGTCTTTCTCGATGCAGATAGGAATATTCCGTCTCAATATGCATATAATCCGGCACCTGCCACCAGGGAACAGGAAAGCCCGCCCCATGGGCGCAGAAGATCGAATCGGGAGAATTAGCCAGATCTGCCGTCGGGTCATAAGCAGCTTGTTTAATAACCTCCTCTGTATTATGACAGGGAGCATACCCCCTGGGGATACAGATCAGTGTTCCGTTTCCTTTTGTATAGGCAGCCACTGAAAGATCATATCCGGACAGTACAGCCACCGGGGCATAGCCCTTTATCAGGCTGTACCCTTTTTCAGCCGGTTCCGGCGATGAAAAAACGGCATCCATCCGGCTCAGATCGGTAATCGCTTTCCCGACGGTACTTTCCGGGACCGTCAGTTCAAAATCATACCAAGGTTCCAAAAGAATGTTATCTGCCTGCATCAGCCCCTGCCTTACTGCTCTCCAGGTCGCCTGCATAAAGTCGCCGCCTACCGTATGGTCGACACTGGCAGCACCGCCGATCAGCGTGATGCGGATATCCGTAATCAAAGAACCAGTCAATACACCGGGAAAAGGTTTTTCACTCAAGTGAGTCAGGATCAAATGCTGATAATTCTTGTCCAGCTTGTCCGTGCTCAATTTGGACTGGATGCTCAGGCCGCTGCCTCTTTGGCCGGGCTCAAGCAGCAGATGGACCTCCGCATAATGCCGCAGCGGTTCATAATGTCCGACCCCTTCCACGCTATTGCGGATCGTCTCCCGATATACGATGTGACCCGGACCGAAAGCGACCGAAACATGATAACGCTCCTGCATCAGTTTCTGTAAAACTTCCAGCTGCACTTTGCCCATCAGCTGTACATGCAGTTCAGCCAGCTGGGAATTCCAGACGACATGAAGCTGAGGATCTTCTTCCTCAAGGCTCCTCAGGTATTTTTCCAGAGTATGGATACTGATCGAATCATCCGGAAGGACCTGATAGGTCAAAAAACTGTCCAAAAGCGGCTTCTGCGAATCTTTTTCAATACCGAGCCCCATACCGGGATACGTATGAGTCAGACCGGTCACCGCTCCGATCATGCCGGCTGACAGCTGATCCTGCGTAATATAGCGGCCTCCGTTATAACGGCGGATCTGATTGATCTTTTCCTTCCACCCTGTTGGTTCATCCTCATTTGAACTCTCAGGCCGGGAGGCCTCTTCAAAGGTCCCCTCGATCTGGTCGCGTACCTTCAGACTGCCGCCCGTGATCTTCAAATAAGTAATTCTCTCCCCCTGAGGGTCATGACCGATCTTATAAACCTTGGCTCCGAACTGATCCGGATACTGCTTTTCTACCGTCAGCCGGTCAAGATCAGCCATAAACCGCTCTGTCCCGATCAATTTCAAGGCAGATCCGAAGTAACAGGGAAAGATCTTCCTCTGAGCGATCATGTCCCTTACCGTATTTTCAGAAAGATCCCCTTCTTCCAGAAAGTTTTCCAAGACATTTTCATCCGCTACGGCAATATTTTCCTTCTGACTCTGCCAGTTTTCCGTAAAATCAAGACAACTTGGACTAAGTTCTGCCTGAATGTTTTGAAGCAGCTCTTTCTGATCACGGTGGCCCAGATCCATTTTATTAATAAACAGAAAAGTGGGGATCTGATACCGTTTCAGCAGCCTCCCTAAAGTTCTGGTATGACTTTGGACGCCATCCGATCCGCTGATCACCAAAATAGCATAGTCCAGGACCTGAAGCGTCCGTTCCATTTCGCTGGAAAAGTCGACATGACCCGGCGTATCCAGGAGCATCAATTCTGTGTTAGAAAGGGTCAGGACAGCCTGTTTTGAAAAAATGGTAATGCCCCGGGACCGTTCCTGGTCTTCCTGATCCAAAAAGGCATCCTGATGATCGACCCGCCCCAGCTTACGGATGCGGCCTGTCTGATACAGCATCGCTTCTGATAAAGTGGTTTTTCCGGCATCGACATGAGCCAGAATGCCAACGACGATTTTCTTCATAAATATTACCTGTCTGTTCAAATCCTAATCTTAACGATTATATCATACTTCCCTTTCACTGTCTGTATCGTCCGGATCGATCCCCGGAAAAGCAGAGTCCTTCTGAACCTTGGCTTCTACGAACCATTTGTAATTTTCCTCGTAAAACAGGAAATGCTGCCCTCCGCCGATCTGGCAGGTGTAACGGATGCCTGCCCCTCCGGCTTTTAAACTGGCTGCCCTTCGGTAATCCGTCACCTTGTCGATCCGATAGCGGTGTCCGTTATCCCAGGTGATCCACAAGGGGATCATGACTCCGTCCGGTGAAAAATCAGCAGCGACTTCTACATATTTTTTTACAACATCCATCGTTTTTCTCCTGTCTTTTCACATTTATACCGCATACTTCTCTACCCCGGTCCTATTGCCGGCTTCAAAATAACCATGCGGATGTACCTCATGATCTTTAACTTCCGCCCGGCCGGACAGATCCGTATCCGTCAGCATCATGCCTTTGCGTACACTGCCATAGCCAAAGCGGCTGCGGATGCTTTCCATCGTCACGTCCATTTGATCCAGCTTTCTGCGGCGGACCTCATTGACACATAGATCCATCTGCTCCGGGCAAAGAGCATCTACCAGGCCGGAAGCTCTTACTCCTATATGTCGGATAGGCCTTTGACCGTACCAGCCGGCATAGTACAGATCCAAAGCCTCCCGGGCGATTTCACTGCTGATATTGGTAGGCCTTTTAATCTTATGCTGGCGCCCGTAGGAATATTCCATGTCGCTGCTGAGCGCAAAAAATTCAACGACCGTGCATTTGAGCTGACTGGCCCTCATTCGTTTTGAAACGCTCTCTGACAGCATTTCAACAATGATCTTGACATCCTGGTCGCTGACCAGATCACGAGGAGCTGTAATGCCGTTTCCGACGCTTTTAATGGGTGCCTGGAAGCTTTCGCGGCTGACCGGCGTCTGATCTTCTCCGTTGGCGAACATATGTAAAATAACGCCCATTTTCCCCAAAAGGCCCCCGAGAAAGGCCGGATCTGTCTGAGCCAGCTGCCCGATCGTAAGAATACCGTGTTCATATAATTTGCGCTCAGTTGCTCTGCCGACATATAGAAGATTCCCGACCGGCTGAGGCCAGATGATGGTGCGGTAATTGGAGGGCGTGATCTGTGTAATAGCATCCGGCTTCCGGTAGTCGGACCCGAATTTGGCAAAAATCTTATTCCAGCTGACCCCTATACTGACCGTGACTCCCAGTTCTTTCTTGATCCGGCGGCTGATATCCTGGGCGATATCATTGCTGCTTCCGCAGCATCCGGAACTGGCGGTCACATCCAGCCAGGATTCATCGATGCCGAAAGCCTCCTGCTGCTCCGTATATTCACCGTAAATAGCATGTGCCATTTTGGAAAAGCGCATATAGAGCTCAAGATTCGGCGGAACAAAGACGATCTCAGGGCATAGCCTTCTGGCCTCCCATAAAGCCATGCCTGTTTTCACGCCGGCCTTTTTCGCCAGCTGATCTTTAGCCAGAACGATCCCGTGTCTTGATTCAGGATCGCCCCCCACTGCCATCGGCCTGCCTCTAAGCTGCGGACGGTGCAGCAGTTCGATACTGGCATAGCAGCTGTTCATATCAACATGCAGGATAACCCGTCTCATTACCTTTCCGACCTCGCTTTCTTTTAGGATACGCCGGTTGTTTTCTTGACAACCGTGGTACTTCTTACTATAATAATAGCGAGTTATGGCTTATTGTTGCTTGTTCTTACGCCTGCATTGTAGCAATATATAGCAACTTTGTCAACAAACAGGAGGAAATTAATTGAAATCCTTTAAAGATAAGATCCGTGAATGCCGCGGGAAACTTGGACTAAGTCAGAAAGAACTGGCTGAACGTTCCGGGATCGGCTATCGTACGATCACCTCTTATGAATCCGGCCAACGCTTTCCGCAGCCTGCTCAATTATATAAATTGGCGAAGGCGCTGGGTGTATCGACCGACTATTTGCGCGATGACTCGATCGAAGATCCGGCTTACGGTCTGGACCGCATGGAATATGTCGAGGAAATGCGCCAAAAAAGCGGTTATAAAGAATCTCTGGATCTCGATCAAATGCTGAAGCAGAACCAGGCTCTCTTCGCCGGCGGCAGTATCAGCGAAGCGGCCAAAGACGCTTATTTCCAGGCAGTTATGAAGGCTTATCTCGAGTGTAAAGAGGCAGCGAACCAAACATACGGACGCAGGCAGACGGCTGCGGGGGAGGAATCCCATGACAATCGAAGCCATCGCTGACGCAGCGCTGAATCTGGTCAAACGCTGTGATGAGACAGATCCGGAAAGACTTGCCGACAGCCTGGGTATTCATGTTTCTTATGAGCCGATGGGGCTTTATGACGGCTGCTGCAAGGGTTTTTTCCTGGTCTATCACCGGATCCGCCACATAACCGTCAATTCAGATCTTCCTCCTGAATTACAGCGCGTCGTGCTGGCCCATGAATTAGGTCACGCCGTCCTGCACGCCGATCTGGGGCAGGCAGCTTTTCATGACGTTACCCTTTTCGATTCGGCGGATGAAACAGAATATGAAGCTAATATTTTTGCCTCCGAACTTTTGCTGCCGGATGATAAAGTATTAGCGGCTTTAAACGATGATATGTTCTTCTTTCAGGCTGCCCGGGCTTTATATGTACCTTCTGAAATGTTGGATTTTAAGTTTCGCATTATGAAACGAAGGGGCTATCAGGTCCAGTCCCCTATCGAAACCAATTCAGATTTTCTGAAGCATTTAGAAAAACCGCTGACCGAGAATGAAATCGGGAATACCGGAAATAAGTCATAAAACAAAAAAAGAAGGAGTGCCTGATACTCCTTCTTTTTGCGTTATACAAAAATCTGTAAGATATTAAAAATGAAGGCAATAAAAAAACTGCCTTTTCGACAGCATTAAGACAAAATAAAAAGGCTGGCAACCTCCTACTCTCCCGGGCCGTTCCCAGCCAAGTACCATCGGCCGCCTGAGCCTTCACCGTCGTGTTCGGAATGGGTACGAGTGTTTCTCTCAAGCGCATCATCACCAGCCAGCTCCCCGAGTAGGGCTCGAACCTACAACCCTCCGGTTAACAGCCGGATGCTCTACCATTGAGCTATC
>OMYN01000036.1 GCA_900315265.1 uncultured Eubacteriales bacterium
TTCTCCTGATGATGATCACCTCCCGAATAAAGGACAGTGTACCACATCCGGGACATTTTCATTTTTGGTTTATCAGGACATTATCATTTTTGGCTTATAAATAATATCGGCTCCTCTTCTTGTCTCTTGAAAAAACAATCAGCTTGTGCTATATTATAAAAACCTAAGGGAAACAAGCACCATACGAGAACTGGAGCTTCACGGGGACAACCTAAGGGACAACCCAATGGCATAACCCTTAAAAACCTTGATACATAAAGGATTTTGGAGCCTGAAACTTTCAGAAGTACGGCCTTAAAAAAGCACGTCGTGCTCCGCAGTTCAGCAAACGATAATCAGAGTTTACGAAGAGTTACAATTAACCTTAAAAGTAAGCAGGAGATATGCATTTTTGAATGTGTATCTCCTGTTTTTTTGCCTCCTGCGGCCGGTCATACAGGAGGAAAACGTATCTGAAAAACAAACTTGCGTAAATATTTTAAGGGAAATAAAGCAGCTTGCCAGTTCTTTCAATTTGTGATATAGATATCGTATCAATAGAAAGGACGAAAATAATCATGAAAGTATCTTTAGCAGGAAAATGGCTGCTCAGTAAAAACGGAGAACAGCCGATCGAGGGGCACCTGCCGGGATGCAATTATCTGGATTATATTGCCAACGGTATGGACGATCCCTTCTACGGTACGAATGAAAACAAGGCCAAAAGTCTGGGCCGGGCCGATTATACCTATGAAAGAACGATCGACCTGAGTGAGGATTTTTTGTCTAAGGATCATGTGAAACTGACAGCAGACGGGATCGATACGGTCTGCGACCTGTTTATCAACGGGAAATTCCTGGGGCACAGCGAGAATATCAACCGCACCTATCGGTTTGATGCCTCCGGACTGCTGAAAACCGGGACCAACACGGTCACTCTCAAATTCAAAGATCCCTATAAGTTTGCCGAACAGGAGCAGGAAAAAGATCATTATATTACCGGCAAAGGCAGTACCAAAACCTTTATCCGCAAGACTCCCTGTCATTTCGGCTGGGACTGGGGACCGGAATTGGCTCCGACCGGCGTGACGCGTTATATCGGCCTTGAAGCCTATAACAACCGCATTGATTCTGTCAACATCCGTCAAAACCACCATGACGGCTGTGTGGACCTTACAGTCAGCATTAAAGCGGACGCGATCGACCAAATGTCGACAGCCTGCGTCGAGATGACGGATCCCGACGGAAACGTCAGCAGATATCCTTTGCAACAAAAGGGATCCCGTTATTCAGGCACGATCACCATTAAAGAACCGAAACTGTGGTGGCCTAACGGCATGGGAGAGCAGAACCTGTATCTGCTGAAATTTACCTTACAAAAGAAGACGGAGGATGGTCTTAGCGACGAGGCCGGTTTCGATCAGGTCGTCAAAGAGATCGGGCTTAGGACCATCACGCTGGACACCTCGAAAGACGAGGACGGAGAGCAGTTTAAATTTATCGTCAATGGTGTCCCGATCTTTGCCAAAGGCTGCGACTGGATCCCCGGTGATTCCTTTATCACTCGGTTTACCAGGGAAGATGCGGAGTTTTATATCCGGTCCTGCCGGGATGCCAACATGAATATGCTGCGTGTCTGGGGCGGCGGCACCTATGAGTCCGAAGATTTCTACGATTTATGTGATAAATACGGTATCCTGATCTGGCAGGACTGCGTATTTGCCTGCAATGTATATCCTTTTTATAATAAGGATTTTTTGCACAACGTACATCTGGAGATCCGTGACAATTTACGGCGTATCCGCCACAGGGCCTGCCTGGCTCTTCTGTGCGCCAATAATGAAAACGAGATCTTTATGGAACTGAATAAGTCCGATAAAGTCAGAAAATCTAATAAGATTTTCTACCATGAGACCCTGCGCAAGTGGGCGGCAAAATATGCTCCGGATACTGTTTTCTGGCCCGGGAGTCCCTCCAGCGGCCATATCGACGTAGGCATCCATCACTTTGAAAAAGGCAGGCTGAGCGGAGATTCACATTTGTGGAATATCTGGCACGGCATGAAGGAAATCGAGGACTATAAGAATTACCTCACCCGTTTCTGCAGTGAATTCGGCTTGGAATCCATGCCGGCCTACAAGACCATCCTGTCCTTCAATCCGGAAAAAGAGCCGTCCTTGTTTGACGATACAATGTTAGTGCATCAAAAGAGTGTGGGCGGCAACTCCAAGATGCTGTGGTATCTGCTGCAGAAATATAAGAATCCAAAGCACTTTAAGGATTTTGTCTACCTGACTCAGATCGTTCAATCAAATGCCATGCGTTATGCGACTGAGTGCTGGAAACGCAATATAGGTAAGCAGAACGGGGCGCTGATGTGGCAGCTCAATGACTGCTGGCCGGTCGCATCCTGGGCCATCATCGACTACAATAAACAGTGGAAAGCCACCATGTATGGTGCCCGCAGCTTTAATAAGACCTTGATGATTTCCAATGACTATTACGACGACCGCTTTGAACTCTATGTCATCAATGAGCGGAATCAGGCCTATAAGGGTACTCTGTCCTGGTCAATGATCACCTTTGACGGTAATGTCGAAGCGGTAGGATCCGTTCCTGTTGATATGGAACCGATCAAGAGCGAATTGGTCACGACTGTGCATTTTGATCAGTATTTGAAGCCGTCCGAGTACGGTAAGGTTTATTTCAAGGCAGAACTGCTCCTTGAGGGAGAAGATGAGCCGGAGGATACCAAGTTGTATCTACTGGTTGCGGATAAAAAGGCGAGTCTGAAAAAACCTTCCATTAAGCGGAATGTCACCTTAAACGACGACATCATGACGGTATCGCTTCAGGCCGATACGTACGCCCGCTATGTCTATGTCGACAGTAAGCTGGTCAGGGACAATTTCAGTGACAATTTCTTTGATATGGAGCCGGGACGGGAGTACCGGATCACGGTCAAAGTGCCTGAAGACAGAAGCGAAGAGTTGACCGCGGAGCAATTGGGCCAATCTCTGGATATCACGACGCTGGCCGGCTGCGAATCCACGGGCAATGCCTGGAGTGACCGGATCCTCATGCAGAAAATGTTCTGGAAAGATAAAAACTATGTGACCAGGTTTTTGTACGACCCAATGACCAAGCGGCTGGCCAGACTGGGCGACCGCAAAATGAAATAAGGTATTGATCTTCCAGGAGCCGGGGCGATCCCGGCTCTGTTTTTTTGCCCGAAAGGCCGGAGGGATCTTGTCTTGTCCTTAAGTCCGCGCCGCGTTATAATAAGATAACGATTTCAAAAAGGAACGAACGGCATAGATAGAAGAATATGAAATTTTTTACGCTTTATCGTTTTAACAGCCAAACGAAAACGGCGGATGAGATCTTTGCGAAAGATATATCCGGAAACAGCGGCCTGGAAGAAGGCCTGTATGCCATTACCGACGCGGCTCAAACCACCATGTGGCTGGCAGTCGGCAGTAAAAAGGCGCTTCTGATGGATACCGGATTGGGCTTCGGTAATATTTATCAATATGTCCGCCTGCTGACTGATAAGCCACTGACGGTCTGGATCACTCACGGTCATGTCGATCATGCCATGGGTTCGGGAACGTTTCCGGCGGATGTCGAGGTCCGTATGAACCAGCTGGACCACGATATTTATAAGCAGCATGGCAGATTGGATCTGCGTCAGGGGTATCTGAAATCGATGCTGGCCGCCAGGGCCTCAGCCGGTATGACCTCAGTTGGTAAGGATGAAGATGCCGGTAAGGAAGAAGACCTTTTTGCCAAGGCTTTGTGGCCGGACCCTCTCCCGACAGAAGATATGCTTCCTCTTCAGGAAGGAGATACCCTGGATCTTGGCGGGGAGATCGCGGAAGTCTGCCCGGGGGCCGGACATACCCGGGGCTGCCTGACTTTTCTGATGAGGAAGGGCCGGGAGCTTTTGTCCGGGGATGCCTGCAATACTAACGTATTTCTCTGGGATGACTATTCGCTGTCGGTGGAAAATTATAAAGCAAGCATGCAGCGGCTGGAAAAAGCAACGCAGGGCCGTTATGATACGACACTGCTGTGTCACGGAACGATTAATGATGCTATTATCCCCAACACAGCCATGATACCGGGAGCCATCTATCTTTGCGACAAGATCATCAAGGGGCAGGACCGGCACCTTAAGGTCTATCCTATGGGCAGGACGGCTTACAGTGCCAAAAGGCCCATACCGGCAGTCGACGATATCGGTGACCACAGTACCTGCAATATATTGTATAATCCCCATCGTCTGCATGCGGCCGATGAATCGGCTGAGTGGAATAATGAACCATGAGGATATGGCAGTAGGGAAAGGCCTTTTTCGTAATGGAAACAATCTTTAAAAGCAGGAAGGCCATGCCTTTTCTGGCTCTTTTGTGCGCTCTTTTGTGGTCGCTTGCTTTCCCTTTGATCAAATTAGGGTACGGAGCGGCCGGGATCGAAGGAAATGATCTGGGCAGTAAAATTTTGTATGCCGGGATCCGCTTTTTCTTTGCCGGCATCATCGTCCTGACAATCGATGCCATAAAGAAAAGGAAGGATAGCTCCGGAAAGGAAACCAAACGGCCGATGGATGCGGCCGCCTGGGGCTGGGTCCTTCTTTTTACTCTGGTCAATATCAGTCTTCACTATATGTGCTCGTATATCGGACTGAGCTATATCCCCAGTTCGCGCGGCAGCGTCCTCAACTCGATGGGGACCTTTTTTCTGATCATCCTGTCTACCATTCTTTTTAAAGACGATCATTTTTCAGCCAATAAGGTGGTCGGATGTCTGCTTGGCTTCGGAGGGATCCTGCTGATCAACTTCCATCCCGGTCAGGCTTTTTTCGCCCAGGCTTCCTTTATGGGGGACGGGCTGATCCTGCTGAACGCCTTATTTGGTGCTCTTGGGTCGATCATCGGACGTTTTACCGCCAAAAGAATGGATATGACGACAGCGACCGGGATCAGTATGGCTCTGGGCGGTGCTTTCTTGGCAGCGGCAGGTTGGATGGTCGGTCCTGCCGCGGTGTGGAAGATCTCAGCGTCCGGCGTGCTGATCCTGACTGCGCTGACCCTGATCTCGGCCATCGCTTTTACCATTTACAATTCGCTGGTCGTTTATCATCCGATCAGCAAGGTCGCTATCTTTAATGCTTTCATACCTGTTTTCGGTGTGTGCTTTTCCAGTCTGCTGCTGAAGGAACCTTTTCTTTGGACCTATCTGGCAGCGGGACTGATGGCGGCACTGGGGACACGGCTGATCAACCGGACACCGCGGGAAGCGGTGCGGAAAGCCCAAATTCAATCAAGCATACGTTCAAATAACCAATAAATAAAGGGCGGGAAAAGTCCGTAAACCGCCGGAAGGAGATATTCAACATGAGTGAAATCGAGAACAAAACAATGGAAAACACTGTCATCAGAAAAGCGGAAGAAAAGGACATCCCTGAGATCCTTCGTCTTCTGGTCCAGGTAAACATGGTCCACCATAATATCCGGCCGGATCTGTTCAAAGGACCTGCCACCAAATATACGCCGGATCAGCTGAAACAGATCATGAATGACCCGGATACTCCTATTTTTGTCTGCACATCGGATAAGGGGACATTTTACGGATACATTTTCTGCGAGCTGGAAAGGATGGAGGAGAGTAATCTGCACACCGGCATCAAGACTTTGTATATCGACGATCTGTGTGTCGATGAGTGCGCACGCGGCCATCATGTCGGCTCCAAATTGTATCATTACACTCTGGACTACGCTAAAAAGATCGGCTGCTATAATGTCACCCTGCATGTCTGGGGCGGAAATGATAAGGCCGAAAAATTTTATAAAGACATGGGCATGAAAACTCAGTTTACCTGTATGGAAACGATCCTGTAAGACCGGGACAAAGAGGCGGCCGGGCCTGTACTTGGAGGATCTGTATGTCAAGCCGGAATTCAGAGGCAAAGGCTATGGAAAAGCCATCCTGACCAAGCTGGCTGGGATCGCTGTCGAGCGGGGCTATGGACGTTTTGAGTGGTGGTGCCTGGACTGGAACAAGCCCAGCATCGATTTTTACCGATCGATGGGAGCCGAGCCCATGAGCGACTGGACCGTTTACCGTATTGCCGGAGACCGCCTGCAGCAGCTGGGAAAACAGGACTGAAAATATCGATTAATCCACATTATCCAGCTGAGGATAAAAGGCTTTCATCAGCTCGGCGGACTTTTTCAAAGCAGCCAGTTCGTCGTCCTTAAGGTGGATGCCGACGATCTCACGGGCGCCGTTGCTATCGATAATGGTGGGCATGGAAATAAAGACATCTTTGATCCCGTATTCGCCGTTCATGCAGACGCTGACCGGGTAGATCGCGTTTTCATTGCACATGATGGATTTAACGATGGCGGTCACCGAAGCGGCGATCCCGTAGGAAGTGTTGCCCTTGCGGTTGAAGATCTCCCATCCGGCTTCGACGGTTTGTCTGCGCAGCGCTTCCTTAGTCATATCTTTGGTGCGGTCCGCGTTGTCTACCAGGACATTATCAATGTTTTTGCCACCGATAATAGCGGTGCCCCAGGAAATGACCTCCGAGTCGCCGTGCTCGCCCAGCACATAGGCCTGCACGCTTTTGGAATCCAGATCGTACATGGAACCCAGCTCATAAGCCAGTCGGGCGCTGTCCAGGTTGGTACCGCTGCCGATGACCTGATTTCTGGGCAGTCCCGATACTTTCCAGGTGAAGTAGGACATAATATCGACCGGATTGGAAATAACGACGAAGATCCCGCTGAAACCGCTGGCCATTACCGACTGCACGATGTCTTTTACGATATGCAGGCTGGGCCTCAGCATCTCGAGCCGGTCGTGGCTGTCTTTGGGCATGGGAGCCGACGCCGTGATGATGACAACGTCCGCGTCCGAGCAGTCACTGTAGTCGCCGCTCCAGACATGCATGTTGCGGTTCATAAAGTGGATCGCATGAGACATGTCCAGTGCCTCCGCGTATGCCTTATCTTTGCGGACGTCGATCAGCACCAGCTGCTCGCAAAGTCCCTGGTTGACGATGGTGTACGCGGTCGTTGCGCCGACATTTCCGACCCCGCAGATAACGACTTTCGAATTTTTAAACATGGGAAAAGGCCCTCCTTATCCTACTGCCGATTGGATGTGATTTATTATACACCTTCCTATTAAAACAGGGTATAATGGATGTTACGAATGCTCAGAAAGGATAGATCATGGAAAAATTAACACTGGATGAAGCAAAAAAGATCAATGCAACCATGGTGAGCGAGGAACACCTGCTCCTGCATGCAGCCAATGTTTCGGCAGCCATGGAAGCCATGGCCGGGCATTTCGGCGAAGATAAGGAAGAGTGGGCCGCAGTAGGCTGGCTGCACGACTACGATTACGAAAAATATCCGGAAGAGCATCTGGCTCATACGGAAGAACCTCTTAGAAAATTAGGAGTCCCCGAAAGGGATATCCGGGCCATCATGGCTCACGGCTGGTCCATCTGCACGGATGTCAGACCCGAGACCAATATGGAGAAGAGTCTTTTTACCGTGGATGAACTGACTGGTATCGTCCAGGCGGCCGCCCGTATGCGTCCCAACGGCATCACGGATATGGAGCTCAAAAGCTTTATGAAAAAGTGGAAGGACAAAAAGTTCGCGGCAAAATGCAACCGGCCTTTGATACTCGAGGGATGCCAGATGCTGGGCATGGATATCAAAGAAGTTGCCGGTATCGTCATCGATGGCATGAAAGAGCATGCTTCCGAACTGCAGCTGACGGGGAATGCCAATGAATGATCCCATTATCGAGGTCCAAAACCTGAATCGGCTGGCTTTCGCTGTAAAAAACGGGGACCGGAAGAAGGGCGAACTTAGGGATTTGCAAAAACATGTATATTTGAGCTGACGCCATTCAAGCGGGACACATGAATAACGACCATACAAGAGTTGAGATGCTCCTGTATGGTCGTTTTTGCTATATTGAAATAATTGTTTTTTGCTATGGTATTCCATGATAAATGTTTTTGTGATAAAGTAAATAAATAGACCCTTAGGGTGTTCAGACTGTAAATGTGGCGGATTTGATGCTGGAAGCAAGCAGGTGATTAACCATGTCAAAAATTCTGATCGTCGAGGACGATATTTCCATCATACGAACGCTGGAAGCGTATCTTAGCTCGGAAGGCTTTGAGACATTTTCCGTTTCCGGGGAGCGGGAGGCACTTTCTGTAATCGAAAACGAGATCATCGATCTTCTGCTCCTGGACATTTCCCTTGCAGAGGGGAACGGTTTTGCGGTCTGCGAGGCGGCAAAGGGACACGGGCTTCCCGTCATTTTTCTCACCGCGTCCGGGGATGAAAACAGCGTGGTGCGCGGGTTGGACATGGGCGCGGATGATTATATCGCAAAGCCGTTTCGCCCGCGTGAGCTGGTGAGCCGCATTCGCAGTGTCCTTCGCAGAAGTGGGAAAACCAAGCGCGTTGTCATGCTGGGCTCCGTCTCGGTCGACGCCGAGAAAGGAATCGTATCGAAAAACGGAACCGAGATCAATCTGTCCGCCCTGGAATTCCGGCTCCTTATGGCCTTCGTGAACCACCGCGGAAAGCTTCTGACGCGCAACGCATTGCTGGAAGAAATCTGGGATGCCGGAGGCGATTTTGTAAACGACAATACACTGACTGTATATATCAAGCGCCTGCGCGAGAAGATCGAGGATGACCCGCAGAAGCCGGAGATCATCAAAACCGTGCGTGGGTTGGGCTATCGGGTGGACTGATATGAAAATCATACGAAACCCGGAATTGAAGCGGGAATTGCTGATCGACCTTGCAATCACGGTTGCTGCGGCGCTGATCGGTTTTATAATCCGCCCGATCTACGGAATTCTGGCGCTGGCTGTAGGACTGCTGCTGAGCGGTGCGCACATCGCCTTCGCGGTTCAGCGCTACCGCCAGATGGAGGCGCTGGCCCAGCGACTCGACCGGATTCTGCACGGGCAGGACCGGGTGCTGATCGAAGACGCCGCAGAGGGTGAGTTGTCCATCCTGAACAGCGAGCTTCAAAAGATGACAACACGCCTGCAAGAGCAGGCCAATCAGCTTTCTTCGGACAAACAGCAGCTGACCGAGGCGATCCAGGATATTTTCCATCAGATCCGAACACCGCTGACCTCCATGAATCTGCTGGTCTCCATGCTCGGCGAAGAAAATCTGCCCTACGACCGCCGCCTTTCCATGACGCGCGAGCTGAGACGGCAGCTGGAGCGTGTGCAGTGGCTGGTGGAAACGCTGCTGAAGCTCAGCAAGATCGACGCGGGAACGGCGCAGTTCCGGTCTGACCTCGTATCTGTCGCAGAGCTGATTGAGAAAGCCGCCCAGCCGCTGCGGATTCCCATGGAGCTGCGGGAGCAGTCCTTCACCGTTCACACAACGGGCGAGCACTTCATGGGCGATCTCAATTGGACGACGGAAGCGCTCGGAAACATTCTGAAAAACTGTATGGAGCATACACCCGTCGGTGGGGAAATCACGGTGACTGCGGAAGAAACCGCTCTGTTTACGGAGATCGTCGTCGAGGACAACGGTCCGGGCATTTCGAAAGAGGATCTTCCGTATCTGTTTGATCGTTTTTACAAAGGCGCGGGCTCGTCGGATGACAGCGTGGGCATCGGGCTTGCGCTCTCTCGAAGCATCATTGCCTCACAGAACGGTACCATCAAGGCAGAAAACGCGCCCACCGGCGGCGCGAGATTTACGATCCGATTTTATAAAAGCGTAATCTGAAATGAAAAAGTGGCAATCCGGATGAAGACTTCATTAAGGTTTGATGAAGTCACCGGATTGTCACTTTGCTTTGTTATACTTGCCCCAGCATCATGGAACAGGAGGCAAATTCATGGAAATCTTGAAGATTGAAAATCTGACAAAAGTCTACGGCTCCGGAGAGAACGAAGTCCGTGCTCTGGACGGCGTATCCTTCAGCGTAGAGAAGGGCGAGTTTCTGGCCATCATCGGGCCGTCGGGTTCCGGCAAATCCACTCTGCTGCATATTCTCGGCGGTGTGGATCGCCCCACCTCGGGCAAGGTCTGGCTGGATGGGCAGGACGTGTATGAGCAGGACGAGGAGCAGCTTGCCATCTTCCGGCGGCGGCAGGTCGGGCTGATCTATCAGTTTTATAATCTGATCCCAGTCCTGAACGTGGTGGAAAACATGACGCTTCCCGTCCTGCTCGACGGACGGAAGGTGAATGTGGAGCGCCTGAATGAGTTAGTGGAGACGCTTGGCTTGAGCGAGAGAAAGAATAATCTACCCAATCAACTCTCCGGCGGACAGCAGCAGCGCGTCAGCATCGGTCGTGCGCTGATGAACGCACCAGCGGTCGTATTGGCAGATGAACCGACCGGCAATCTGGACAGCCGCAACAGCCAGGAGATTGTGGAGCTTCTGCGCCAGTCGAACGTGAAGTACAAGCAGACCCTGATTGTGATTACCCACGACGATTCGATTGCGCTGCAGGCAGACCGTATCATTGCCATCGAGGACGGGCGCATCGTGCGGGATGAGCGCATTCGCGGAGGTGCGAAATGAACATTCTGCACCGCTTTACGCGCAAATCGCTCATGGCAAACCGCAGCCGCACTTGGGTCACCATCATCGGCATCATTCTCTCCATGGCACTGTTCACCGCCGTCATCGAGGGTGCTTACAGCGGACAGCAGTTTCTGATCCGTAGTGTGGAGGAAAAAGACGGGCGCTGGCTGGTCTTTGACGCCGAGCTGACGCAAAAGCAGGCGGAGGCG
>OMYN01000025.1 GCA_900315265.1 uncultured Eubacteriales bacterium
AATCCTGTTAACTATTGGAATTTCGTGTAATCTAACAATGACAAATTACCACAATTCGTGAATAATTCGAAAATATTAGTCTATTATATGTACACATTATGAGGCTTGTAAATATCGATTTTGGATGCCTGATTTTACCCTTGAAAATCGAGTGACAAATCTTGTTAACACTCACGATTTTCCAAATTCTGGCGAGAATTTTGAAAATTGCCGTGACAAATATTGTTAAAAAATTCAGATCCGGATTTTTGACAATGGACGGCTGCTAACACCCATATATCTTTCACCGTTTCATGAACCTTGCCCCGATCATGTCCTGATAAAGGTCGATCATTGGCAGGGGATCTGCCCGGAAACTGCCAAGACTGTCCGGAAACCGTCCGAAAGGTCAGAAACAAAAAGAGGACCCTTTTCTAAAGGATCCTCTTTTTGTTCATAAGTGTTCATTTTTAGGGGGAATTGGAGCCAACCTCAGGAAAAATTATCCGGGAAATTCCGGGAAATGCGCATCCGGGGAACGGAAAAAGCGCAATTCCGAGACTCTTACAGGTGCAGCACCCTTTCCTTGATCTCCTGGGTCCTGCCCTGGTTCCAGTACTGTGTTCCGATGTAGCCGCAGGTACGTCTGGCCACGTTCATCTTGGACTGGTCGCGGTTGCCGCAGTTGGGGCATTCCCATACCAGCTTGCCGTCTTCATCGGTCACGATCTGGATCTCTCCGTCGTAGCCGCATACCTGGCAGTAATCACTCTTGGTGTTCAGTTCAGCGTACATGATGTTGTCATAAATATATTTCATGACTTCCAGCACCGCGTCGATGTTGTTCTGCATGTTGGGAACTTCCACATAGCTGATGGCTCCGCCGGGAGACAGCTGCTGGAACTCGCTCTCCAGCTTAAGCTTGCTGAAGGCATCGATCTTTTCGGTGACATGAACGTGATAAGAGTTGGTGATATAGTTCTTATCGGTAACGCCCGGGATGATGCCGAAACGTTTCTGCAGACATTTTGCGAACTTATAGGTAGTGGATTCCAGAGGAGTCCCGTACAGGGAATAGTCGATATTCTCGGCCGCTTTCCACTTGGCGCAGGCATCGTTCAGATGCTGCATGACTTTAAGGCCGAACTCTTTGCCGGCCTCTTCCGTCAGCTTGTGGCCGGTGACCTCGTATACGCACTCCCACAGGCCGGCATAGCCCAGAGAAATGGTGGAGTAACCGTTAAAGAGCAGGGGGTCGATGACCTCGCCCTTCTTCAGTCGGGCCAGAGCTCCGTACTGCCACAAGATAGGAGCCGCATCAGAGGGAGTGCCCAGCAGCCGTTTGTGACGGCACTGCAGCGCGCGGTGACACAGTTCCAGACGATCGTCCAGGACCTCCCAGAACTTTTTCTCGTCCTTGCCGTTCTTGCAGGCCGTGCAGGCAGCGTCGACCAGATTGATGGTAACCACACCCTGATTGAAACGTCCGTAGTACTTATGCTGTCCGGGCACATAGTTCTTGGCATGAGCGATATTTCCGATACCGGCATCCGTGAAACGGTCCGGGGTCAGGAAGGAGCGGCAGCCCATGCAGGTGTACACGTCCCCTTTGAGCTTTTTCATGATCTTCTCGGAGATGTAATCCGGGACCATGCGGCGGGCCGTGCATTTGGCGGCCAGAACCGTCAGATACCAGTAGGGAGTCCCCTCTTCGATGTTATCGTCTTCCAGGACATAGATGAGCTTGGGGAAGGCGGGCGTTACGAACACGCCGACTTCGTTTTTGACGCCTTCGTAGCGCTGCAGCATGACTTCCTCAATGATCATGGCCAGATCATGCTTTTCCTGCTCGTTTCTGGCTTCGTTCAGATACATGAAGAAAGTGATGAAAGGAGCCTGCCCGTTGGTAGTCATCAGGGTGACGACCTGATACTGCAGGGTCTGTACGCCTTTGTTGATCTCCTGACGCAGACGGCCTTCCACGATCTTCTTTAAAGCCTCCTCGCCGGGGACCGCTCCGGCCAGTTCGAATTCTTTTTTGACCTCTTCCGTGATCTTTTTGCGGGATACTTCCACGAAAGGAGCCAGATGGGTCAGACTGATGGACTGTCCGCCGTACTGGTTGGAAGCCACCTGAGCGATGATCTGGGTCGCGATGTTGCAGGCGGTCGAGAAACTGTGGGGCTTTTCGATCATGGTACCGCTGATGACGGTCCCGTTCTGCAGCATATCTTCCAGGTTGACAAGGTCACAGTTGTGCATATGCTGAGCGTAATAATCGCTGTCGTGGAAATGGATGATGCCTTCCTTATGGGCTTTGACGATGTCCTCAGGAAGCAGCACCCTTTCAGTCAGATCCCGGCTGATCTCGCCGGCCATATAGTCGCGCTGCACACTGTTGACGGTGGGGTTCTTGTTGGAGTTTTCCTCTTTGACCTCTTCGTTGTTGCACTCGATCAGAGACAGGATCTTGTCATCCGTCGTGTTGGTCGCACGGGCGATGCCGCGGGTATACCGATAACGGATATACCGTTTGGCCGTCTCATAAGCGCCGTGTTTCATCAGCTGAGTCTCGACCAGCTCCTGGATCTCCTCGACACTTAAGGCTCTGGGGATCTGGCGGCAGTAATTCTCGATAATAGCTGCGATGGCGTGGATCTCTTCAGGGATCAGTTCAGGCTTTTCTTCCGTAGCCAGATTGGCTTTGGTAATGGCGCGTTCGATCTTCTTGGGATCGAAAACCTCTTCCGAACCGTTACGCTTGATAATTCTCATACCGTGTTCATCCTCTTGTATAAATTCTGTTTTTCCCGTTCATACCGGTCCTGGGACTTTTCTGTTTTTTATAAAAAGGGACCGGAGCTGCCGGACTTTCATGTCCTGCTTCTTTTTCAGCCAAAACACATTATAAAAGTCCGCTGTGGGTCTGTCAATATATAATTACTATATTTTGTGGTCAAATAATTGTCAAGACACAATATGTTGTGTTTTCCCCAATAAGGATTCTCAGTTATCCCCCTTATCCACACCCTTTGAAAAGCTCATAAACAGTGGTTCTCAAGAGTCTGTAAAAAAGATATCCCCATTATCCACAGGACCCGGCCGCCATATATAGGGATAAATTTTTTCTTTTTCCGGCCGCACCCGCTGTCAGCCCGGCCCCTGCCATTTTTTCAGCCCGGCCCTGTCGTCATTTTTCGGTTGACGAATATCTAAAAAAGCCTTAAACTTATCGTTAGCTATTTTTTGAGATACTGCAAAGGAGTATTGTATATGGATCCGATAGGCGTTGTATTTACCGTCGTAGCTGCCATCGCCCTGGTCGTGGTAATCATGTACTTCGTCGGCAAAAGGCTGATGAAAAAACAGAATGAATCCATGGCCGTCATCGATGCCAACCGCCAATTTATCAGCGGCGCTCTTATTATTGATAAGAAGAAAGCCAAAATCACCGAAGCCAACTTTCCCAAAGCTGCCTTGGAGCAGATGCCCAAACGCATGCGCTGGATGAAGGTCCCTCTGGTCAAAGTCAAGGTAGGACCTCAGATCACCACCCTTCTGTGCGACCAAAAAGTCTTCGAAGCCATTCCGGTCAAAAAAATCGTCCGCCTGGAAGTATCCGGCGGCTACATCCTGGGCTTCAGCACCCAGAAAAAGGGCGAAAAGAAGCCTGAATTCGAGAAGAAACTCACCTGGCGCGAAAAGATGGCCCGTAAAGCCAGCGACCTTCAGGCCAGAGCAAACGCAAAAGAAGCCAAGTAAAAACCAAGAGACAGTAAAACCCGGCATCAGCCGAGCTGCGGATCCGCAGCTTACGTCCGATGCCGGGTCTTTTTTTACATATTTTCGATTACAAACTCTCGATGGTAATGCCGGCCTGAGTCTGGTAACCGCCCAGATCCAGCTGATAAGCCAGGGCAAGCCTAAGCCTTTCTTCCTCAAAAGCCCCTTCCACCGCCATCGCCGACGCGGTCACCGTCATGGCTCCCGCCGGGGTCTGATAGTCCATGCTTGATTTCTGTCCCTGCACAAGCACTAACTCGAATCCGGAGCCCGGCCGCCTGATCACTGCTTTGACAGGACTTCCGTCCCGGTCCAGGTCCACGGTAATGATCTCGGTGACGGCTTCTTTTCCTTCTTCCAGGGTCTGCCTGTACATGAGTTTTGCCTGGCCGTCTTTTAAATGATAACGCCCTTTCAGGGTCCTCTCGATGGTATCGTCCCCGATGCGGCTTGTCATATGCAGGGTAATTGCTGTAGTCATGGCAAATATCAATATTTCCCGATATTCTGATCTACGATATCAATATTTTTCAATATCGATCTTTTCCGCGTGGATCCGGCTGCTGTCTTCTTCCAGCACCTGGCTGCAGAACTCTTTAAAGTCATCGATACTGTCGCTGGTATAAAACTCATAGGAAGGCCGGCTGCTCTCTTCCGCCTGCATCTGGTGGCGGTCCAGAAAATCACCTGTCTCCAGTACGGCTGCTTTGCTGACATTGATCAGCTTTACATCCGGACCCATCTCTTCCTGAATCAAAGGACGCAGCATAGGGTAATGGGTACAGCCCATGATGACCGTGTCCACGCCCTTCTGCTTCAGAGGATCCATATAGCGTTTTACTACCTGGCGGGTAATATCATCCTGCCACCAGCCGGATTCTACCAGAGGGACAAATAAGGGGCATGCTACCGAAAAAACTTCTGCTTTATCGTCCATCTGGCCGATCAGGCGCTTAAAGGCACCCGACCGGATGGTAGCAGCCGTGGCAGCGACTCCGATACGGCCGGTCCGGGACTGTTTGACAGCTTCTCTGGCCCCGGCCCGCACTACGCCGAAAATTGGCAGATCAAATTCCGCCCTTACCTCATCGACCGCATTGGAGGAAGCGGTGCCGCAGGCTATGATCACCGCTTTGACGTCGTGGGTCAAAAGAAAGCGCATATTCTGCTTGGAAAATTCAACGATCCGCTGCTTGGACTTGCTTCCGTAAGGCAGACGGGCCGTATCCCCGAAATAGACGATGCTCTCGTGAGGAAGGTATTTTTTGATCTCCCTGACAGCGGTCAGGCCTCCCAGTCCCGAATCAAACACTCCGATCTTACGATTATCTGCCATAACGCCTCTTACTTTGCCAGCGCCAGGCTGATCAGGCGGTCTACCTGCTGGGACATGTCCAGCCCTTTGGCGCTCCACAGCATGGGCCACATGCTGATGCCGGTATAACCGGGCAGGGTGTTGATCTCGTTAAAGACGACTTCCCCGTTGGTCTTATCGACAAAGAAATCGACTCTGGAAAGGCCGCTGCCGTTGATCATGCGGAAGATCTCCACCGCGTCACGGCGGATCTCTTCGACGGTCTCATCAGGCAGGTCCGGATCGATCACCGTTCTGGACTGGGGATTGTTATATTTGGCATCGTAGGTGTAGAAGGAATCCGCGGCCAGGATCTCGCCCACCCCGCTGGCCTGCACGTTTTCAAGATTGCCCAGCACGGCGCACTCGACCTCGCGGCCTTTGATCTCCTCTTCGATAAGGATGCGGCTGTCGACTTTTCCAGCCACGTCCAGTGCTTTCATCAGACCTTCCCGGTCGGCTGCCCGGCTGACGCCTACGGACGAACCGGCGTTGGCCGGCTTTACATAAACGGGATAGCCCAGATTTTCCTCGACACGGCGGACTACCTCCGGATAATCTTCTTTATTATAGGTATAAGCGGTCTCGTAGCGGGCCTGGCGGATCTTGGTCTGCTGGATCACCCGCTTGGTGGTGATCTTGTCCATAGCTACCGAAGAGGCCAGCACTCCGCATCCGACGTAGGGGATCCCTGCCATCTCGAACAGGCCCTGAATGGTCCCGTCTTCACCGCCGATGCCGTGGAGGACCGGAAGAGCAACATCGACCGGATGCTCTTTCCAGCCGTTATCGGACCGGATCAGAAGGGCCGGACGGTCGGCTCCGACGGCCAGGGTCACCGGAGCACCTTCTTTGACCGTTTTTTCCTCATCAAAGCTGTCATCGACCGCCCCGTCTACATAGCGCCATTTCCCCTCTTTGGTGATGAAGACCGGCTCGACCGAATATTTGTCGGTATCAAGGGCTTTATATACGTTCTTGCAGGACATGATCGACACTTCGTGCTCGTTCGAACGTCCTCCGAAAAATAAGGCAACCGTTATCATATTGCTTCCCTCTTTTCTATTTCTTATTTCTGAATTAACTTTATCCCGGATCATTTCATTCGGGAAACGTATCTTGGATATTGTACTCTAAACGGCACATTTTTGCAATCGAACGGCATAAGGGCCCTCGGTTGACACTTTTTTACAACCGTGCTAAGATTCTTTTATTAATGAATTTTCAGCCGGATCCTTACGGCTAATTGAATGTTACAGGAGGTCCCTTACATGAAATTACAGGTATTTCTGTACACAGAGTATGGCTATGCTCAGCTGGTTGCCGATCGCCTGAGTGAAAAGTTCAACTGCAAATGCGATCAGATCCCGCCGGCTTATCAGTGCGACGAAGAGAAACTTGTCTTTATCGTTTATGAAAAATACGGCCACACCATCAACGAAAAACTTCAGGACTATCTGTCCGAGCTTGACACCTCGAAGGCTCTCAACGTTGCCTTCATCGAAATCTCCAACACAGGCAATGAAGCACTGGACGAAGTCTCCAAGCTGGTCGAGAAGAACGGTGTCAATGTCAGCGGCACTTACAGTATCCCCATCAAACGCACCCTCTTCCACAAGGGCAATCTGATGAGCGATCAGCTGGAAGGCGCTCTTGCTTTCGCGGACGAACAGGGTAAAAAGAATTTCGAATTCCTGCGCCGCCAGGGCTGATCCGAAAAGAGAAGCTGCTAGTAACTGCAAACAGAAAAAGGATCCGGTCTATCCGGATCCTTTTTTGTCAATAGACTGTCGATAGACAGTCTATTGATGTCTATTGACTTGCCTTCTTCTTTCCGATATAATGAACAAGATTTTTGGAGAAGTGTCCGAGGGGTTTAAGGAACTGGTCTTGAAAACCAGCGAGCTCGCAAGGGCTCCGTGGGTTCGAATCCTACCTTCTCCGCTCGACAGCGCTGCTCTTTTAACCGATTAGAGCGGCGCTTTATTGTTATTTTCCATCTTTCCCAATCTTCAAGGAGGTTCATCATGCTGGTCAAAACACCGCCCATGGGCTGGAATTCCTGGAATACCTTCGGCCCCGATATCAACGAAGATCTGATCCTCAAGTCGGCTGATACCCTGGTAGACACAGGCCTTGCTGCCCTGGGCTATAACTATCTGGTCATCGATGACTGCTGGGCACTAAGGGAGCGCGGCCCGGAAGGTCAGCTGGTCCCCGACCCTGCCAAGTTTCCTCACGGCATGAAATATGTAGCTGATTATGTCCACAGCAAGGGGCTTGAATTCGGCATGTATTCGTGCGCCGGTTTCCTTACCTGCGCCGGCTATCCAGCCAGTTTCGATCATGAATGGACCGACGCTAAAACCTTTGCTTCCTGGGGCGTGGACTTTTTGAAATACGATTACTGCTATCACCCCAATACCGTTCCGGGGCCTGTCCTGTATAAACGTATGGCCCTGGCCTTAGCCAACTGCGGACGCGATATCCTTTTCTCCGCCTGCTCCTGGGGCGCTGACGAGACCCGCAAATGGATCAAGGAAACAGGCGCCAACATGTGGCGCAGCACGGAGGATATCAACGATTCCTGGAAATCTATCTACACTTTGAGCAAAAAAGCCGGCCAGGCCATCCGCTACGGTTCTATCAACTGCTTCCCCGATATGGATATGCTGGTCGTGGGGATGGGCGGAAAAGGCAACGTCGGTTTTGCCGGCTGCACCGAGGATGAATATCGCCTTCACTTCAATCTGTGGGCCCTTTTAGGGTCTCCTTTGATGATCGGCTGCGACATTCGCAATATGTCCGAAAGCACCAGGGCCATCCTGACCAACAAAGACGTGATCGCCATCAATCAGGACCCGGACTATAATCAGGCTTATACGGCCGAGCAGTATAAGGGACAGTGGCCGGAGGCGTCCGATTTTCCTATCTACGTGAAACTGCTGGCCAACGGAGATCTGGCTATCGGATTGTTCAATTTGAGCGATACGGACGGTTCCTGGTACAGCAGCACCCTGCAGCTGGACGAGATCGGCCTGCCTGAGTCCTGCGGCCGCACTCTCCTGTTGACCGATCTGTGGACCGGCGAAAAGAAACTGGTGACCAACGGCATCCTGCAGGACGCTTTGAAGGCCCATTCCAGCCGCCTCTTCCGCGCTAAGATCGTCGATAAGCCGTGACCTTCTGTTATCGGTGCGGGCGGCCGCTCACGACGGATGAGATCGGGCTGAACCGCAAGATGATCGACCGCAGCGCCCAGCGTTTTTTGTGTAAAAGCTGCTTTGCCGCCTATTTCGGTGTCAGCGAGGAAAAAGTCGATCAAAAGATCCGTCAGTTCAAGGCTCAGGGCTGCACCCTGTTTACGCCGGACTGACTTTGCTGTACAATATCTTTATTACACGGAAGATTTATGATATCGCTGACGGATTGCCAAATAGAGAGATAGGCAAAGTAACGAGTAACGGGGAGTGGATCGGTTGAAACCTGATAATTTAAGTCCTGAAGAGCGGTTGAAGCTCTATCACGAAAAAGCTCATAAAAAACAGCGTAAACAGCTGCTGATCGCCCTGCCTGTCACGGCAGTGGTGATCGCGGCCCTGGTCCTGTCCCTGGCAGCCGTGCCGGGGACAGGTTCCGCGCAGGCGGCCGCCGGCACCGTCAATAAGGAAAGATCCGAAAGCAGCGATACCGGGACTGCCCAGCTTGCTAAAGAAGACGGAAATACGACCGGAGCCGGTCAGAGCAGCCAACCGGAAGAAAGCCCGGCTGAAGGGTCTGATGCGGACTCCTCAGGTGCAAACGCCGAAAAAGAGGAAAGTTCGACGGGAGCCCTGGAAACCTTAGAGACTTCGGACACGTCGTCCAAACCGGCCGAGGAGTCGTCCAAAGAAGCTCAGGAATCCTCTGCAGCAGAAGAATCTTTGGAACCGGCCCAGCCTCCGGTCGTGCCGGACGGCTATTCGCTGGCTGAATTTACGGCGGATGATGTCCATACCGGCGTGCTGCAGCTGGTCAATAAAGACCACGCCTATACTTTTAAGGACAATTGGGAAACCACCAACATGTACGATATGGCCGTAGCTTCCGGATCGGCCTACGGGGCGGCTTACAATGATATCGTCCTGCAGTCGACGGCCGCCGAGTCCATGGACCGTATGCTCAAAGCCTGCCGGGATGCGACCGGTTCCAACGATGTGGAACTTCTGAACGGCTACCGCAGTCAGGAAGAGGCCAGGAGCCTGTATGACGAAGATAAGGCCAAAAACGGCCAGGATCATGCGGACATGTATATCATGCAGCCCGGTTATTCGGAACACCATACCTCCCTGGCCAGCGACCTGGGACAGACTTCCACCGGTTCTTTCCTGGGCCAGGACGCCAGTGACCCGGCCACGTGGCTGATGGAAAACAGTTACAATTACGGCTATATCCTGCGCTACCCGGCCGATAAGACCGAGATCACCAAGATCGGCTACGAGACCTGGCATTACCGCTATGTAGGCCTGGCTGTGGCCAAATGCATGCATGACAACAACTTCTGCTACGAAGAGTTCATCGACTACATCAAGAACTATTCCGCCGCCAGCCCTCTGACCATCGATTCCGTTTACGGCACCTACACCATGTACTACCAGCGCGGGACCAAAGTGCCTGTCCCCGGGCGCGACTACTGGATCAGCGGCAACAACGTCGACGGTTTCATCGTCTGGTTTTTGGATACTCCGTAAAAATTAAAGGAAAAGTCATTGAACGGCTACTATGATTATGCTATATTGAAGCCAACCGGACCAGATCCGGCAAATCTTTGTGAAGGGAGACTCACTATGAAATACGTTTGCAGCATTTGCGGCTACGTTTACGACGAAGAGGCCGGAGATCCCGATAACGGAATCGAGCCCGGAACCAAATTCGAAGATCTTCCGGATGATTTTGCCTGCCCTCTGTGCGGCGCCGGCAAGGAAGCATTCGAAGCTGAAGAAGAATAATAAACCACGTACAAAAAGGGGATGCTTTCGAGGCATCCCCTTTTGCTATATATCAGGAGAAATATCATGATGATCTTAGCCTTTAACCTGTTCGGACACCCCGGGGAGAAAGCGGTCCGCGCCGTTGCCCAGATGGAAAATATAGCTGTCAAAGACGTGCCCCCTTCCTCCTTTGCCACTCCTTTGTCCCTGCTGGCTGCTCCCAGCTGCTCCATGGGCTACGGCGGTATGGGACAGCCGGCCGCCCAAAGCGGCAGCTTCAGTGATACCATGCTGGTATTTGCCGGTATGGACCGCAAACAGATCAGCCGCTTCGTTGACCTGGTCAATGCTTCCGGAGCTCCCCGCATCGCCTTAAAAGCCATGATGACGCCTACCAACGCCTCCTGGACGGCTGAGCAGCTGAGAGAGGAGCTGGAAAAAGAACATCAGTATTTTCAAAATCTAAGGAATAACAACAAACAATAAAGGAGACCCGACATGATCCTGATCAGTCCCGATCAACGCCTCTTTCATTTACTGGGCAAGACCTTCAGCTACGTCCTATATATCGATGATGAAGGCCGCCTGCTTGACCTCTACTGGAAAGACCCCTTAGGGGAAACGACCGACCTTGCCTACCTTTGCAGTCAGTACACCTGCTCCTCTTCTTTCGATCAGCCGGCGACCAGGCTGCCCCTGGAAGCTCCTTCGGTGGGAGGCGGCTACTACGGGACCCCTCTCGTCCAGGCCATCGGCCCCGACGGCACCGACATGACCCAGCTGACCTACGATTCCTATCAGGTAGTCGAAGGCAAGCCGGCCCTGGAAGGGCTTCCTTCTTTACATGAGAGTGACCGTTTCGGTCAAAGATTCAAGGACGATGCGCCGTTACAAACGCTCAAGATCACACTGTCAGATAAAACGACCGGCCTGAAAGCCCTCCTTTCCTATACCATTGTGGAAGCAGGCGGCAGGGACGGTCTGGCTAAGAGCATGGTCCTGACCAACCAGGGGCCGGCTCCTTTGCTGCTTACCCATATGGATTCAGCCTGCGCTTATATACCCGATGCCGCAAGCAGCGGAGAATCCCTGGAAGTCGTTCATCTTAAGGGGGCCTGGGCAAGGGAAAGGAACATCGTCCGTACTCCTCTGGGACAGGGCACCTACCGGATCGATTCCAAGCGGGGAGCCTCCAGCCACGAGGAGAACCCCTTCCTGGCTCTGTGCCGTCCCTCGGCGACTGAAGTCTACGGCAGCGTCTGGTCGGCCGGCCTGATCTACAGCGGCAGCTTTGAGGCTGCCTGCTATGTGCCGGATGCGGTCACAGCCCAGCTGTCCATAGGCCTTAACTCCGATACGACCAGGTGGCTTCTGGAGCCCGGTCAGTCCTTTACCACTCCCGAAGCCCTTCTGGTATACTCCGGCCGGGGCTTTGGACAAATGTCCCACACTTTTCATGACCTCTTCCGCCACTGCCTGGGTCACAGCCGCTGGCAGCATAAAGAGCGTCCCATCCTGATCAACAGCTGGGAAGCCGCCTACTTTACCATCAACGAAGAAAAATGCGTCCAGATGGCTAAGACGGCCGCTTCCATGGGCATCGAACTGTTTGTGCTGGACGACGGCTGGTTCGGAGCCCGTAATGATGATACCTCCTCTTTGGGTGACTGGTATCCCAACCTGCAGAAGTTCCCCCACGGCATCAAAGGCCTTGCCGAGAGGGTCAACAAGGCCGGTACCCTATTCGGCCTCTGGGTGGAGCCGGAAATGATCAGCCCCAACAGCGACCTCTGCCGGGCCCATCCCGACTGGTGCCTGCACGCAGGAGACCGAAAACGTACCTTGGGCCGCAATCAGCTGATCCTGGACCTGTCCCGGACGGAAGTACAGGATTATATCATCGGTTTTATGACAGATCTTCTGTCTTCCGCCTCTATTTCCTACATCAAGTGGGATATGAACCGCAACATGACCGAGCCTTTCAGCGGGACTCAGGTGCCTCAGCACCAGATGGAGACCCAGCACCGCTATATGCTGGGCCTGTACCGGGTGCTGGATACCATCACCTCCGCCTTCCCGGATGTTCTTTTCGAATCCTGCTCGGGCGGAGGCGGCCGCTTCGACGCGGGTCTTCTGGCCTACATGCCTCAGGCCTGGGCCAGCGACGACACCGATGCCCGCGAACGTCTGAAGATCCAGTACGGCACCTCTCTGGTCTACCCCTGCTATTCCATGGGGTCCCATATCTCCTCCGTTCCCAACCATCAGGTCAACCGGGTAACGCCTCTTAAGACCCGGGCCGCCGTGGCCATGTCCGGCAGTTTCGGCCTGGAGCTCAACCTCCTGACCATGACTGAGGAAGAGCGAAAAGAAATGGCGGCCTGGATCGGCAAAGCTAAAGAGTACCGCCGCCTGATCATGGAGGGAGATTTTGACCGTCTGGCTTCTCCCTTCGACGATAAGACCTATACCGCCAGCACCAATCTGTGTGCCTGGCAGTTCAGCAATGACAGCGAGCTTTTACTGATGGCTTTCCGGCCGCAGGCGGAGCCTTCCAACGCCATGCCTTACCGGGTATACCCGCGCGGTCTTGAGGACGACGCCTATTACAGCGACGGCACGCACACCTATCTGGGCAGGGCCCTGGCCGGGGCCGGTCTGGTGCTTACCTTCGACCCCACCGATACGGCCTGCGTGATCGTATATCTGAAAAAAATCAACAAGGATTAAGAACAATGAAAATCATCGGGATCTTAGCAGACTTTATAAACGACGAACAGAAAACACTGATCAAAGAGACTGCCGCCCGGGGCGGCTACACCGTGGATTTCTATATGGACGAAGCGGACGCAGCTCAAAAAATAAAGGACGCGGAAGTATTGTACGGCTACTGGCCGGCACAAATGCTGAAACAGGCGGAAAACCTGCGCTGGCTGCATTCCGCCTCCGCCGGCGTCAACACCTACCTGGACGACTCGGTCTACGCCCATCCGGGCCAAGTCATGCTGACCAACTCCAATGTATACGGTACCACCATCTCCGAATACATGGTCATGATGACCCTGATGCTGATGCGGCGGGAACCTGAATATATGCGCCTGATGGCCGACCGGGAATGGAAAAACGTCGGTGCTATCCGGTCTATTTTCCGCTCCACCTTTGCCATCGTCGGCTGCGGCAATATAGGCACCAACTTCGCCCGCCGCGTCAAGGCCCTGGGAGCCGCCAAAGTGATCGGCATCCGCCGCACCCAGGCACCCTCCGACCCTGCTTTCGATCAGGTCGTTACCTTTGACCAGCTTCCCAACGTGGTGACAAATGTCGACGTGCTCGCCTTGTGCGTACCCGAAACTCCCCTGACCAAGGGACTGATCAGTCGTCAGGTCATTGACTCCCTGTCGCCTAAGACCTATATCATCAACGTAGGCCGCGGGTCCGCCATCGACCAGGCAGCCCTGATCGACGCTTTAAACCAGGGACGCATCGCCGGCGCCGCCCTGGACGTGATGACCCCGGAGCCCCTGCCCAAGGACGATCCCCTCTACGATGCCAAAAACATCATCCTGACGCCTCATATATCCGGCAACATGTCGCTGGATTACACCTGCCAGCTGGATGTGGACCTGTTCGTGCAAAATCTAAAACTATACGTGGAAGGTAAGCCCCTGCCCCACCTGATCGACCGGAAGATCGGGTACTGACATCGAGATTTTGTACTCATACATGTAAACGAAATAAAAAAAGGCCTTGAGAGCGATCCCGTTTCGGGACTGCCCTCAAGGTCATTTTATTAGGATAAAAGGATGACACTCGTTTATTACGAGGCTTTGGCATTTGACTCAGCCGGTGCCATGGCTTCCACGTTCAGCTGCCGTCCGTCGTAGTCGACTTTGAGCACTGTTCCGGGTGCCAGGTCTTCTTCGATCATCTTGCGGGCCAGCAGAGTCTCCAGCTTCTGCTGCATGAAGCGTTTCAAAGGACGCGCACCGTAGACCGGATCGTAGCCGCCGTCGATGATATACTGGCGGGCTGCGTCAGTCAGGGTCACGCTCAGGCGTTTGTCGGCCAGGCGTTTCTCAAGTTCAGCCAGCTGCAGGTCGACGATATGGCTGATATTGTCTTTGGTCAGCGGTTTGTAGAAGACGATCTCATCCAGACGGTTCAAAAACTCCGGACGGAAGGACTGCTTCAGCAGCTGATGAACTTCGGCTTTTGCCTGATCGCTAATCTCACCGGTAGCGGAATCTATCCCGTTCAGGATGATCTGCGATCCCAGGTTGGAAGTCATGATGATGATGGTATTCTTAAAGTCTACCGTGCGGCCCTGGCTGTCGGTGATGCGGCCGTCATCCAGCACCTGCAGCAGGATATTGAAGACGTCCGGATGGGCCTTTTCGATCTCATCAAAGAGGACGACGCTGTAAGGGCTGCGGCGGACCGCTTCGGTCAGCTGGCCTCCCTGATCATAGCCCACATATCCCGGAGGCGCTCCGATCAGACGGGACACGGAATACTTTTCCATATACTCGCTCATATCGATGCGCACCATGTTCTTTTCATTGTCGAACAGGGCTTCTGCCAGGGATTTGGCCAGTTCGGTCTTGCCGACGCCGGTCGGTCCCATAAAGAGGAAGGAACCGATGGGCCGGTTGGGGTCTTTGATGCCGGCGCGGGAGCGCAGGATGGCATCGCATACCCTTTGTACCGCTTCACCCTGACCGATGACCCTCTTATGAAGGATCTGGTCCAGATGCAGCAGCTTCTGCCTCTCGCTCTCCACCAGCTTGCTGACCGGGATGCCCGTCCAGCGGGAGACGATGCGGGCGATCTCGTCCTCGGTCACTTTATCACGCAGCAGGGAGCTTTCTTTGCCCTTATCGGCTATGGCCTCTTCCTGTTCCAGTTCTTTCTTGAACTGAGGCAAGCGGCCGTATTTAAGCTCCGCCAGCTTATTCAGATCGTAAGCCTGCTCGGCCTTTTCGATGTCCGCGTTGGTCTGCTCAATATCTTTGCGCAGCTTGCGTACTTTGGCAATGGCGTTCTTCTCGTTGTCCCACTTTGCCTTCATGGCATTGAACTTTTCACGGTTGTCCGCCAGTTCTTTGCGGATGCCGGCCAGATGCTCCAGCGAGATCTGATCGGTCTCCTTCTTCAAAGCGGCCTCTTCGATCTCCAGCTGCATGATCTTACGCTGGATTTCGTCCAATTCAGTCGGCATGGAGTCGATCTCGGTACGGATCATGGCGCAGGCTTCGTCGACCAGGTCGATGGCCTTATCGGGAAGGAAACGATCGGTGATGTAGCGATTGGACAAGGTCGCGGCCGCGATCAGGGCCTGGTCCGTGATCTTGACTCCGTGGAAGACTTCGTAGCGCTGTTTCAGTCCCCGCAGGATGGCGATAGTGTCTTCCACGCTGGGTTCCGGGATCATGACAGGCTGGAAACGGCGCTCCAGAGCCGCGTCTTTTTCGATATACTGACGGTATTCGTTGAGGGTGGTGGCACCGATGCAGTGCAGCTCGCCTCTGGCCAGCATCGGTTTCAGAAGGTTGCCGGCGTCCATGGAGCCTTCGGTCTTGCCGGCTCCGACAATGGTGTGCAGCTCATCGATAAAGAGGATGATCTGCCCGTTGCTGCTCTTGACGGCATTCAGGACGGCCTTCAGACGTTCCTCAAACTCGCCCCGGTACTTGGCACCGGCGATCAGCGAGCCCATATCCAGCGAAAAGATGCGGCGGTCCTTCAGACTGTCCGGCACGTCCCCGCGGACGATACGCTCCGCCAGGCCTTCGGCGATGGCCGTCTTGCCGACGCCCGGCTCACCGATCAGGCAGGGGTTGTTCTTGGTCTTGCGGGACAGGATGCGGATCACGCTGCGGATCTCGTTGTCGCGGCCGATGACCGGATCCAGTTTCTGCTCCCTTGCCAGTTTGACCAGGTCCTGGCCGTATTTATTTAACACATCGTAGGTGTCTTCCGGCGTTTCGCTGGTGACGCGGGCGCTGCCTCTTGTCGCCTGCAAAGCCTTTAAAAAGGTCGACACGTTGATGTTGTATTGATTCAGGATGTCGCGGACCCAGTCATTGGGCCGCATGATCAGGCCCAGCATCAGATGCTCGACGGAAGTGTATTCGTCTTTCATCTTCTGGGCCTGGGATTCAGCTTCATTCAGGGCATCGTCCAGATCGACGGCCACATAGATGCGGTCCGCCTCACGGCTGCCGCTGATCTGGGGGAAGGAAGCGACCCTGGCTTCCAGCTGACGCTTGAAGGAGTCCACATCGACTCCCATTTTATTTAACAGGTTGGGGATCAGCCCCTCGTCCTGACGGACCAGGGCCAGCAGCAAGTGTTCCTGCTGGACTTCCTGATTATGATGCTGCGTGCACAGATTCTGCGCATCTTTGATAGCTTCGATACTTTTCTCGGTCAATTTTTCGGTATTCATGGTAGCACCTCCTTGTTGGATCGTGCTGATTTTATATTATAAAGGATAAGCAGCCGCTTGGATGTAGCGTCTGTACCGCTTCCGGACGGTGCTGACGGCTTCGCGGGGATCGTCCAGCCGGTCGAAAAAGTCCTTCATGCTGTCATCGATCTGGCGGATGTACTCGGCGATCTTTTCGCCCAGTTCGTTGGAATCGACCTCTTCTTCCGGAAGGCTAAGACGCCGTATGTAGCGTCCGTCGTCGATCTGCCAGGCAGGGGGCTGGATTTCCGGCCGGGTGCTTTTATCACCGGCAGTGCTGATTTCCTCGGTACTGCCGTTTTCTCCGGCATCGCCTCCGGCTGTTTTACCTTTTCCGGCGCTGCCTTCCTTTTGTTCCAGCCCCTGCCACAGGCGGAAAAACTCGTTCATATATTCGATCAAGGTACGGTTCTGGCTGCGCAGCAGAACTTTCAGCTGCAGGACCGGTTCAGCGCCGCTGTCGACCAGTTCCACACTGTAGCGTACCGTAGGGTTATATTTATAGGAAAGAGCCGAGCGCAGCGACAATTGTGAGGATGACGGCTTGACCAGGATCTGAAAAGGACTTTCATCCCCGATCAACATAGATTCGATCTCGTCAAAGACCTGACGAATCCTTTCTTCGGGCGTCATGTAAGACACATACTGGGCCAGGATCCGCTCGATCATAGCTGACCGGCTTGTATTGTACTGGTACGCCAGACGGTCTACCGCGCGCACAACGTCATCATTCAAAATGAGAGAATACATACTCTTGGACACTTTCCCACCTCGCTTTCTTCCTGAGTCTGAATATATTCTACCACGTCTCTATAACTTGTCAATAGTATTATATGAATTATTTTACGAGTTTTGTAATTTTTCTTCCCAGTAATGTATGACCCCGACCAATTCCTCCGGCCGCCGGACCGTAAAGGTGGGCTCTTCTTCAGGGCTATGCGGTGTCATATCATAACGGGGCGACCAGGCCTGAAGGATGCTGTGGATGCCGAAGCGGTTGGCTCCGGCAATATCCCTTTTGACATTGTTGCCGATCATCAAGACCCGCCCCTTATCCTTGTCCGTCAGCCCCATCTTGTCCATGGCCGTCTGAAACATGAGCCGGTCCGGTTTTTCGGCGCCGATCTCGTCCGAAACCACCCAGGCCGTGAAAATATCCGTAAGGCCTGCCAGTCTCATAGTGTTCTGAAAGGACTTCAGATACCCGTCCGCCACCATGACGATGGGATATCCCTCCTCAAAAAGCTGCCGGTAGGTCTTTACCGCTCCCGGCAGAAAACCTGCCGACAATACGATACCGCCCTCCGCCCTGCGCACTTCCGTCCCTTCATCTACGATGGTGTCGCCAATATCCGTGAAAATAACGGTCCGTCTCTGTCCTTCTCTTGTTTTCATCCCCATGCCTCCGTCGTTTGATCCTGTATTATTTCTTTTATTATACTTCCCCGGAGGCGTCCTACTCAGCCCTCCGAAAATTTGTCAAATGCCTCTCTAAATGGTACAATCAACATCTAGACTTTATCAAAAGGAGCTCTTATGGATATAGAAATCATCCGCGGAAAAGACAGTGCCGCGGACCTTGCCGTTGCTTTGAACGATCTGGACCTGGCCAATATTTTTACGGCCGCCGACCCGGAATTATCCCCGTCCGATGCCCTGGCCTTTATCCAGCGCTGGTACTCTGCAGACGCTTCGGAAATCAACGAAAGGCTGTCCCTTTTGTCCAATCTGAAAGGCCTGACCGACTCTTCCGAGCTGAAAAAAGCCATCGGGACCCTGACCGCCATCGGCCGCGAAAGGGATATGCTCAAGTTAGCGGGCAGCCGCTTTACCAACGTCCTCTTCCGCTGGCGCCTGACGGCTGCCTACGTGACCTGTGTCACTACCTTCTGTGAGCTTTTGGACCGGCCCATCAAAGACCTGTTCGGCTGCCCCCAGACGGCCTCTTCCCGCCTGCAGACTTTACAGCAGTACTTTAGCCGGTTACGTCAGGACAAGGTCTTCAGCGACTGCCAGGAAGTTCTTACCCAGCTGTCCCAGCTGCTTCCTCTTCCTCATTATCTGACCCTGGGCCTTAACGTCCGCGAAGACGGTCATCCTACCGATATGGGCATCATTTCCGTCAGCGGCTCCTATGACCCCCTGCATCCCGAAGCGGTCGAGGAAAAGCCTCTGAATCCTCTTCTGGGCGGGACCGATCCGAATCAGCCTTCTTTGAGTCTGGCTCCCGAATTCGTGTACAACCGCCAGCTGTACGGCTCTCATTTTGACGAATATATCGACCTCAGCCTGGAGCATCAATACCGTTCCAAGATCCAGAAGGCTGACAAACTGCTGGAAAAGGTGGACATTTCCTTTTCGGATCAGCTCCTTGCCCTGGTTGAGCCCTTGGATTTTTACCGGACCGGTCTGCTTGTCTCCGAAGCCTTCGAACAGAAAGGGTACAAGCTCTGCCGTCCCCAGCCCCGGGACCATACCTCGCTTACCATCACCAATGCTCTTTACCCTGACTTTATCCTTCATCATACCGGCATCCAGGGTAACGACCTGACCCTGGCCAAGGGCAGTGCGGTCATTATCACCGGTCCCAACCATTCGGGTAAAACTTCTTATTTAAAGACCATCGGCCAGTGCTATGTACTGGCTCAGTTGGGCTTTTTTATCCCGGCGGACTCTATGGTCTTCGAACCGGTCAAGCGCATTTTCACCCTCTTTTCAGCCGGCGAAGACAGCTCCATGACCAAGTCCCGCATGGGCATCGAAGTCAAAAAGCTGACCCAGATCCTTAAACAGGCGACCAGCTCCGACCTGATCTTCCTTAATGAGCCTATGACCAGCACCAACCCGGTCGAGGCCGTGTCCATCTGCGCCCAGCTGACCCGCCACTTTATCGACAAAGGCATCACCCACCTTCTGGTCACGCACTTGTACGACATCTACTACCTTCTGAAGGCCAAGCTGACACCGGACCAGCTGACCCATCTGGAAAGTCTGATCACCCTGTCGGCTTACGACGAGGCCAGCGGGACCATGAGGCACAGCTACAAGCTGACCCGGCACGAGCCGCTGGGCAACAGCTACGCCCGCGAAACGGCGGCAGCCTTCGGCATCACTCTGGATAAGATGATCGCCGACCCTGTCCTGAAAAATCAGGCCTCCGATTATATCGAGGCGCATAACATCGATTCGATCTACGAAAGGGAGAAGGACAATGGGCTTTCTGACAACCACTGATACGTCAAAAAAGGCGGCTCCTTTGGAGCTGACCGCTCGGGCCAAGACCGACCTGATGCTGGACAGTTATCTGGATAAGGTCTTTGAAAGCCGCCACGGCAGCGGCCGCCTGGACTGGTCGCAATTCCTGACCGCCGATCCGGAGGACCTGATCTACCGCCGGGAGGTGCTGACCGAGTTGTCTGCCAACCCCCACCTGGTCGAAAGCATCGAAAACGTCTGCAAGACCCTGTCCCAGATCCACCAGCTTTTGGAAATGCCCGCCTCCGACGAGTTCTACGCCGAGAACATCCGGGAATTTTCGGTCCTGCCTCTTGCCCACTCCACTATGTCACGTCTGTCCGAGGAGCTCAATGGCCTGATCGCAGCCGGCACGGTCAAGTCGCGGGGACTTATCAAACTTGCCGATGTCGTAGGTGAAAAGGTCAGGACCACTTTCACCAAGGACTTTGACAAACACTGGAAAGAGCTGGCCGGCGGCATCGATCAGATGGGCAGCGTCCGCATCCGCTTTACCCTTGACGGCGATATGCGCATCCAGGGGGCGGCCCTTACCCAGGTGGACAGCCAGCGTTTTGTGAAAAACAGCCTGTTTTCCGGCACCATGAAGGAAAACCGTCAGAAGGAAAAGCCCTGGAACCTGGAGCCTCTTAAGGACATGAAGACGCCTGCCGAAGAACTGCTGCAGGTGCAGCTCTCCAACAACCAGAAGGAATTTCTGCAGGTGCTGACAAAGATCACCCGGGACCTGGACGATTTGTACCAGGATCTGTCTTTCTATCTGGGAGCCCTGCTTTATCTGCGCCAGATGAAAAAAACGGGCACTCCCGTCTGCTGGCCCCAGATCCGTCCCAAAGAGGAGAAGGCCTTTACCGCGGTCCAGATGTATAACCCGGTGCTGACCGTATTCAAAAAGGGCGGGACCGTGCCCAACGATATCGACTTTAAAAAGGACGGCGAGATCCTGATCCTGACCGGCATCAACCAGGGCGGCAAGACCACCTTCCTGCGTACGGTCGGCGTCCTGCAGGCTATTTTTCAGCTGGGCTGGCCGGTTTCCGCCCAGTCTGCCTCTTTGTCCCCGGTCGACCGCATCGTGACCGTATTCAGCCACGAGGAAAATACCAACCTGGAGCACGGCAAGCTGGGCCAGGAGCTGGAGACCCTGCGGGCGGGACTGGATCTGGCTACTCCCTACAGTCTTTTGTTATTCAACGAACCGATCACCGGCACCAGCCCTATGGAGAACCTCTTTTTGAGCCGCGAGGTCCTCAGCGCCTGCAAACTGCAGGGCTACAAGGGGGTCTGGGTCACCCATATTTACGATCTGGCCAGCGGAGCCGATGAGATGAACAAGGAACTGTCGGGCTCCTGTATCAGCAGCATCATCGCCATCGCAGAAAAAGGCGCAGATGGTATCCAGGCAAGCTACCGCATCCAGCGGGGAGCTCCTCAGTTTACCAGCTACGCCAAAGAAGTGTTATTCAAGGAAACCGGTGCTTTTTGATTTATTCGACAACGATATGGACGTGATCGCCGTCCGCGCTGTCGACCGTCACTAATTCTCCGACCATCCCCTGCTCGGCCAGATCGATGATCTGATTGAAGTCGATATCTTCCATCGCTTTATTGCCGAAGGCCATCGATCCGCTTTTTACGAAAATTTTTACGGCCGCCATGGGCAGATTCAGACGGACCTTATCCCCGTCGGAACTGTCGACGATGATCTTCATCATCATTTTATTGATATTTTTGCGCTGTCCCTCCTGCAGATATTGGGCCGGCGCACTTTTTTTGCCCACCAGCTCATCGACGCTGATATCGAACATCTCCGCCAGTTTGATCAGGGTCTCGATGTCCGGTGAGGTAAGATCGTTCTCCCACTTGCTGACAGCCTGTGGGGAAACATTAAGCTTTTCCGCGACATCATTCTGAGTAAGATTGTGCTCTTTCCGAAGTTCTGCCAGTCTTTTTCCGAAACTATCCATTTTGGTCCTCCTTATTTTGTTGCCGAATTCCGTTAGTTTTTGTGCAATACCCATTTTTCTGCACTCCTTTCACGGATGTCTTTGATGCCTCCATTATGGGAGTAGCGGGCCGCTTAAAGAAGCGTCCAAAGGTTGAATCGCTAACTTGTTCGTTGATTTTTCACTAACCGTTTTGGTTACTTACGATTATAGCAGGGAAAAGGAGGGAAGAAACAAAGTTTCTCCGTGTCTCTCGGCTTTTTTACCAATAAACTTCTTTTATCCGCCGCTGTTTTATGCTATTCTGTAAGAAATCATTGTTCGAAAGTCAGACACGTGACAAAGTCTGATACTGACTTAGGGAGGTAATTATGAACGTCGAAATGCGTCTCTTATCTTCTCAGGAAAAGGTATTTCCCGATCAGGCACCTTCTCCTTTATGCGTTCCGATGACCTGTCTTCAGGGCGAATTATATTCGTTCCAGCTGGCTCTTTATCCGGATATCGTTCAAAATTCACGCTATTTCAGCATCGAAGTTTCAACGGAGGCAGCCTGCCCGCTTCCAATAGAAAGCTACCAGGTCGATTATGTACCGGTCCGGCTTCCCTACTTTACCGATGACGGACGGTATCTGAGAAAGGATCCCGGTCTCTTCCCGGATCCCCTGATCGAAGGTCCTTCCGCTAAACTATATCTCGGCCGCTGGAACAGCCTCTTCTTTATTGTGGATGCTTCCAAAGCTGCTCCTGGTCAGTATCCCATCACCATTACCATCAAATCCCAGGAAGACGCCAGAGAAGGATCTTTGTGTCTTACCTATCAGACTTCCCTGACTGTAAAAAAAGCGTCTCTTCCGGTCTCGGACTTCCGCTATACCTGCTGGTTCCATACCGACTGCCTGGCTGATTATTACCATGTGGAGCCTTTTTCCGAAGAACATTGGCAGATCATGGCCGCTCAGGTAAAAATGGCAGCCCGCTTCGGCCAGAACATGTTCCTGACTCCTATCTTTACCCCTCCGCTGGATACAGCCGTAGGCACCGAGCGCACCACCGTTCAGCTGATTGGTGTGACCTTTGACGAAGCCTCAGGCAAATATACCTTTGACCTTTCCAAGTTGGATCGTTATATCGACATGATCCATGAAAACGGCGGCCGCTACTTCGAGATCTCCCATCTCTTCTCCCAGTGGAGCTCCCACAAGTGTCCTAAAGTCGTTGCCAAAGTCCTTCATAAAGACGGCAGTCAGGAAGATGACGTCCGCATCTTCGGCTGGCATACGGCGGCCAACTCCAAAGAATACATCGATTTTCTGACTCAGCTTCTGCCCATGCTGGTCAAGCACTTCGATCAGAAGGGTCTGCGCAGCTATGTCTACTTCCACCTGACCGACGAGCCCAGCGAGGACTACCTGAAAGGATATCTGGAGCTGAAGAATATCGTCGCTCCCCTGATCGACGGCTATCCCATCATGGACGCCATGAGCAGCTACCAGTATTTCACCGAAGGCGTCAGCGACCGTCCGGTCGTTGCGACCACAGCCCTGGATCCCTTCCTGGCAGGCAAACGCCCGGATGATTTCTGGGTATACTACTGCTGCGGTCAGGGCAGCCGCAACCTGTCCAACCGTTTCCTGGATATGCCCGGCTGGCGCACCCGCGTGCTTGGCGTCCAGTGCTACAGCGAAAACGTAAAGGGCTTCCTGCAGTGGGGTCTTAACTTCTATAATACCGCCTTGTCCCTTAAGCATATCGATCCTTATAAGACAGCCGACGGATACGGCAGCTGGCCGGCCGGCGATCCCTTCATCATTTATCCCGGCAAGGACGGCCTGCCTGTTCCCTCCCAGCGTCTGGTCATTTTCAATGAGGCTCTTCAGGATCTGCACGCCCTTGAGCTTTTGGAAAGCCTGACCAGCCGTGACCATGTATTATCTCTGATCAACGAAGGCCTGACCACTCCGGTCGGCTTCTTCGAGTATCCTCAGGGGGAAGCTTATCTGCTCACCCTCCGTCAGAAAGTCGATCAGGAGATCGACCGGCTGACCAAATAAGAAAAGTCCGTAAAGAAAAAACGAATACATAGAAAAGCCCGTCACCTTTCCGGTCTTCGCCGGGTAAGGTGACGGGTTTTATTCATGTCTCACTATCTTACTAAATAACCGGTCCTCTGTTTTATGACTTTGCTTTCAGAATTCGGTCTTCCACTTGTAATCCAGTTTCATGACCTTGTGCTCCTTAGCCGATTCGTTTCCGATCAGGGCGATCATGAAGGCCTCGAAGGCCTCGTCGAAGGAAGGATTGCCGGGGTCATCGTTTTCGATCATATCGATCAGGGTCTGCAGCTGAGCCCACATGTTTTTGTACTGGCTGGGATTATTGATGGTATGGTAGCAGTGATCTTCGGACGTATAATACTCGATCAGATCGCCCTCTTCGTTGTCACGCGGCCGGTTGGCGACCAGGGTGATACGGATACGGCCTTTGGTGCCGATGAACTCCTTAAGGTTCTCGGCCGCCAGGTTGTTGGCCCAGCCCGCTTCATAGTAAGCGCTTCCTCCGTTTTCCAGCTTCATGCAGAGGATGCCGTGGTCATATTCATCCGTTACCACGTGATCAATGTCGGTGCCCATGGCATAAACGGAGGTTATCTCCAGCCCGGTAAACCAGCGGACCACGTCAATGTAGTGAACGCCGCAGTCAACGATGGGCGGGCAGTCTTTCAGAAGCTGGGTATAGCGGTTTCGGTTCATGATATGGTGGTTCTGCACCATACGGATCAGACGGACGTCTCCGATGGCGCCGCCCCGGATCATGTCCTTGACCTTGTTGTAAGTATCGTTATGGCGCAGGACGTGGGCGATCAGCACCTTCTGCTGAGCGTTCTTGACCGTGCGGTAGAACTCTTTGGCAGATTCGATGTTGGCTTCCGTCATCGGTTTTTCGCACAGTACATGCTTGCCGGCCTTTAGGCAATCTTTAAGGATGGCCAGGTGGGACCGGGCGTAGGTGGCGATAATGACGATGTCACAATCAGGATGATTGATCAGATCATGGTAGTCGGTCGCCCAGTGCTCGGCATTATATTTATGAGCGAAGTCTTTTGCCGCTTCTTCATTAACGTCAACGACTCCGATGATGCGAATGCCCTTACGGTAATAGATATCCGAAATGTGGGCTTCTCCTATATGTCCGCAGCCGATCAGGACGATCCCGTAACTTTTCTTCATCCACAGCTCCTTTTGTAAAGGATTACATTTTCGAGTTTACAGTATATCAGAACGCACCGGCAAAAGCAAGCGCTAAATCGGCTCTAAACGGCATAAACTATAAGCCAAAAATGATAATGTCCTGATAAACCAAAAATGAAAATGTCCCGGATGTGGTACACTGTCCTTTATTCGGGAGGTGATCATCATCAGGAGA
>OMYN01000024.1 GCA_900315265.1 uncultured Eubacteriales bacterium
GCCATTGTCAAGAATTGTTCGCAAAAGTTCACCATTGAGTAGCAAGAAATTAAGCGGCCTGAATGTTCAGCATCGCTGAGATCGCAGCCTTCTGTATGTAGCATCTTGATGTTGTCCAGTCCTCTGAATATTCCATCAGGTAAGATGTTACAAGACGAACATAAGATGCCTCATTCGGAAAAATCCCGACGACAACTGTCCGTCTGCGAATCTCGCGGTTCAGCCGTTCGATCATATTACTGGAAGCAACTTTCCGCTGATCCAGATCCGGATAACCATAAAAAGTCAGAGAATCTTCTAAGCCTTCTTCCAAACACTCCGTCGCCTTCGGAAAACGATTTTTATACTTCTCTATCAATGCATGTGCCCGTTCTCTTGCCACACTATCAGAGGGGGCAAGCCAAATCCTCTTCAGTTCTGAGGCGAAGGTGCTTTTCTGCTTTTGAGGCACATGAGCCAGAATGTTCCGCATGAAATGGACCTTGCATCGCTGCCAGGAAGACCCGGGGAAGCAATGCTTCACTGCTTTCACAAGTCCTTTGTTCGCATCGCTGATGATTAGTTTCGGCGATTTCAGACCGCGTTTTTTCAGCAGTTCGAATACAGCTTTGTAGGTATCGAAGGATTCTTCCAACATCGGCTCCACAGCGAGGATATCACGCTTTCCCTGTTCATCGACACCGCAGACAACGATAATGGCTTCGCTTACGATATGACCATCAATGCGGACATCTTCATACAGTGCGTCGGTCCAGAGAATAGGGTATTCATGCGAGTCCAGAGAACGTGTTCGAAATGCATTGACCTGTTCATTGAGTCCTTTTGTCATCTCACTGACCTGAGAGCGGGAGATACCTTCGATCCCAAGCTCTTTAGCGAGTCGTTCGATCTTTCGGGTCGAGACCCCATTGATGTAAGCTTCCTGGACTACGCTTACCAGTGCAGCCTCGCTCCTTTTGTAGGCGTTTACAAAAAACGGAATATATCCTCCCTGACGGATCTTCGGAACCATTAGATAGATCGTTCCCAGTCTCGTATCCAGTCTGCGAGGTCGATAGCCGGAACGGTAACCGGAGCGGCCGTCAACGCGTTCGCTTTTCTCTGCATTCAGCTGTGTGGTGACTTCTGCTTCCATCATCTGGCTGCAGAGCCATTCCAACATGCTGAGCATCGGATCAGGCTGATTCATAAAACTGAATAGCAATTTTGTGAGATCTGTGGTATTTTGCGAACACTATTGTACGTTATCAAGATGAAGCCAAGACATTAGATCAAAAACGCGAGAGTTATATTAAATTAATTCGAGAGAAGATGGCAGAGGATAAAAATGCGGATTCTTCGCTTGTCTTTGCTCCATTTAATTCAAAAGAAGTCAAAGGAATGAATTATCAGGAAGTTGTTTCATCATTAGCTGATGCTGGATTTACGAATGTGACATTGGAAACTGAAACTGATAAGGCAATTATCTTTAAGCGAACAAATGAAGTGGATAAGATAACCATTTCGGGAAAAACAGATTTTACAACAGATGATTTTTTCGAAAAAAATGCACCCATAAAAGTTTACTATTTTCAATGAAATAAAGGCAACCATAGGGGGATGTGAAGAAGTGGTAATACGTTTCTCACATCCCTTTCTTTATGTACGTTGACGTCGTTTACTGCGAGTGGAGTGTGTGAAAAAATCTCTTTAAAAGGTCTTCCATGGTGGCGTTGTCGATTTATTGCTAACCTGCTACTTTCCGAGCTTCAGTTGTTTTTTAAAAAGCCGGGACATTGTTTCTTTTCCCCTCTTAGTCCCTAGATCATTAATGCTCATTTCTCCCTGGAATACTAATTCGAGAACACCAATGTATGCTTCCCCGAGCGCTGTTGTAATAATCCCAGCTGTGCCTGCAGAAATTGCGCCGCCCACTACCGAACCTGCACCGGGTATTAATTTCAACAGACCGGCAACAACACTTTTTCCCAATACTGTCGCACCACCGGAGCCAATCGTGGATGAAAGCAGTGCTGTAAGTATACTCTTGTTTACATCGAAACCAAATATAACTGTGATTGAAACAATCATTGAGAGCTGTGTGGGAATCAGAAGAGCACAGTCAGAAAACGGTATTGGTGCAGCTCCTTCACCTACCGATGCGGCAGCTGCTGTCGCCACGGCTGCCTGTGCATAACGTTTTTTTTCTGCTAATGATGCAATTTGGACATGTTGTAGCGTGTCCATCAATTCTTCGGGAAGAGCCTCACCCATAACCTGAATCAAAACATCAAGCCCATAAGACTTTGCAACATACTCGTCATCAATTTCATAATCCTGGGCCAACACAGGAACTATTTGAACGACATCAAGATTCTCTTCAAGTAAGGTTTTTCTCATTGCATCGGCATGCTTCTTTGAAAAAGCCTGGGTTAACACAATAATGATCGGAACTTGTGTAATCTGATTTTCACGAGATAATTCTTTGAGCCATTGGATCTCTTCGGGTTCAACTCGATTTGAAGCTGTGTTAATACAGTACCAAATACAGTGGATAGCTTTGTTAATATCTTTTGTTGCAAAGCCCTTTTGAACGGTATCAACTACTTCCTTTTTTACTTCGTTCTGTACTACTTTGCCCAACTCAAAACCGCGGGTATCATAAATCGCAAGAGGAACACCCCTCTTGGTGATCTTTCTCATATGGTCTGTGACAGGGCGTCCCATTCCTGTTTCAGCAAGATGGTCCTTAAACACAGCGTTAATAAGGGTACTCTTTCCGACACCCGTTTTCCCGGCAACGATAATGTTCAAAGTATGGAGATTTTTTACTTTCTCCGAAATTGCGTTTATAGCTTCCTGCGCTAGTTTATTAGTATCAATAGTAGACATTACTCATAGCCTCCCTTCATAGTCCCTTTATGAACTACCTCAGGTCCAAGATTATCAAAGTCGATATTCTCAGATTTATAAGACTTTTTCACAGCTTTATTAGTCAGCTTTTTATGCAGAAGCGGAATGACTACAAAACCAACAACTGTCAAAGCTATTCCCCCAGCAATCATTATTGCTTTATTTCCTTTTTTCTCCTGCTTTCCCATAGCTATTTCCTTTCTCTAGTTAACCAATTGTCAGCTTGCATGAAGTTTAGATACAACATTCCACTAATATTATATCGTACATTAATGACAATTACTATAAATGCTACTCTATAAGTGAACCTTTTAGACAAAAAACGCACACTTGAAAGTGAACTCTTTTACTCAGTTGTCCAACCTCATTTTACAATCAACTTATTGGAATAATCTCGATTTTGTGATAACAGTCATCCATTTTATCCTTGATTACGTGATATTTCCGAGTATAATTATCTTAGAAAACGTGAGTATTTCATGGTAAAACACTGTGCATCTACATTTTTCAGAGATTAACGGAGGAATTATCAGTGAGGCGAAAAATACTCGATCAGATGATCTACTGGAAAAAAACAAGCGCCGGCAGGACTGCACTCTTGATTGATGGTGCTCGACGAGTCGGAAAAAGTTACATTGCGGAAGAGTTTGCTAAAAAGTTTTACAAATCATATATCCTCATTGATTTTAATAAAGCAGGCAAAGATGTGCGTGACCTCTTTGAAAACAATTTGCAGGACCTTGACTCGTTCTTCATGTACCTTTCCGCATTGTATGGAGTAACTCTCTACGAGAAAGAATCTCTCATTATTTTAGATGAAGTACAGCTTTTTCCAAGAGCACGAGCCGCTGTGAAATTTCTTGTTGCAGATGGACGCTATCAGTATGTAGAAACCGGTTCACTAATGTCTATCCGTGAAAATGTATCTGATATCGTCATTCCTTCTGAAGAGCGTCATCTGAAAATGTATCCAATGGATTTTGAAGAATTCCTTTGGGCCATGGACGAAGAACCTATGGTCGCTGTGATAAAGATGAACTTTGAGAGAAAGAAAGAGCTTGGACAATCACTGCACAGAAAAGCCATGACCTTGTTTCGACAATATGTTATTACTGGCGGAATGCCTCAAGCTGTCATGGCTTATCTGGAATTCAAAAATTTTATGGCTGTAGATGAAGTTAAAAGAGATATCCTTAATCTCTACAGGCAGGATATTGCAAAGCACGCAAAGGGATATGAACGAAAGGTAGAATCTATTTTCGATGAAATCCCCGAACAGCTGTCTAAACACGAAAAAAAATTTGTGTTAACCTCCCTCGGACAGAGTACAAGATTTCGCGAATATGAAAGTTCCTTTCTCTGGCTCGAGGATGCTATGATCTGCAATGTATGCTATAACTCAACAGCACCTAACCTTGGAATCAAACTTAACAGAGACAGGACGACGCTAAAGATGTATATGGCCGATACAGGTCTTTTAATCAGCCATGCTTTTGATGAAAATGGTCTGGTATCTGAAGAGATTTATAAGAAAATTTTATTTGGAAAGTTGGAAATCAATGAAGGTATGCTGTTTGAAAATGTAGTTGCCCAAATGTTGACAGCTTCTGGACACAAGCTGTATTTCTATTCAAATGCCGACAGGAAAGACCGGGAAAACCGTATGGAAATCGACTTTCTGATTACGAAAAGTAAAATCACCGATCGTCATAATGTCTCTCCCATCGAGGTAAAATCCGGAAAGCGGAATACTTTTGTCTCGCTGAAAAAGTTTATCAAAAAATATAATGAACAACTCGCTGTCCCATATGTCCTTTATACCGAAGATCTTATGGAAAAGGATGGTATTTGTTATTTGCCGGTTTATATGGCGTGGCTGTTGTAACTTCCCTATTCGTCCCCTAATAATAGGCCTCCTATGATTTTTTCTCATAGAAGGCCTGTCTCTTGGCTATTAACCGAAACCTTTTCAAAGTACTTTCTTTATCGCACCCGCAGCCTACCCTTATGGTTGGCATATTCCGCAAGGCTTATATCCTTGATTGATAATATTATCCCTCGTGTCATTGACGATCTCTTTATTTGTATCCTTCATCCGTTTTACAGCTCTGCACCAAGGGTAGTGGAAAACCATGGTATTGGTATTCAATACATATTGCTGAGTGTTTTCCCCTGCAGTTGCGTTTTGCGTTTCTGTTTCCTGCGGAGCTGTAACTCCCGCTTCTTCAGAAGCGGATGTGCCCGTGTCCCCCGCTTCCCCGGAACCGGAAGTTGATGTTTCCGTGTCACCTGCTTCACCGGAACTGGAAGCTGACGTTTCCGTGTTATTGGAAGCAGAACTTCCCTCGTCCGACGCTGTGTCTGAGCTGCTCTCGCTGACGGTCGGAGACGACCAGTCCTGACAGGGATCGGTCGAAAACCAATAATTTGCTCCGTCGGAGTAGACGGTCACTTCTCCCTGTTTATCCGTCCGGAACATTTGGGAACCTACCGCCTGAACCCGGCCCAGCATCCCTTCCGCAGGGTGTCCGTAATCGTTGCCTGCCCCGCAGGATATGAACGTGAAAGCGGGGCTGACGGCCGCTAAAAAAGCGGAAGAAGAAGAATATTCGCTCCCGTGATGCCCGGCGACATATACATCGGCATCGAGATCAAGTCCGCTGTCTATCATCTCCTGCTCCGCCTGTTTTTCCGCATCGCCTGTGACAATAATCGAAAATGACCCGTAGGTGACTTTTACAGTAATGGATCTGTCATTTTCCTGGTCCGCCGCATCGTCGGCCGAAAGCACCGTGATGGAAGCATTGCCAAATTGATAATTGTCCCCGGCCTTCGGATGAACCACCGCAGCCCCGTTTCCCTGAAGTGCGCTGGCAAAGGAGGAGTAGATCTCCGTGTCGTTTGTGTAGTCAGGACAGAGCACCGTACCGACCTTATCCTTGAGCAGGACGCCGATGAGACCGGCGGCATGGTCCTCATCATAATGGGAGGATACCAGATAGTCGAGCTCGCCTCCGGTATGCTTGCGCACATAGCTGAACACATAGGAGGATGGTTTTCTGCCTCCCCCGTCGTAGAGCATATATTTCCCGTCCGACTCAAACAAAAGGGAAAGCCCCTGTTTGACGTCCAGCATCGTCATCGAGAAAGGAGCTTCCTTCTGACAGTCGGGAAGGTATTGAGCTACCCCGTTTTCCGCCAAGAATGGCGGAACGTTTTCAGTGCTGCTCTCCGTTTTGGGACTGCTGCTCTCGGTTTCGATCAGCTCCGGTTCGGATGAGGGCTCTTGGGCTTCTTTAAATCCAGAAGCCAAAGAATCTTCCGGAGCGGGTTCCGTCTCTTCCATAGGTGCAGTCGATTCGGACGTTTCCACTGCCGTCGACTGTTCCAGGCCTTCCGTCGAAGGTGAATTGCCACTGGAACCATTTTCATTGCTTCCGCACGAACCGACCGCTGCTAGTAAAAAGAATACAGACAGAACAATGGCAGTGATGATCAGACCTTTATGCTTTCGTTTTCTTGGCATGCTCGAAAAATTCAGGTGCGGGAACCTACGGTTGAAACCGTGGCAGGAAACGCCTACTCCTTTCTGCCGAATGATAATCCGCTTGACTTACCTATTGGCAGGCTGTTAATAGGTCTTTGATGAAAAGAATTGAGGATCGAAGAACAGTTCCTGCGTTCCAGGATCATAAATCCTTAATTTCTTTATAATTCATACAAGTGGGTATGTCAAGGACAGGCAAGGTGTTTTGTTTTGTCTTTTGTTAATTACACGACAAAAATTATGTTCCGTCAACTACCGTATGATCCGGCAGCCACCGGTGCAGGCACCCGCTCTAGCATTAGAACGGAACACTGATGTCAGCAAAAATATCTTGTTCGTTTTTGAGCCGAAATTTTGCTTAATAGCCTCAGATTTTGATTTTCGGCTCAATAATCAAAATGTATTTTGATTATTGATTTTGAATTTTGCTTAATGATTTTGATATTTTCCCGTCCACGGCCACATACACCTTTCCGAGGTTTTTGAGATCTCCGGATATTTCTGTATCATATAGAAATCGCTTTAATACACAATTTCTATATGTTTTCAGCAACGTTGTTCCCATTTTCCCAATTCGCGCAAGCACTGTTTTTGCGCTTTTCCCACTTCGTCAGGCCCAAAATTCTGCAGTTTTCAACAGTTCACTTTTATAGCATCAATCATAACCACGGGCAAAGCCCGTGGTTTGCTCTACGCCTAAAAGGCGATAATACTGGCTTGGCCTGAAAGGCCTGTGAAGGGTTTGCCAGTTGCAATAAATTCACAGGCTGCCCCTCGCAGAGGGGCTTTTTTCTTAGCCTTTTACTACTGGCTCACCCGTAAACGGGTCGATATATTCCTTGAGATTTATCTGATCTGCCAGGTAGTCCTCGGCTAATTGATTCTTTATATATTCTTTGATTGCCTTTTCGTTCTTTCCTACTGTACTGACATAGTAACCGGTACACCAGAATTTCCTGTTCCCATATCGATATTTCAGGTTCGCATGCCGATAGAAGATCATGATACTGCTTTTCCCTTTCAGATATCCCATGATCTGCGATACACTGTATTTCGGCGGGATCTATCCTTTACCGCAGCCTCAAAAAAACCTTTTCATTATGTGTCAAAAAACCTATAATATTATACCATCGATAAAAAGAAAGGCAAATAAACGATTCTTGCTTTCCGTCAGGTGTCTGAGAAATCTTTGTAAAGTCCTCTGTATAGAATTTTAGCACATTCTTCGATTTGCCATAAAAACAATAGAAAAAAGGTAACTACCTACCCTACCCTATACGCAAAAAATAAGAGCAGAGGGTAAAGTATACAATAAAACCACCTACCCTCTGCTCAAAGTTTGGTAAAAAGATGGAGGGTTTTTCGCCTGCTCCAAGGGTCTGTTTTTTTAATTTCAGCCTTATTCTATTGACTTCCTTATTTTATTGCCTTCTTACTTCATTTTCCCCAGCTCAGCACTCTTTTCTTCATCCCTTCCGTATCCAGCACCCCATAGGCAAAGCCTTTGCGGATCAGTTCTTCGGGGACGTATTCATCATACTTTTCAAAGACGGGCACTTCCTTGGGATATAAAAGATCGGTCGGCTCAAAGGGCTGCTGGGCCTCCTGCCGGACGATCCGGTAAAAATCATCCGCGCCGGCGGTCATGGAAAAGGTCATATAGTAAGGCCGCCGGGGGCTTAGGCCGCTAAGGCCCAGCTTTTTGCCGCAGCGGATCCGTAAAAAACGCTCCAATGCCAGAAACGCATACGTCCCCAGCCAGGGGAACAGGGCCCACATGTTTCCGCCCAGACTTACCAGCGGATGATCTTTCATGCCCACCTGGTCAAACAGGCTCCGGGCCTCTTTCAACCGGGCCTTGGCGTTTTTCATCAGATAGGGATACATGGCATCCTCTTCCAGAACCTTATACATTCGTTCCAGAATATGGGTATGCAGATCCCCTGCCACCATGCCGAAATAGGCCGCGACATTGCCTTTAGACAGGGTACAGTTGACGGCCTTCTTTTTGTAATCGATCTGGTCGACCGTCCAGACCCTGCCGGCAATGGCCAGCTTTTCGCCCACCGCCGGAGGCCGCACGATGGTACCCAGCTCTTCCGATCCGCTGTTGACCGTATACTCAACGCTTTCGGCAAAAACGGCGTAGAACTTATAATTGTTGACGATCCTCTCCCCCGTCAGCCCCAGGATCAGGCCCCCGTTTTCCGTCTTATTGATATGATCGATCTCGATCAGATGAAGCAGCAGCTGCCGGTAATCTTCCTGAGAGATCCGGCTGAAGCAGCTTAAAGTCAGCACCCGGGACGCCAGCTCGGCCGGAGTCATTTCTCCGCAGGAAGCCAGGGTGCTCATGGTCTGGTGATATAAAAGACTGTAGGGCAGCTGGCCTGTACGGGGCGGCTCCACAAAGCGTTCTTCCAGATACAGCTGCACCAAGGCGATGCCCTGGATCAGATACCAGGGGATACTGTCCGGCATGGAGGCCCGTGCATCGGCCATGTCTTCCCGCATGACGAACCACATTTCCGCCGGATCCCCCCGCCGCCCGGTCCGGCCCATGCGCTGCAGAAAACCGGACACCGTAGCCGGCGCATCGATCTGAAAGGCCCTTTCCAGCTTTCCTATGTCCACCCCCAGCTCCAAAGTAGCGGTCGCGCAGATGCTTTGGAGGGAGTCATCGTCCTTCATGTCTTCTTCGGCGCTTTCGCGGACCGACGAAGACAGATTGCCGTGGTGGATCAGAAAGCGGTCCGGCTGCCCCTGAAGCTCGCAGCACTGCCTCAGCTGCTGGCAGACAGCCTCGCACTCCTCCCGGGAGTTGGTAAAAATCAGGCACTTCTTGCCCTGGCTGTGCTGATAAATATAAGCAATGGCCGGATCGACCGCTCCCAAGGACTGAAGAGCCGGGGCCGAAGTGCCCATGGCTGAATTGCCAGGGGTATGCATGTCCGTGGCTTGAGTACCCAGGGCATGCATGCCCTTTCTCTCTTCCCTCTGCACGGCTCCGGTTATATAAAAATGTTCCATGCAGAGGCGCCATATCTCTTTGCCTCCGTCAAAGCGGGGGATGACGGTCTTGCGGCGGCTGCCGGAGGCCAGCATCTGGGCGGCCAGGGCCGGGGCCCCGATAGTGGCGGACAGGCCGATCCTTCGGGGGTCGCATCCCGCCTGGCGGCACAGGCGCTCGATCAGGCAAAAGGTCTGCATGCCCCTCTGCCCCCGCAGCATGGAATGGATCTCATCGATGACGATGAAGCGAAGGTCCCCAAACAGAGCCGGGATCATCATATATTTGTTGATCATGAGCGATTCCAGCGACTCGGGCGTGATCTGCAGGATGCCCGACGGATGCTCCAGGAGTTTGCGTTTCTGCGAGGCCGGCGCGTCCCCGTGCCAGCGGTAAACCGGTATGCCCTGGTCTTTGCACAGCTCGCTGATGCGGCCGAACTGGTCGTTGATCAACGCCTTAAGCGGCGCAATGTAAAGGATGCCGACACTTTGCGAGGGCACCTCGTCAAGGAGGGTCAGCATGGGAAAGAAAGCGGCTTCCGTTTTGCCCGAGGCCGTGGACGCGGTCAGCAAAACGTTGTCTTCGCTGTTAAAAATGGCCTGGCCCGCGGCGATCTGCACGCCCCTGAGGGCCTTCCAGCCAGACCGGTAGATGTAATCCTGAATAAACGGCGCGTAGCGGTCAAACACATCCATGGGTGCTCCTTGACCTGTCAGGTCAAATTATAAAGAAAATTCCACATAATCATCGTCCGATTTGTCGGACACGGCGTCGGACTTGCTGTAGGTAAAGGAGTCCGACTGCATCAGGGCCTTCGGTGTCATGTCCGGGTTCTGGTAGAGCAGGTCCAAGAGCTCGATAAAGTCGCGGATGACCTCGCGGGGGGTGATGTTGGAGTCGGCTCCGATGCGGCCGTATTCCAGCTTGATGAAGGCGGCCAGGTCTTCGGTGGTCAGGCGGCGCGGGTAGCCGTAAAGGCCGGCATGCATGTCGGCCAGTTTTTCACACAGGACCAGCATTTCCTCGGCCGTCAAAGGCTCCAGGCGGATGACGGGAGCCAAAAGGTCCCGGGTCCCTTCGCGGGAAAATTTGCCTTCCGCCAGGCGCGAGCGCAGGGCTTCGTAGCTGTAGACGCCCCGTCTGGTGTCCTCCATGGCCTGAGGAGTCGACCCCATGATGATGCCGAAATAGCGGGCCTTGCCCTGCAGGCAGTCGTTGTACATGGTCAAGATCTTTTCATAATTATACTGGCGGGTTATGGCGTTGGGGATCTTGTAGATGTTGACCAATTCGTCGATCATGATCATCATTCCCGCATAACCGGCCAGGCGGAAAAAGAGGGCAAAGATCTTCAGATAATCGTACCAGTCATCGTCCGTGATCAGAATGTTGACTCCCAGGTCTTCTTTGACCTCCCGCTTGGTACCGTACTCGCCCCTAAACCAGCGCAGGACCTTCTGCTTGGTTTCCTGGTCGTCTTCCACGTAGGCGTGGTAGTACTTGGATAAAAGCTGGGCGAAGGCAAAGCCGTGGACCAGTTCGCTGATCTGGGACGTGACCGCGTAGATCTTGCGGTCGACCGCCTTGGTCAGGGCCGGGTCCCCGGGTTCAAGGCCCGTTTCTTCCAACGCCTGGGCCTGGACATTGTTGATCCACCGGTCCAGGACCAGCATGAGGGCCCCGCCCTCCGGCCGGGTTTTGGTCGACAGGTTGCGGATCAGTTCGCGGTAGGTGGCCAGGCCTTGTCCCTGGTTGCCCTTGAGCCGCCGCTCGGGCGACAGGTCGGCGTCCGCGACGATGAAGTTTTTGTCCATGACGAAGTTGCGGATGGTCTGGATCAGAAAGCTTTTGCCCGATCCGTAGCGGCCTACGATAAAGCGGAAGGAGGCGCCGCCGTCCGCGATGATGTCCACGTCATGCAAAAGCGCCTGGATCTCGTTTTTGCGCCCGACCGTGATATAAGGCAGCCCGATCCGGGGCACGACCCCGCCCTTCAGCGAGTTGATAATGGTCTGCGCGATCCGCTTGGGTACTTTTCCGGACGTATCAGTCATGATGCTTGTTCCTTTCTAAGGTTTGTACGATCTTCTTATCTAATGGCATTCGTATGGCCTTCGTATGGTCTTCATATGGCCGTTACCGGTTTTCCTTTACGATTTCCTTTATGTCGTCCCGATAGTCTTCGACCAGGCTGATGGTCCTGCCGTCGCATTCCAGGATGTTATCCCCGATCTGGTCAAAAAACTTTTCGTTGATGGCGTCCGTCACTACCGATGCCATCCAGTGATGCTGCCTGATCAGATCCTGCACTGGTTTGCCTTCCAGCAAGAGCGATAAAAGTTCGATATAAGGATCTGTGTCCTGCGGAGTCGCCGGTTCCTCTGCCGACTTTTCCGCTGGTTTAGGCTGCGGGGCCTCGGGTCGCGGTGACTCGGACGGTGCGGCCGGCTGGCCGGCCGCGGGCAATTCTTGTGCCATACCTTTTTCTTCTTCCGTCAGCAGGCTGTCCCGGGTAATGCCGGCGTCCCGACGGATATCATTTAATTTGGAAAAGTCGATGGTGATGGCCGGCTTTTTCCGTTCTTCCTCTGCTTTTGTCCAGTCGGCGATGGCCTCTTGCACATAGGGGGTGACCCAGACCTCTTCCCCTTTGGCTTTTAGATAAGCGCCGGTCTTCAGCTGCTTGCGGATCAGGCGGTCGGCCTCGTGGAAAAAGGCCTGCAGCTTTCCACGGTTCAGATAAAGGCTGTCATAATGCTCCTGGCTCCAGGCCCGGTCTTTGAGCACATAGACCCGGCAGGGATCCAGCACGAAGGCCCGGTCGCTCTGGTCCGGCGCCGCCAGGTGTATGGTGTTGGCCAAAGGATACCAGGCATATTTTTTGAGTTTTCCGAAGCAGGCCGTAAAAAAGTCTTCCCCGTTGTGGAGGTATTTTTTTGCCATCAGCCGCCAGGCGGCCGCCATAAGGGCATAGCCTTGCTGATCTTTTTTGAAGATGGGGGAGCGGGCAGCACGGCTGCCGGCAAAAAGCAAGATCGAATCGACGACTTCCTTATCATCGCTGGCTTCCGGATTTTTGAGCACGGCCAGGGCCCTGTCCTTTTCAAGCAAGGCCGGCTGGGCCAACTGACGCACCTTCTGTCCGGGAAGATCATAAACGATGGCATATTCCATCATCCACTTTTCCAGGTTTCGGCCCATTTCGGGGTCGCCGATCCCCGAATCGAAAAAGCCTTTTTTCAGAGCCTCCATCTTTGCCAGGCTGTCTTCGCTGTCCTTGCAGCCGATCCCGCAAAGCAGCTCATAAATATACATGCAGGCCAGGGAAGAGGAAAAAGGCTGGAAGATCCCCTGACGGACCTTGGTCCTCCAGGAAAAATAACCTCTCAGCTGATTGACCGTCAGGTCCTGATAGGTGGGGAAATAGCGGAAATAATCCCCTTTCCAGTCAAAGTCGTCCTGATAATCGGCCATGAAGGCTCCCTGCCGGCAGAAATTCCTGACTTTCATCTCATAGGATCCGCCCGCATAGACGTATAAAGAGCGCATAGCGCGGATCCGGTCCGGGACCTGGTCGGACAGGTCTTCCATTCCTGCGCCTGAGCCCAAGGCCTGTCCGGACGGATCGAGAGCCCGATCGGACAAGTCCAGGACGCGCTGTTTGGGTGGCGGTACGACCTGGTTTGACCAGTCTGAACGGTTTGGATCTGACAGAGCCTGGCCGTTGGCGTTTCTCGGAGCCTGGCGGTCCAGGATGATCACGGCTCCCTGGTCTTCCGGATGCATGGCTTTGTCAAAAAGAGCGTATACGACCTTAGGGTCGGTGCTGTCGTCAATGCTGACGCCGACCCAGTTTTTTCCTTTCATGCGAATGGGCGGATGCAGGTAGGAGGCATTTAATGCCAGGGTATTCTTCCAGGGAAATTTGATGTCGCACCATTCGATCATCCGGCCCCTCCGACCGTCCCACTGTCTGATAAAAAGAGCGGTCCATTTGCCCGTTTTTGGATCTTCCAATACCGAGAATCCGGGAAAGGAAGCCCATTTGTGGTCTTCTTTTATCTGGTATTTTTCCCGGGCATAGGCCGCAAGATCCGCTAGGTTCATGGCTTCCCTTTCTGTAAAAGACCGCTACTGGTATATCATTAAAAGTATAGCCGCGGCCCTGCTCTTTGACAAGACCGGAATTGGGGCGGGCCGGGGCTGGGCCCTCGGGACAGTGAAGGCAGCACATTGGGACTGGGCGGGGCGGCGACATATAGAAAAAGCCCCGGGACCATCCTTTGGGGGATGGGCCCGGGGCCGATAAGTCGTGCTTTTTCATATACACAATGCTTGACGAATAGCCGGTGGCATGGACTAAATCAAGCAGGATGTATCAGTCTTCGATCATGATGGTGTGTTTCTGCGGAACTTCCTGGGTCTGATTCTTCTTAGGAAGGGTCAGTCTCAGAACACCGTCTTCAAATTTAGCCTTGATGTCCTGTTCGGTGTAATCTTCGCCGATGAAGAAGCTTCTGGCCATGCTGCCTTCGTAGCGCTCCTGGCGGACGAGTTTACCTTTCTGGTCCTTTTCGTCTTTGCTCAAGCTCTTGTTGGTGGAAATGGTCAGGTAGCCGTTTTCAAGGTCGATACCGATCTGATCTTTCTTGAAGCCGGGCAGATCAACGTCGATCTCGTACTCGTTGTCGCGTTCGCGGACGTCGGTCTTCATCAGGTTCTTTGCGTGTTTGCCGTACAGCGGGCTGCGATCATCGAAGAAATCATTATCAAAATCATCAAAGAAACCGTCCATAAGGTTCTCACCAAACATACTCGGTAAATACAACATAGGTCATTCCTCCTTTTGAAATCTCCATTTAGAATGTCTGATGTTGTTCAGGCATCTATTCTTTAGGAAACCTCTGAGCCGGGCCTTTGGGAATGCTGCCTAGGATGCATCCTTTCGGATCTCGCTCTTGATTTCCTTTCCTTTTTCATTTACAACTGCATTATAAACCTTGTTAGCACTCGTGTCAATAGAGTGCTAACAATTTTGTATTAAGAAATTATGAAGGTTTAGAGGGGGGAGGAATCCAGGACAGGGGCCACTGTCTAAGATAAGGGGGCATTGTTCTGGACAAGGGATCCAGGATAAGAGGGCCAGGATAAGAGGCGCGTGCCCCGAACAGAGGAGCCAGGCCAAGAAGCGCGTTGTCAGCTTTTCTTTTTTTCCTTTTCTGACAAGATTTGTCATGGCTCTTGAGGGAGGGCTTGTCAACTTTCCCGTATTTGAATAAGTTGACAAGATCTGTACAGCCAAAAATAAAAAATCTTGTCAGATTCTGGGTTTAACCACAAGCTGACAAGATTTGTCACGCTATTTTCAGGCTCATATAATGACCGCTTCAGCCGTTTTATGCATATTTGGGTTTTGTTTACAAAACATTTTTCTTACCCTAATAATTTTGCTAAAAGCGGCCATAAAAATCTTGTCAGAAATTTGAAATTCCGATCTTTAACAAGATTCTCTTTTTTAGGCTGACAAATCTTGTCAGACATGACGAAAAGCAAGAATTTGACAAGATTTTTGAAAAACTGTTGTACAAATATTGTCAGAAATCCAAAATCCGGAATTTTGACAAGCCAACATGGGACTGTGAGGGCAAATCAAATAGCCAACATGGGACTGAGAAACCAAATCAAAAAGCATACAGGGAGCGGTGGGCCAAATCATCAAATCCGCCGCCCCCGACACCTCGTGCTCTTATTCCCAATCATCCGGCACGGCGTCGGCGATGACCTTTTTCAGCGTATCTGCCGACCGGTGCAGCTCCTGCTGCTCTTCTTCGTTCAGCTGGATGGGCACCTGAGCCTCGACTCCCTGCGCGCAGACGATCCTGGGCAGGCTCAGGCACAGGCCCTCGATCCCGAAAGCTCCGTGCTGCATGGTCGATACCGGCAGGATCGATTTTTCATCCCGGACGATGGCCGTGCACAGGCGGACCACGCTCATAGCAATACCATAATAGGTAGCTTTTTTCTTCTGGATGATCGTATAGGCGCTGTTCTTCACGTCTTCCGCTATCTCCTTCATTTTTGCTTCATGATTAAAATGTCCGCGCATCTCACAGATCCTGTCGATCGGAATACCGGACACATCCGCACTGCTCCAGACGGGGAACTCGCTGTCGCCGTGCTCGCCGATGATCCAGGCATGGACACTTCTGGGATCGACATCCAGATGCTCCCCCAGCAAATAGCGCAGGCGAGCCGAATCCAGCAGAGTCCCGGACCCGATGACCCTCTCTTCCGGCATGCCGGAGGTCTTGACCGCCACGTAAGTCAGGATGTCAACGGGATTGGCCACAATAAGCAGGATGCCGGTGCAGTGGCGTTTTTTGATCTCGGGCATGATCGTCCCGAAAATAGCCACATTTTTCTTGACCAGGTCCAGGCGCGTCTCCCCCGGTTTCTGGCCTGCTCCCGCAGTAACAACAATAACGGCCGCATCAACGATATCGTCGTAGGTGCCGGCGTAAATATTCATCGGATGCGCAAAGGGTATGCCATGGGCAATATCCAAGGCTTCGCCTTCCGCCCGGTCCTGATTCGAATCGATCAGCACCATTTCGGAAAACAAACCGCTCTGCATCAAAGCAAAAGCGCTGGCGGATCCCACGAACCCGCAGCCGATGATCGCAACTTTTCTTGAATCTGAATGGCCCATATGAATACCTCCCGGAATGTTTCTTCTTATAAAATTGAACCTTTACTCTTGAACTTTCTATGGAATCTTCTATTGAACCTCTATAGAATCCTATCACCCTGCGCGCAAAACTGCAACGAAAAGAATCAAGCAGAAAAAAAGGAAACTGCCTGATATTTCGTGTAGAAAGCGACCCATTTCCTCTCATATTTCGTGTACCGTCTTTTGTCCGCCTGTAACGTACACTTGTATTATTGCCGCGTATGCTTTACAATAAGGAATACGGTTAGAAACCGCCTTGTTCCTTACGGGCCTTGCATGCCCGCTTATGAAAGGATATATCATGAACCAATACGTCAGTACCCGCGGCCGGTCCCTTTCGGTCCCGTCTCATAAAGCTGTCATCAAAGGCCTGGCTCCGGACGGAGGCCTGTTTACTCCTCTCGATCTGTCCATCCACTGCGACCCGGCCACCCTGCTGGGCAAGTCCTATCCGCAGACGGCCGAAACCATCCTGCATCTGTTTATGAACGACTACTCCAAGGAGCAGCTGCACGCGGCCGTCACCGCGGCCTACGGCAAAGGGGGGCAGGCCGGCGCCAACTTTGACACTCCCGACGTAGTCCCTGTCGTGCCTTACCGGGACGGCTATCTGGCCCAGCTTTGGCACGGTCCCACCTCTGCTTTCAAGGATCTGGCCCTGACTCTGCTGCCCCACCTGATGACCCAGGCCTTCGAGATGGATGGTCTTGACGTCACCATCGCCATTTTGACCGCCACTTCCGGCGACACGGGCAAGGCAGCCCTGGCCGGCTTCAAGGACGTGGCTCACACCGACATTACGGTCTTCTACCCCGAGGTGGGCGTCTCCGGCGTACAAAAGCGCCAGATGCAGACCGCGGGCGGCGACAATGTTCACGTATGCGCGGTAAAAGGCACCTTCGACGACTGCCAGCGCATGGTCAAAGAGGCCGTCTCCTCGCCCCAGGTGGCGGCAGCCCTCGACGGGGTGATTTTGTCCAGTGCCAACTCCATCAACCTGGGCCGTCTGTTGCCGCAGGTGGTCTACTACTACTTCGCTTACTGCCGCCTGGTCGAAGACGGGGCGGTCAAGGTCGGCGAGCCCGTCAATTTTGTCGTGCCCACGGGCAACTTCGGCGACATCCTGGCCGGATACCTGGCCAAACAGCTGGGCCTGCCGGTCGGCAAACTGATCTGCGCTTCCAACTCCAACAACGTGCTGACCGACTTTTTGAAGACCGGCACCTACAACGCCCGGCGGCCCTTCCACACCACCATGTCTCCGTCCATGGATATCCTGGTCTCCAGCAACTTGGAGCGCCTGCTCTTCCTCAAATCCGGGGGCGACGATGGTCTGGTACGCGATCTGATGAAACAGCTGTCCGAAAAGGGGAGCTACACCGTGTCCGGCTCGCTGCTGGCATCCATTCAGCAGGATTTTGCCGGTTTCTGGACCAGTGAGAACCAGTGCCAGATGACCATTCATGACATGTACATGGAAAACGGTCAGCTGATCGATCCTCACACCGCTGTGGCCGTGGCTGCGCTGGACCAATACCGTCAGACCAGCGGCGATACCCGGCCGGCTGTAGTCCTGTCGACCGCTTCTCCTTATAAATTCTGCACCAGTGTGCTGACCGCTCTGACCGGAAAGGCGCCGGACGATGAGTTTACCGCCATGAAAGAACTGAATCAACTGACCGAGGTCCCCGTTCCCCCGGGACTGGCCAACTTGCTGGATCTTCCTGTCCGCTTTACCGAATCCATCGAACCGGAAGACGGCATGGCTTACATCGCCTCTTCCATGAAAAAACTTTCGGCTCGCAACAAGTAACTCGTAACAAGTAAGGAGGGCCTATGATCACCATCACCGTTCCGGCTTCGTCGGCCAACCTGGGTCCCGGCTTTGACTGCCTGGGCCTGGCTCTGGATCTGTACGCCTACTTTGACGTAGATATTTCTCCGGACAACGACAACCACCTGTCCGGCTTTCTTTCTCAATATATCAACAACGAAAATCTGTTTTTAAAAGCCTACCGCAGGGGCTGGAAGGCCATTGTCGCAGCCACTGGGCCCGACCGGCCTCCCTATCCGCTGACGGTACAGTTCCATTCGGACGTACCCATCTCCCGAGGACTGGGATCCAGCATGACCATGGTAGCCGGCGGCCTGATGGCTGCCTCCGTCTTCGGCTCCGAGGAGACGGACAAGCCCCTTGGGCAGCGCCGGGCCCTGACTCCGGCTCAATTATTTGAGCTGTCCGCTAAAATGGAAGGCCATCCCGACAACGCGGCTCCCGCCCTTTTCGGCGGCCTGACGGCTGCCCTGGTGACCGACGACGGACCTATTTATATGCCGCTCCCTTTGTCGGACAAGTGGCAGTTTACCGTCTTTATTCCTGATTTTGAAGTCCGCACCGAACGGGCCCGCAGCGTCCTTCCGGATGTCTATCCCCGGTCTGTCGCGGCTGCTAACTCGGCCCACGCCTTATTTCTGATCAAGGCGCTCGAAAGCGGCGACCTTGCAACTTTTAAGATCGCGGCCAACGACCTGATCCACGAGCCCTACCGGCGCCGCCTGATCAAGGACTTCGACATTATTCAAAAAATAACGGAAGAAGACACAAATGGCCGCCTGCTGATCAGCGGGTCGGGATCTACCTGCCTTTTGGTCAGCCAGCAGCCATTGTCCGAAGACGCCAGGGCGGCCATCGAAAAACGGACCGACCCCAGCTGGAAAGTCGTGCGCGTAACGCCGTCTATGGAAGGCGTCACCGTCAAATAAGAAGGGGCGGACTCGAAAGTCCGCCCTCTATTTATTCATGCCATAACTTGCCAAAGGTGATAGCATCTGTTCACAGCAGCTCCTCTTCCCCTATGTAATTGAGCCCGTACTTTCGCACGATATCCATGGCCCTGGCGTAGGTATCCGGCTGATAGACTTTGTCCGGCTGATGGGCGTCGGATCCGGTAACGACTGGGCAGCCCTCCTGGCCGGCGATCTGCCAGAAGGCGGGATTGGGATAATGACGCCCGTTCCATATGCCTAACAGATTGATCTCCAGCGGAATATTCAACTTTTTGGTCTCGCGGCACAGACGCCTCATGTACTTGTCGTACACCGCCGCATCGCCCACATAATTCAGCAGATCCGGATGAGCCACGTACAAAAATGCCCCGGTGGAAGCCCCTTCGATCACCTGGTCCACGTAATCTTTCAGCCGACTTTCGTCCGTCGTCGGAGCCCCGCTGCCGGCCCCGTCATACTCGTTTTTGGTAAAATGCTGGCCCAGGATCAGGTATTCCAGAGGGTAACCCTTCAAAAATTCCATCTGCTTTTTTAACAGATCCGGGTAATACTCCATTTCCAGTCCAATGTGGATCGTGATCCGGTCCTTATATTCTTCCTTCAGCTTCTCAAGTGTCGTAACGTACCCATCCAGCTTATCCGGCTCCATGCGGAAGTTGGAATAGTAGCCGTCCGGGAACATGTAAGGAGCGTGGTCCGAAAAGCCAAGGACCTTCATGCCGCCCTTGAGGGCGCTTTCGATGTATTCTCTCTCGGTACCCTCCGCATGATGGCAGCGGGTGGTGTGTGCGTGAAACGTGGCGATCTGTTTTTCCTGCAAAACTTCCTGCATAACTAGCCTTTCTTGACGTTCTTAACGGATATAGCGTTTGGGGACCCTGGGCGAAATGTCACAAGCGATCTCATCGATATTGGTGGACAAAAGCTTTGCCATTTTTTCGATGGTCAGATCGTCGTCGATCAAAGACACCGTATCGCCCCTCTCAACGCCTTCGATATCGGTCACATCGACCATGCACTGGTCCATGCAGACCCGGCCGATAATGGGAGCCAGCTTCCCCCTTACCCTTACGCAGCCTTTATTGGACAGGTTCCAGCGGAAACCGTCGGCAAAGCCTACCGGCAGCGTGGCTACCCGGGTAGGACGCTTGGTGGTATAGCCGCCCTCGTAGCCGATCTCTTCCCCGGCAGGCAGCTCTTTGACCATCGCTACCCGGGTGTACCAGCTGAAGACCTGCTGAAAGCCCAGATCTTTCAGATCCACCTCATCGGTGGGAGACAGGCCGAACAGGACATCGCCCACGCGGGCCATATCCAGCTGAGCCTCCGGATATAATAAGAAGGAAGGGCTGTTCATGATGTGCCTAAGGCCCACATCGACTCCCCGCCTCTGTAATTCTTCGGTAAGAGACAGAAATGTCTGCAGCTGCCGTTGGGTGGCATTCAGACCGTCCGCTCCGACCTCAGCAGTCTTACGCTGATCGGCCCGGGCAAAGTGGCTGAAAATACCATCGATTTTAACATGGGGCAGACGGCTGATGGCTTCGATCTGATCGATCGCTTCCGGCCCCGGCAGAAAACCTACCCGGTGCAGACCGGTATCGATCTTGATATGGATATGGGCCGTCGTTCCCTTTTGAGCCGCCTTATCGTTTAATTCCTGAGCCATGCTGAGCGTATAGACCGTAGGCATCAGATGATTATCCAGAAGGCCGTCCAGATCGTACTCCCCTATATCATCCAGGATCAGGATCGGTTTGGTCGACCCGCAGGCCCTTATTTTAGCTCCCTCTTCCCAGGTAGCTACCGCGTACTGGTCGGCTCCGGCTTCTTCCAGCGCTCCGATGACCCCCTCGATGCCGTGCCCATAGGCGTCGCCCTTGAGCACCGCCATAAACTGCACGCCCGGCTTAAGACGCCGGCGGATCAGGGCCGCATTGGACGATAAACGCGTAAGGTCGATGACGGCTTCCGTTCGTCTTCTGATCTTCATATTGCTCCCTCAGACTTTCCCGTTTTTGCTTTTTCTTTTATCAGACAGGTTATTATAGCATGTTTGGAGCATAAAAAAAATGCTCACCGGCAAACAGTCACAGACTGCCTGCCAGCGGGCCATATGGGATGAGATGAAAAAACGAGTAGCTGCTAGTTGCTAATGTTTTCCCTTACGACTGCCATTCTACTCCACTTATTTAATTAGCACAATAGAAAAAAGGAAACTTTACAGAATAATCCATTATTTTCGTTATTTCGACCATAAACTTGCGCAAATTCCGGGCATGATGCTACAATCATGTCTAATCATCGCCGTTTTTGGAGGATTTTATTTCTATGAAAGATGATCTTGTCCACACCGTCTTACTTGTCGAGGACGCTCCCTGCTGCCGTCAATACGCTTCCTATCTATCAGATCTTCGTAATGTCGATACCCTGGATCTGAAACAGGCGACCGTCAGCAAGATCAAGCCTTATGCAGTTATACTATTTATCGTGACGGCTCCTGTTACCGGTAATATGGAGGCGCCCGCCCTTTTGTCCCGCTGCGTCCGCCTTCTGGACACGGATACCCATCGCCTGGGCCTTTTGACGGTCGGCCTGATGCCGGACGACCAGGCTCCCTCCCTGCTGGGAGAATTCGATCAGATCCCTCTTTTTTACGCCCGGTCGGATTGGAAGCCTTCTGAATTTACCTGGCAGGATCAGATGACCGTCAGCCTATGGAAAAAGGCCGGCACCGTGCCCGAATGGATGAAACCTCTTCTGGCTTCCCAAGGCGGCCAAAACTTTGCAAGTCCTGCCAACCTTGACCCGGTCCTGGATCTGATCGACGGCAGGCTGTAAGAAATTGTCATAGGTTAAAGCCATTGGCTTTTAGCCAGTGGCTTAAAAATCGCCCGCTATAAAGAAACAAGACAAAATGAAAAAGCTTGATAAACCGACCTCTATCCAAACCCATCAGATCCATCCCTTTCCGCCCTTGTACAATGCAGAGAGCCGGATCCTGATCCTGGGCAGCTTCCCTTCGGTCAAATCCAGAGAGCAGCAGTTCTATTACGGGCATCCTCAGAACCGCTTTTGGAAGGTGATCGCGGCTGTTTTCGGGCAGCCGGTCCCCTCTTCCATAGAAGAAAAGAAGGCGCTGATCCTGTCCAGCCGCCTGGCCTTATGGGACACCATCGCCTCCTGCGACATAGTCGGATCCTCCGACAGTTCCATCCGCAACGTCAAGGTAAATGACCTTGCCGGGATCATGTCAGGAAGCAGCATCCGACATATCATCACCAATGGAGGAACTTCCTATGCCCTTTACCAACGATACCAGCAGCCGCTGACCGGGATCGAGGCGGTGCGGCTTCCCTCCACCAGCCCGGCCAATGCCGCCTGGGATCTGGAAAGGCTGATCCAAGCCTGGGGGATCCTAGGATCATGGATATAGAAATTGCACGCTGTGCTGTCGTGTATTTGGGATTGGTAAGCGACAGACATAAAGAAGAGATGTGAGAAACGAATTGCCGTTTCTTCACATCCCTTGGCTGCCAGTCTTATTTCCTTGTGTAAATCCTTTACTTTTTCGGTGAACTGCTGTTCGAAGAGGAAGAAGATGACGATTCTGTCTTGCTGGAGGAAGATTCTGTATTCTTAGAGGAAGTATCTTTTTTAGATGAAGTACTACTCTTCTTCGAGGAAGAGGAGGACGAGGAGGACTTAGACGTTGAACTCTTAGAAGAGTTTCCACTCGTATTGCTCGTTTCAGAAGTCGTAGACGTTTCCGCCTGGCTGGAGGAAGACGTGGAATTTGTGTTGCTCTTCTTGCTGCTGCAGGCTGCTGCAGAAAGTGACAGCGCTGCTACCATTCCGAGAATGGTTACCCGTTTGAAGAATTTCTGAATGTTATTCCTGCTCATGATAAAGCTGGTCTCCTTTCAATAAGATGGAGAATTTGATCTCCGTTGATGTTTTGTCAAAAGCGGAATTGCTTTTGATCTTCTCTTATTGTCGCAGAGATTTCTTCTGAAGGTGTTTCTAAAGCTTTCTAAATTCTCATCCGTTTCTCAAACCGAAACATCTCCTCTGTCCCAAGGTTCGGATCATTAGGATCCGGTTCGTGCGGATCAACGAATTCATAAAACAAAAATGACGAAAACCATTGATTTGTAAACCTTTCAGAGCTATTATACAGAAACAAAGAAATAAGGATATCTTCAGGGCGGGGTGTGATTCCCCACCGGCAGTAAAAGTCTGCGAACCGTTCCTTCATCGGATCTATGGCGCCAGCCAGCTGGATCTTATGTCAGAACGGCCGATCCGGCAGTTCCGGAACCGACAGTATAGTCTGGATGAAAGAAGATCGTGTCATGGATCCGTATATCATAGGTGCTCGCAGGGCTTTTGACGGCTGCCATTTTACGATTCGACAAAAATCACCCGGAAGATATTCTTTCGGGTGATTTTTTATCGTAAAGGAGGATCCCATATGAGACATTCCACCGAACAAAAGCAAAATCCGTCAGCCCGCGCCGGGCACACCAAAAAGTTGGTCACTCTGGCCATGATGGCGGCTCTTTCTTATCTGCTGGTCGTTCTGATCCATATTCCCATTTTTCCGGCTGCCCCTTTTCTGACCTATGAACCTAAAGACGTGATCATTGCGATCGCAGGCTTTATCTACGGGCCTTTAGAGGCTTTTGTCATCGCGCTGATCGTCAGTGTTTTCGAGATGATCACCATCAGCAGTACGGGCCCTATCGGGGCTGCCATGAACCTTCTTTCCACGGCTGCTTTCTGCTGCACCGCTTCCCTGATCTACCGGCACCGGCGCAGCCTTAAAGGGGCCGTTCTGGGACTGCTTGCGGGCATTGCTGCTCAGACCTTGATCATGATGCTGTGGAATTATCTGCTGACTCCTATTTATATGGGGGCTCCCCGCCAGGCAGTCGTAGCTATGCTGATTCCCATCATCATGCCTTTCAACCTGATCAAGGGAGGTTTAAACGCTGCCATAGCCATGCTGATCTACGATCCCATTGCGAAAGGTCTGCGGGCTGCCCGTCTGATCCCGCCTTCCTCTCATACGGCCAGCCCTGCCGACCGCCGCAAAACCAGTCTGGCCGTGACCATCATTTCCGCCCTGGTCTTGCTGGGGCTGATTCTAGCGGCCCTGGCCATCGCGGGGATCCTGTAATTCATGAAGCTCCTCTTCTTCCCGGATAAACATCAGACACAGGCTGACCGCAAGCAGACCGCAGGAGATCCAGATCGTATAACTTCCTGCTCTGGAAAGCATGGCGCCTCCGACTCCGGCTCCGACAGCGAAAAGAACGATGATCTCTGCGTACCGGCGAGCTCTTTTAAGGTCTTCCTTGTGGTGCAGGCGTAAATACACGGTAAGTGATTCCATACAGCTGCGCAGGTTGCCGATACACATGGTGCTGGCAAAAGGATAGCCGCTGACTTTTCGAAAGGCCTGCACCTGCATGGCGCAGGAAAAAGAAACCATGGAGTTTGCCAGCATGTTCCAGCTCGTGGGCATAAAACCAACCACAAACAAAAGGGGGATCTCAACAAACAGGACCAGCTGGCGCCAGTGGATCTTCACCGTATGTTGAAAGTGTTCGCGGATCAGTTCGGCCGCAAAGACCCCCAGAGCAAAAGATAAAAGAGGGATCAGGTAATGCAGAGCTCTGCTCCATTCTCCATTGATGACGCACTGGCTCAAGAGAACGATGTTTCCTGTCTGGGCGTTTGCGAATACTTTGCCCCGGAAAAGATAGGTGTAGGCGTCCTGCAGGCCGCCGGAAGCCGACAGAAAACCTGCTGTTGCCAATGCTTCCGACATCTGTCCGTGTGAGATCTTTCTTTTGATTCTCTGTTTCATGATGCGTTCGCCTTCCGTTCTTCGATACGATCGTCTGCTTTTCCGACCCAGGATCTTGGAATCGGTAGTTACAGCGGCAGATGTTTGACTTTCTGCCTTTGTATTATTATAGTGAATGGAAAAATTTGCGTAAAGGCTATAATTGATATGAACGCGATAAAAAAATGATATGACTCGATCTAAATTTCGGCAGCGATGACATCGGAAAAAGAACCGGTCCTTGGGAAACGGGAGGGTGCATGAACGTCAATTTTGAGTACTACAAGCTGTTTTATTATGTAGCCAAATACAAAAACATTACGCAGGCAGCCCGCGCGATCGGTAGCAGCCAGCCAAACCTGACACGGGCTATCAACTGCCTGGAAAATGAGACCGGATGCACCCTTTTCATCCGTACCAATCGGGGCGTTACCCTGACACCGGAAGGAAAACAGTTATACGGTCACGTATCCGCAGCCATGGTGCAGCTTGAGACAGCTGAGCGGGAATTGTCCGAAATAACCGGTCTGGTTCGCGGCAGCATTTCTATCGGCGTTACCGAAACAGCGCTCAATATTTTTCTTCTGGCCTATATAAAAGCGTTTCGCATGGAATATCCCGGTATCCGTTTAAGGATCAGCAACCATTCTGCTCTTCAAGCCGTGCAGGCCGCTAAAAACGGCGAAGTCGATTTCGCCGTTGTCACAACTCCCGTACTGACGGAGACGCCCCTCATAAAAGTCCCTCTTCAGACGTTCCAAGAGATCCTTATAGGCGGGAAAACCTTCTCATCGCTGGAAAAACAGGAACTTTCCCTGAAAGAACTGGCCGATTATCCGCTGATCAGCCTTGCAAGGGAATCTATGACCTGGAAATTCTACCATGACTTGTTTCTCTCTCAGGGGCTGGAGCTGGACCCGGATACAGAAGCGGCTGCGACCGACCAGATCCTGCCTCTGGTAAAAAGCGAATTAGGCCTTGCTTTTATCCCGGAGCCGATGGCCCGGGAGGCCCTTGCCAAACGCGAGATCGTTGCGATCCCCCTTCGGGATCCGATCCCTAAGCGCCAGGTCTGTATGGTGTATGACCCGCAGCATCCCATGAGCACGGCCGCCCGGAAACTGCAGCAAACGATCCTGGGAACTATATGATTTATTACACTGTTCGGAACAAGAACTGTGATGCAGTTTCAGACCTCTGACCGACTCCGATCAGCATGACGGAGCATTCTGGTGCCAGCTGGTATTGGTTACTGCGAAGATCTTGTCAACTTTTCGATTTTCGAATTTTTGGCGAGATTTGTCACGCAGAATTTCAAAAATCTTGTCAAATTCTTGCTTTTCATAAGGGCTGACAAGATTTGTCAGCTAAAATATGTGTGTCTCGTTAGAAATCGGATTTCCGAATTTTTGACAAGGCTTGAAAGGACCATTTTTTGCAAATATTTTAATGACAGAAATATATTTTATAAACAAATTATAAATATGCACAAAAATAATGGGCCAGGCCTTTTTCGAGTCCAAAAACAGCGTGACAAATCTTGTCAAGTATGC
>OMYN01000023.1 GCA_900315265.1 uncultured Eubacteriales bacterium
TACCATTACTTGATATCTGGAAAAATACCAGCAGCACTGGTAGAGCAAAAAGCGTAGAAATTTTTTTGATCTGTGTCCTTGACACGGGGTACAGTTCATATTGAAGACGCTGAAAATTGGCGGATAAAATCGTCCTTTCCTCTGAATTTTTATGCCGGCTCTGCCGGCAGCCTCTTCCCTTGCAAACGGTCTGCTTCCAACGGACGTCCCACAACAGTCCGATCAGCTACATTACTTTATATAGGCGCCGTATGTTCTGCAAAAATCTTTATAATCCTCCGGATCGGTGATCCAGATGATGACATAGGCCCGGTCTACTCCGGCCCTGCCATAGGCTTCCAGGCGATGGTTGCCGTCATTGACCTCAAAACGGCCCTTTTGGTAACTGACCATCATAGGAGGAAGGTCCCGCCCTTCTCCTATTCTTTGCACCAGTTCGTTTACTCTCTTCTCAAACCCTTCCTCATCCACCTGCCATTTCATACCGGGCTCCGGACCGCAGCAGCGGACAAACAGGGATAAAGGCATTATCATAGGTCCCAGATAATACCGCTTTTCTAATTTCAGCCCGTCGGAAAAGGCCTGATTATGGCCTTCCTTGGTAAGATAGGTATGGATCCACTCCTCCAGCTTTCCCTTAGCGGCATAGGCCAGGGCAGACGCAGAAGTATCCTCATAGACAAGATCCTTCCCGGCACCGGCCATCCATTCTCCCCTTGTCATACAGTTGACGTGGCTGATACGTACTTCCCCCAAAAGAGGGACCGGGGTCTTGTCTCTGGTGAACTGATAATGAAAGCCCAGTTTCTGCTGGACTCTTTTTGATTTTTCATTTCCGTCATAATAGCAGCACCATACCTTCGTAAGGCCCAGGTCTTCAAAAGCATGGCGCAGCACCTCAGCTCCTGCCTCCGGCATCAGGCCCTGTCCCCAGTAGGGGACGCCCAGCCAATAGCCCAGTTCAGCCTGATCCGGCTCCTTAGTCAGGTCGGTATGATCAAGGCCGATACAGCCGATCGGCAGACCCGTCTTTTTTAACACGATCGCATAGGTTTCCGGGCCGGACAGGACCTCTTTAATGATCTGCCGGCTGTTCTCGATGCTGGTGTGGACAGGCCAGCCGGCAGCCGGTCCCACCAAAGGATCTTTTGCATATCGATAACATTCCTCGGCGTCCTCTTCCTTCCAGGGACGCAGGATCAGACGATCAGTGGTCAGCATCATCAAAGGTCCTCTTTTCCAATTAGTTTTTCGGTTTATAACCGCAAAACTTTTATTATTTCAGAAGTTTTGCGGTTATGATCTAAACTTTCTTCTAATATCCACAGCGTTAAAACGTCCGCCGCATCTGATACCAGGTAACATTGCCGTGGACGGACTGTGAGATCCCTTCATTTACAAAGCCGAACTTGGCATAATAATGGATCAGTTTTTCTTTGCAGGTCAGCACCAGCCCTGCCCGTCCCTGGTCCTGGCAGTCGGCTATGACCTGCCTGAGGACCATTTCGGCATAGCCTCTTCTTCTATATTCCGGCGCCGTCGCCACAGAAAAGATCATCTGCCACTTACCCTTTTCATCATGCATCTGAGGATGGTCGTACATAGGATCGGTCAGGTCCGCAAGGTCAATGACAAATCCGTTAACAAAGGAAGCGATATCCCCCTGGTCCGTTTCAAGGAGCCAGAAATGGTCGCCGAATGCCTCGATCCGTCCCCGGATACTCTCCCTGGATGCCCCTTCCAGCGGCGGAAAGGATTCCCTTTCGATCTGGCTGATCCTGTCCAGGTCCGCAAGCGACGCGTGCCTGATTTTCATAGTCTGTGACTCCTTGTTTCTTTCGTCGTGTTTCATTAGAGCAGCCAAATTGTAACACAGGCAGCCTGTTCCGTACAACGAAAAAGCCACCCGGATGAGCCGGATGGCTTCGTTAGGACTTATTCAATTTACAATTTGCTTAACGGGCGGCCTGCTATTTTTTCGTGCTCTATTTGATATTTGTCCGAGCACCTGCTTTTATTCAGCTTTTGCTTTCCATTTGCCCATAGCTACAAACGCAGCAGCCAGAGCTGTCGAAACGATTCCCATCAGTCCCCAGGTGCCTGCATTCTGACTGTCTCCGGTCTTAGGAACCGTTGAGGTGCTGCCACTTGCGGTCGTTTGGGTTTCAGCGGCCGTAGAAGTGGATTCGTTGTTCTGGGCAGTAGAATCGGCAGTCTTGGAACTCTCTTCAGTCGTAGACGGTTTTTCAGGCATCTTAGGAGTATCCGGTTTATCAGTATTCGTGGACTCTTCCGATTCCTCAGATTTTTCTTCCTCTTTGATCGTAACAGTCCAGCTAGTGGAAACGGTCGGATCCTGTACGGAAGTCGCGGTAACGGTGATCGCTTTCGCGGTCTCGTCCTTGCCGACAGTCACGTTGCCTTCAGCATCAACGGTCGTATCCTTGCTGGTGTTTCCGGAAACGGTCCAAGTTACGGAAGGATCGATGTCCCCGGTGCCGACGGCTCTGCCGAGGATGCGATCAGAAGAGCCTTTCTTTATCTCACTCGCACCGCCGATCTGTACATCCGTGACCTTAGTCTCGACTTCGGGCTCAAGGACTTCAAAAATATCATCCGCATATTTATCCGGATCAGCTTTGGAAGCTGCTCTTACGGTGATCTGAGAAGCCGTTTCATCAGCCGCGATGAAAACGTTTCCGTTTTCATCAATGGTAGAACCTTCACTGGTATTGCCGATCAGAGACCAAACGATGGTAGGATCATAATCGCCAGTACCAACAACTTCGGCTATATAAGTGTCAGACGAACCTTTGATGATAAAACGGATGCCTTTATCAAATTCGACGCGTACGATCGTCGGTTCTTCCGGCTCTTCCGGTTCTATCGGCTCTTCGTTATGGGTGATCGTTACGGTCTTGGAACCGGGTACGTTCGGGTTGGCCAGAGGAGTCGCGATAACGGTCAGCGTGTCAGCTGTTTCGTCGGATCCGACGTGTAAAGTGGCGCTTCCATCGCTGTTCTTTACAATCGTCGTATCAGTGCTTGTATTTCCTTCAACAGACCAGGTCCTGCCCTTCTCGAAGATGCCGTTGCCCTGGATGTCGACTGTGAAGTTACCACTTGTTCCGGCAGCCAGACTGTCGGGACCACTGACGGTAACGGAAGTGATATCAGCATAGGTAGGAGTGGGATCGTTTTCCTTTGTTTCGATATAAACAGCTTCTTCTGAATCCGGCGTGCTGTTGGATGAAGCTAAAACGAAAACTCCTTCTGCAGTCTCGTCCAATCCGATAGTAAGTAATCCGTCTTCTGTTACGAACGTATTATTACTTTCATTTCCGTATACAGCCCATGATACGCTTGTGTCTTCTCCATCGTAGTCAGGAATAACATTTGCATATAACTGAATGGTCTGCCCGGGCTTTACTACAGCGCCTCCGTTTTCCACTCCATCTCCTGTTACACTTACTACAGAAGCCGCTTTTACCCCGACCTGCGGTGTGATTGCGATCACCAGAGACATCGCGATGGCGGCCGCCGTTTTTACGATCTTTCTTTTCGTCATGTTACATGACTCCTTTCATAATGATGAGATATACGTATATCGCAGACGTCTTCCGCCTGCTTATATATAATGGAAGGTACAGACGCAAATTTCGTGCTTTTGTGTTCTTTCCTCTTCTGACTCTTCATGACTGCCTCTCTGCCTTCCAAAAATATACCGTAAGATCTATCGAGGAATATCTGAGCCAAAAAGATACATTTATCCATTGTTTTACATTTTTGAATTATGACATCAAAAAAAAATACAAGCAAATTTTCCTTACAATATTGGTTTAACGCAAATATTTTTAACTATCGTTAGTTATTGTGTAGCCATCTGATTTTGTAATATGGAGGAAGGATAAAGTAATTCCTGCAAATAATCCGACAATTGCAGTGTTTTTGCCCGGGAGGGAAGTTTACATCAGCTGCCTATTCAGGCAGGATGGAATCGCGGACAGTCATCATCCTTTTTAATAAAAAGCCGGATTTGTCAGAGCAGTAACTAAAAAGCCATCCGGGCGACGGATGGCTTTATTTGGAACATATTTGATTTTACGATCTGTTTGACAGGAGTCTGGCTATTTCTTCGCGCTTTTTGATATTTGTCCGAGATGCTGTCCTTACTCCGCTTTTTCTTTCCGCTTGTTCATTGCCGTAAAGGCGGCTGCCAGGGCTGTCGATACGATTCCCATAAGGCCCCACATGCCCATACGCTGACCGTCTCCGGTCTTAGGAACCGCTGACGTGTTGTCATTTGTAGTCGTTTCAGTTTGGGCAACTGCGGATGAAGTCTCGCTGTTCTTGGCAGCGGCATCGGCGATGGCTTTGCTCTCGGCATCTTTCTTTGCCTGCTCTTCGGCTGCTTTTTTAGCTGCTTCCTGAGCCGCCTTTTCAGCAGCCTCTTTCGCAGCCTTGGCATCTTCCTCAGCCTTCAGAGCAAGGTAAGCAGCACTTGCTTTTTCATAGGCATCTTTTGCGTTGTCAAGAGCAGTCTTAGCAGCAGCCAGGTTGTCCTGAGCCGTCTGAGCGGCAGCGTCCGCATTCGCTTGAGCGTTTACAGCCGCGTTGTAATCAGCACGCGCCTGATCAACAGCCTCCTGGGCGTCTTTGAGAGCAACGGCCCAGTCAGGAATAGTCGTGAAATCGCTCGTGATCTCGTTCATGCGCGCTTCAGCGGCATTCAGGGCTTCCTGCTTTGCAGCGGTATTGCTCTGCGCGGCGGCAAGAGCGTTCTGCGCGTCTGCCAGGGCTGCATTGGCGCTGTCGACATTGGCCTGAGCCTTGTCGCGGGCGTCTTTGGCGGTCTTTACGGCTTCATAAGCGGGCGTTGCCTGGCCGACGGCGGCTTTGGCTTCATCCAGCTTCTTGGCCGCTTCATCCCGGGCGCTTACCGCGTCAGTCAAGGTCTTATTGGCGTCTTCCAGCTTGCTTACAGCGGCGGTCAAGGCGTCTGCATTGTCTTTCTTGGCGGTCTTGGCGTCCTGGGCAGCCTCTTTGGCTTCGTCCAGAGCGGCTTTCTTCTCATCAGCCGCCGCTCGGGCAGCGGCTGCTTTCGTCTGCTCTTCGCTGGTACGGGCAGTTACGTAATCCGCGGCCTTCTGATCCAGGGCGGATTTTTCTTTGTTCAGCTCATCCAGCTGGCTCTGAGCTTCTGTCTGGGCATTCGTGGCATCGTCCAGAGCAGTGCGCTTGTCGGCCGTATCTTTCTTGGCATCCGCCAATTCCGCCTTCGCGTTGTCAGCAGCAGTCTGAGCAGCGGCTTCCGCTTCTTTCGCTTCGTTCAGAGCGGACTTGGCATCTTCTACGGCCTGATCAGCGGCTTTCTGGTCGGCTATAGCGGCTTCCGCATTTGCTCGGGCTTCAGCCAGCGGCTGCTGGAGGGCCTCCACTTTGGCGGCCGCCTGATCCAGGGCTTCCTGTGCGGCTTTCTGTGCTGCAAGAGCTTCATTCAACGTGGCTTTGGCTTCTCCCAGCTTCTGCTCTGCTTCTTCTTTATCGGCCTTGGCCTTCTCGATCTTAGCCTCCAGGTCGGACTTGTAAGCTTCGAAGGCGGTGCGGTAAGTATCATAATCTGCCGCGTAATCACCTCCATAATAACAATAAGGGGCATATTCACCGCCAAATTCCTGTGCAGTCAAGTTTGATGCACGGGCAGCCCCGGTCACATAATCTTTTTCTGGATTACTAAGAATGTTCGCACGATGCCCGGTTTGACGGAAACGAGAAGTTACAAACGTATCCCAGTCAATGCCAGCATTTTCAGCGTCTTTCTTAAGGTAACCAATGTATTGCTCGGCGCGTTCTTCAGTTGGAGCATAGGCATTTGCGAAATAATAGGCTCGTAAAAAATCATCAGACGACAGATCCCGATGTTCATATGCAAAACTTTCCATGTCATACCATCCATCGAAGGGATTATCGTAACCTGCTGCCAGATTTTCGCCTGTGTCAAATACACCCGTATGTTGAAGTTTGTCACTCACGTAAAAGTTCCAGTTAGCATTAACTTCAGCGTAGGCCATCAATGCATCAGATACTCTCAAAGGTTCAATACCGTTCGTCCGGCGTATTTCATTACATTTTGCGATAATATCCAATGCTCTTTCAAAGTTATCCATTGTGGTTGCACTACATTTGGCATATTCGGAGTTTAAAAGGTCTGTCGTAGCTCCGACAAGTTCTTTATAAGTTCCATCGTAAAAATAAGATTTATATTTAGTTTCATCTTCATCGTTATAGGTCAAAGCGTCTAGTGCCTCAATCGAACCATTGTGCTTGAACCATCCGATAGATCCACTGTCATACTGCGCCTGCAGATCGTCAAGCACTTTTGATTCCGTAGAGATAGCCGCTACGGCGTCTTCGGCGGTCTTTACCTGAATATCCGCAGCATTTTTTGCTTCCAGGGCGGCCGCGCTGTCCCGTTTTGCGGACCGCATCTTCATGTCAACTTCGCTTGCGTAATCGCACGCGTCGTTCGCGGTTTTCATCGCATCGGCGGCTTTGTTTTCCGCGTCATTAACAGCCTGCTGTTTGTCTGCGGTATTCTTTACAGCTTCAGACAGAGCACCTTCGGCTTCGGCTTCAGCGGCCGTTTTTTCAGCTTCCTTGGCCTCCGCGTCTTTGACGGCCTGGGCAGCATCAGCGGCGGCAGCAGACTTGCCGTTCACGATCTCCTGCTGCTGGGCGATCTCTTCTTCCTTGGAGGCAACGTCAGACTCGATGGCCTTGTAGCCTTCTTCTTTCTTGACAGTTTCGGTTATATTCTCAGCGATTTTCTCAGCGGCGGTGGCGGCTTTATCGGCGGCATCATAGTCATTCTGGGCGGCCGACTCCTTTTCTTCTGCATCGGTGACAGCTTTATTCAGGCTTTCCTCAGCATCCTTGTGGCTGCTGACCTCATCGGTAAGAGAATCTACATCAGACTGAGCTTTATCAACGTTATCAGTCTTGGTTTCCAGATCCACCTGTGCATCCTTCTGCGCCTGATCCGCTGCATTGTAGGCTTCTTCTGCATTAGGGTTATCTGCTTCTGCCTGATCAAGGGCCTTCTGAGCATCTGACAATTTGCTTTCAGCATCAGCAGCGCTGTTTTCGGCATTAGCTGCTTTATTTCCGGCTTCCGTTTCCGCGTTCTTGGCATCTGCCAGATCACTTTCGGCGGCTTCTTTATCAGATGCAGCCTACTGCTGAGTATCGGCGAGGGTCTTCTTTTCAGCATCCGCGAGAGCGGCCGCGTTCTGAGCAGCTTTATCTACTGCGGCAACAGCATCGGCTTGATCCCTGGCTGCCTGGTCTGCAGCAGCGGAAGCGTCATCGTAATCCTTCTGCGCCTTATCCAGGTCTTTCTTAGCCTGATCCAACTGTGTTTTCGCCTCTTCCGCAGTCTGCGGAGCGGGATATTGAGTCTGCGTCTCTGTATTCGTGTCTTCAGCCGCACTTACATAGCTGAGGTTCCCTACTGCCGTAGCAGCAGCCATCAGACCGACACCTGTGGCAAGGACTGTCTTCTTGATCTTTTTACTCATGCTTTTCTCCCTTTGGAATTTTTTAATAAATTATGCGTCATTGTGCAAAAACCTTACGAATATATACATACACTGTTCTATAATTTTTGATTATAACATTATAAAAATAAAATAACAGATTAGGGCCTCTATCAATATAATGGTTATGTAATAAATTTCAGCTATTCTCATATATTGCGTAATCCTAAAATTGCTACAAAGTAAAGTAAAAGTAAAGTAATTTTCAAATGGATCCGACAATTATAAAGGCTTCGTCCTTTAAAAATAATATAGCGTCCAATGAAGGATCCGATAATAGTTGAATCAAGGACAGTCATCATCCTTTGCATCTTAATTCAACTGGTTCCGAGCATGAAAAAGCCCTCCTTACCATACGACAAGGAGGGCAGATGGCTGTGCTGAACTACTTATTTTTTAAGTACTTTGTAGACCCAGGCTGCCAGGCAGCTTCCAAGAAGAGGTGCTACGATGAAGATCCAAAGGACTCCCATGGGTGCGCTGTTTCCGGCAAACAGGCTGATCAGAGCGGGGCCGAAGGAGCGGGCAGGGTTGACGCTGGTTCCGGTAAGGCCGATGCCCAGAAGGTGAACCAGGGTAAGGGAAAGGCCGATGATAAGGCCGCCGAAATGGCCGTGGCCGGCTTTGGAATCCGTTACGCCGAGAATGGTAAGCACGAAGAAGAAGGTCAAAAGGATCTCGACAAGAAGGCCTGCCCAAATGGAGCCGTTAAGGCCTGCAAGACCGTTGGATCCAAGAGCTCCGGTGGCATCGGTAACGCCGGCTCCGGCAAAGATAAGCTGCAGCAGTGCGGCTCCGACGGTAGCTCCTAAGAACTGGGCGATGACATAGCCGGCGAAGTCTTTGCCGTCAAGCTGTCCGGTAAGGAGCATGGCAAGGGATACGGCCGGGTTGACGTGGCATCCGGATACATTGCCGATGGAATAAGCCATGGCCACGATGGTAAAGCCGAAGGCAAGAGCGGTCGCGATGTAACCGCCCCACTGCTCGCATCCTGTCAGGGAAGCGACTCCGCAGCCAAAAAGGACAAGGGCCAGAGTTCCGATGAACTCTGCAAGGTACTTTTTGAAGTTCTGCATGTTTTTTCCTCTTTTCTGCTTTATGACAAACCGGCTGCCGAGGCGCGCGGGCAGGGCCGCAGCCAGTCTAGCATAAGCAAGATTGATAACGCTAGTATAGCACGGGAATTGTTGGATATGGGAAGGTTTTTTTAGCGGTTAAGATGGGATTTTTAGGGTAGGTTATTGTGGCTGAGCTAATACCAGTTCGAAATGGGTCGCCGTTGTCAACTTTCTTTTATTTTTCTTATTGACAAGATTTGTACAGCCATTAGAATCCCTCCCGACGAAAGCGACATCGCCCGCCGCGTGACATTTTTGTCTTAGAGCGATATAATTTTACTGTTGTGCAAAACTTGTGTATGCGTACAACTCACTGACATGTTTTTTACATCCGGCGTGTGCCGGGTGTTTCGGAAAGGAGTTTTTTATGCCAGCATGGTTAAAAGACGCGGTCTTCTATGAGATCTATCCCCAGTCCTTCTACGATACCAACAAAGACGGGATCGGAGATATCGAAGGGATCATCCGCAAGCTCGACTATATCAAAGGGCTGGGGTGCAACGCACTCTGGATCAACCCCTGCTTCGACTCTCCCTTTAAGGATGCAGGATACGATGTCCGTGACTACAAAAAAGTCGCTCCCCGCTACGGGACCAACGATGACCTGGTCCGCCTGTTCAAGACAGCTCACGAGAAAGGGATCAAAGTCCTTCTGGATCTGGTTCCCGGCCACACTTCCGAAGAGCACGAATGGTTTAAAAAGAGCTGCGAAGAAGAGAGAAATGAATACTCCGACCGTTATATCTGGTCTGATTTCTGCTTTGCCCCGGCCGGCATCGGCAATCCTTACATCGGCGGTGAAAGCAAACGCAACGGAACTTACCTTCTGAACTTCTTCAAATGCCAGCCGGCTCTTAACTACGGATGGCTGAAGCCTCAGTTCCCCTGGCAGTGCACCATCGACGCTCCGGCAGCCATCGCCACCCGCGAGGCCATGAAGGACGTTATGCGTTTCTGGATGGATCAGGGATGCGACGGTTTCCGTGTCGATATGGCCGCATCGCTGGTCAAAAACGATGACGAGAAAAAGACCGGCACCAGCAAGATCTGGAAGAATGTCCGCGAAATGTTCGACAAGGATTATCCGGAATGTGTCCTTGTTTCCGAGTGGAGCAACCCGGAGCTGTCTCTTGCCGCCGGTTTCCACTGCGACTTCATGCTGAATGAAGGCGGCCCCCAGAAACCTATGTACAGCACCCTGGTAAGAGATTATCAGAACCATGCCGATCATATCGTCCTTTCCGACGGCTGCTTCAACGGAAAAGTTCCGGTCAGCCAGCGTCCCTACTATGAGGACCACAGCTATTTCCGCATGGATTCCGACAGCAACATCATGGACTTTATCACTCCCTTTACGGAGCGTTATGAAAAGACCAAGGATCTTGGTTACATCAGCCCGCTGACCTGCAACCACGATACGGTCCGTCCTGCCTTCGGCCTGTCCGAGCAGGAACTGAAGCTCTACTATGCACTGCTCTTTACCCTTCCGGGAGTACCCTTCCTGTATTACGGTGATGAAGTGGGCATGCATTACCAGAGCCTGCACACCAAGGAAGGCGGCTATTTCCGCACCGGTTCCAGAACTCCTATGCAGTGGACAGAAGGCAAAAACCTGGGCTTCTCCGATGCTGATGCCGACGCTCTCTACCTGCCCGTCGATCCTGACGGAGCCGAGCAGACCGTCCAGGCTCAGGAAGGCAAGAAAGACTCTCTGCTGGAGGCCGTACGCGGTATGCTGGCTGCCCGTCATCAGTATGATGGCTTCAAAGCGGACGCTCCTTTCAAAGTCCTTCATGCAGCACCCAAAGATCCGCTGCTGATCTACTCCAGAGGCGACCGTATCGTCGCGATCAACCCCTCTTCCAAAACCGTCGAAGCCAAACTCGACAGCACAGAAAGCCGCAAAGCCATCTGGTCCGTCGGACAGGGCACTCTTGAAAACGGCGTCGTTACACTTGCACCGCAGACTGCCGTATTCTTCTGATCGTTGAGTCACTATTGAACGTTGGCCGATCATCGTTGATCAATGTCGGCACTTCAAAAGCCGTCCGTGTAACTGCGGACGGCTTACGTTTTTATTTCGAATCCTTTGCAAATGTCGTCACTCTTCTCCTCTGTCCTGCTGAAGACCCGACGCCAGGCAAGTGATAGCGGCAATATTGGACAGCGACCCGAAGGAAAGGATGACGTCGTTTGGTCCTGCTAATTCCCTTGCGCACTTAACCGCATCATCCAGACTTTGGCAGGCCTTTACATGGGGATTATACTTTCGTACTGTCTCCGCCAACTCCTCAGCCGGCAGCGCACGGGGATTATCCGGTGTCTGCACGGTCAGTATCGCAGCTGCCATAGACGCCAGGATCCCGGCCACCCGGTCATGATCTTTATCGCGAAACATACCGATAATAAATATCAGCCGTTTTCCCGGATAATATCGTTCGATCGATCTTCGGAGCTCCAAGGCTGCCCCCGGGTTGTGAGCGCCGTCCACCAGAAAGTCCGGATCCGACGCCACTTTTGTAAATCGTCCGGGCCAGACGGTATCAAAGAGAGCCTTTTGGATCCCCTTGTCTGTTAAAGCACACTTTCCTTTTCCGAATTTGTCCCAATTTTGCTTTAAATACTGCAGTGTCTCCCAGGCCGTCAGCGAATTCTGTACCTGGCAAAGTCCGGGAAGCTGCACGGTGATATCCACAGAGTCCCCTTTAGCAGGCTGATAGCGGTATGACAAACGGTCTGTATTCTGTCCGATGACAGGCTGGCTGGTCCTCTCAAGGTCCGCATAAATGAAGGGAGCTCCCAACCTCTCTGCCTCTTCCTTCAGAACTTTCATCACGATTGGTTCCTGATAAGAAGTTATCACCGCTGCCCCCGGCCGCATGATGCCTGCCTTGATGCGGGCGATCTGGGCCGTCGTATCGCCCAGGAAGGCGCTGTGATCTTTACTGATGGAAGAAAAAACGGCAGCCACCGGGCAGCTGATCACGTTAGTCGCATCATCCCGGCCTCCCATACCGCACTCGATCACGTTAAAATCACAGCCCGACCTGGCAAAATACAGGAAGGCAAGGCTGGTCTCCAACTCGAAAGCAGAGGGACGGATCCACCCGTCTGCTTCCATCTGCCGGACCTTTTCCTCGATCTCCCCAGCCAGCGCCGCGTAGGTTTCCTCAGGAATATCGACTCCGTCGATCTGGAACTGCTCACGATATTCATAGACCGCAGGGGAACTGAAGCGTCCCGTTTTATACCCAGCCTCGGTCAGGGCGGTAGAAATATAAGCCAGTATGCTTCCCTTGCCGTTGGTACCGGCAATGTGTACGCAGGGGACCTGGTCCTGGGGATCCCCCAGACGGCGCAGCAGTTCCGCGATCCGGTCAAGGGCCAGATGGATCTGGCGATTTTTCGGGCCTTCCATAAAATGACGTGCTTCTTCGTAAGTCATAACTTTGCTTTTCGTAGTTGTCCTGCTTATCCTATATTGTCATGAACCTTGCACGACTGATGCCGCATGTTTCGGGATTTCGACAATTTCAGCACCATTATAACAGAAAAGGAGCCCATCCTCACCACACGGATGGACTCCCCTTTTTTATTGACACGGACCTAATTATTTATCGTAATTCTCGTACTTATAGAACCCTTCGCCGACCGCGATACCGGTCTTGCCGGCGTCGATATACTTTTTCAGGTAGTTGCCGATCTGGTTCATGACCGTGCCGGGTTTGCTGGCTTCGGGATCCATGGAAAAGATCTTATAGCAAAGCACCAGACCGATCTTATCCAGCTTGCGGAAGGGAGCCTGTCCCGGATCCGCGCCGGTATCAAGTACCCAGGTCAGATCGATGGTCTCCGGGTCGGAAACACCGGTCGCCGCAAGGTACAGGGCTGCCTTGAACCACGGGATCAGAAGAGTATTCAGGATGTAGCCGGGCTGCTCTTTGTAAAGTTTCAGCGGAACCATGCCCATCTTCTTGGCGAACTCCTGTACCAGCTCAAACACTTCTTCGCTGGTCTTGGAAGTCTTCATGACCTCAGCCAGGTTGTTTTTCCAAATCTGGTTGGCAAAATGCAGGGTCATATATTTGTCCGGTCTTCCGGTATCTTCCATGAAACTACTGGGCATAAAGGTGGAAGAATCGGTCAGCAGGATCGTTTTCTCCGGCAGATGTTTAGCAAGCTCTTTATAAAAAGCTCTCTTCTCGTCGGGATTCTCGTTGATGCACTCTACGACGATATCGGCATCGGAAAAGGCCTTGTCATAGTCTGTTTCCAACTTGATGGAATCGATCCCGGCAAGTCCTATCTTTTCCAGAGCGTCGATCTGCTCTTCCGTAAGGTCTTTCTCGTCGCTCAGGCCTCTGCAGTACTGAGCGGGATCCTTCTTCCATCCTTCCAGAGCTGCGGCATATTGTTCCCTAATGGCTGCAAGTCTCGGTTTGGCACGTCCGATCGAAGCTTCGCTTCTGACCCAGACGGTTACGTTGAATCCCTTATATGCAATCTGAGAAGCGATCTGGCTTCCCTGCGTTCCGCATCCGGCTACTGTCACATTTTTGATCTTGTTGATATCCATTACTGATATCTCCTTTCGATGATTCGTACTACCTTTATTGTAGACTTTAACAAAAAATTATCAATATCTGTCCTGTCGAAAGCGGATAAGATTTTCGAAAAATTCTATTAAGGTAACCGTGTACCGTATTCATCAGATCCGGCCTTGTACTAAAGCAACAAAATAAAAAAAATCACATGACGCAATACCGTTTACATTTCGCCGTTTCATGATATAATGATCAATGGTAATAATTGCCTTTGGTAATTATTATTCTAAGAATATAAACCCATAGCCGGGCCCCTTTGCTTCATAGACGGCCCGGCTTACAACATCTTCCTAAATGAGGACAACAACATGACACCTGAACTGGCCAAGCGTCTGATGGACGCCTTCTATACGGGAGAACGTATCCGTGCGATCTGCCTGCCCCCTCTGCCGGATGGGATCCTTCCCTCTTACATCCATGTGCTGGATGCTTTTACCCAGTTGTCAAAGACCCGTGAAAACGTCCGGGTCAGCGACATCAGCACATTTCTCGATCTGCCCCGCCCCGGTGTCACGCGCACCCTGCAGGCCATGGAGAAAAAGGGACTGATTCAAAAGGAAAGATCCTCATCAGACGCCCGGATCGTCAACCTAAAACTGACGAAGCAGGGCCAGCTATTGTATCAGCAGTACGTGGAAGAACAGTTCACCTCCATCAGCAGCACTCTGTCCTCGGTCAGTGACGAGGATGTAACGCAGTTGATTCGGACAGTCACCCGTATTCGAGACGCCCTCATGAATAAGCCAGCGACCCGCTGATGATCGGCGGCCGCTTCATCAACTGTTTAACCGTTATCCCAATTATTCGTTCCGCGCTCGTTTTGCTCGTGTTGTCAGACATCAAGAAAGGACCTACCAGCATGGCTCAAGAAAATTCGCAATCCTCCTCAAAAGCACAGCGCTCCGTTTCCGACTTCACCCAGGGACGCATCCTCCCCAAAATGATCCGCTTTATGCTCCCCATACTGGGAGCTCTGATCCTGCAGGCAGCCTACGGCGCCGTCGACCTTTTGGTCGTCGGGCGCTTCGGGACCACTGCCGGCCTTTCCGGTGTTTCCACCGGCAGCCAGATCATGAATCTGGTCACCTTCGTCATCACATCGCTGGCCATGGGCGTTACCGTACTGATCAGCCGCTATCTGGGCGAAAAACATCCCGAAAAGATCGGACCTCTGGTGGGCGGCGCCATCAGCCTCTTCTTTCTGGCCTCCTGCGTCCTGTTCATCGTAATGGTCTTCTTCCCCCGTCCGATCGCAGTCCTCATGCAGGCACCTGAGGAGGCGGTCTCCCTTACCGCCGATTACATCCGCATCTGCGGGGCCGGCATCTTTTTCATCGTCGCTTACAATGTCATCGCGGCCATTTTCCGCGGTCTGGGCGACAGCCGCTCCCCCCTGATCTTTGTCCTGGTTGCCTGCCTTGTCAACATCTTCGGAGACCTGCTCTTTGTGGCCGTTTTCCATATGAATGTCAAAGGAGCTGCCCTTGCCACCGTAATGGCTCAGGGCGTCAGCGTCGTTTATTCCCTGTTCCGGATGAAAAAAATCGGTCTGCCCTTTACCATGTCCCGTAAAGACATACACTTAAGCAGCCAGACCCGCCGCTTCCTATCCGTAGGAGCCCCCCTGGCCATGCAGGAATTTTTGACCCAGATCTCCTTTTTAGCTCTCTGCGCTTTTGTCAACCGGCTTGGCCTGGAAGCTTCCTCCGGCTACGGAGTCGCCTGTAAGATCGTTAACTTTGCCATGCTGGTGCCCAGCGCTTTGATGCAAAGCATGGCCTCCTTTGTATCTCAGAACGTAGGTGCCGGCAAAGAAGACCGGGCCCGTCAGGCCATGAGGACGGGAATGGCTATCGGAGTCGTTATCGGTGTTGCTGTATTTGCGCTTGTCCTGACCAAGGGCGACTGGCTGACAGGGATCTTTACTACCGATAAAAAAGTCATTGCCAAGGGATTCGAATACCTGAAAGGCTTTGCTCCGGAGACGATCGTTACCGCCGTCCTTTTCTCTTTCATCGGCTATTTCAACGGACATGAACGCAGTTTCTGGGTCATGATCCAGGGGATCATCCAAACCTTTGCCGTCCGCCTGCCCCTGTCCTGGTATATGTCCATCCAGCCCAACGCCAGCCTGACCAAGATCGGCCTTGCCGCCCCTACCGCTACTACCGTCGGCATTTTCCTCAATGTCATCTATTTTATTTATTTGGACCGCAAGCAAAAGGCGGCTAAACCTACCGCTTAAGATAAAAGGAGCGTCCATCCGTATCTTCTCAGCAAAGACCGGATGGGCGCTCTTTTTTATTGCATATTTCGTTTTTACTTCAGTTTGCCGTATTCTTCATCAGAAACCGGTTCGCACCACTCGTTGGAGGTACCTTCACCTTCGACCTCAAAGGCCAGGTGGGCCATCCAGCTGTCGGCCGCTGCTCCGTGCCAGTGCTTGACTTCTGCCGGGATATGGACCACTTTTCCGGGAGTAAGCTCGACCGCTTCCTTGCCTTCCTCCTGATACCAGCCTCTTCCGCCCACGCAGATCAGCATCTGACCTCCTCCGCTTTTGGCGTGATGGATGTGCCAGTTGTTGCGGCAGCCCGGCTCAAAGGTCACATTGTAGATAGGGACCTGCTCTGTTGATACCGGTGCCAGATAGCTCTGGCCGGTGAAATACTGTCCGTAGGGATTGGGCTCTCCGATGGGGAACATGATCTCCTGTTGGAATTTGTCTTTCTCAGTCAGGGCCGGCTCATCATCCGTCCACACTTCTTTGGCCATATTGAAGACGGCCCAGCCCATGGGCCATCCGGCATAAAAAGCCGCGTGGGTAATGATGCCGGCAATCTCTTCTTTGGTGATCCCGTTCTTTTTGGCCGTCATCAGATGATATTTGAGAGAACTGTCGGCCAGTCCTCTTCCCATGAAAACAGAGATGACGATGGTGCTCTTTGTCTTAAGATCGATGCTTTCATCATTCCAGACACGCCCGAACAGGGTGTTGTCATTGATGTCAGCGAAAAGTGGGGCAAACTCTCCGAGTTGATCTTTGCCCGCTGTCTGAACGATTTTTTCTCTCATAATTTAGCTCCTTTCCGATCGATTCCTGATGATTTTTGTCTGCCTTCCAGTCTTTCTGCATCTTTCTGTTACGCATAGTATATCAGCCTTTTCGATCCGAAAACAACGGCCTCTTTTAAAAGAAATACGGATCATTTATGCTACAATACAAGGTAATAAATACTGATAAAGAATCATGGAGGCAGCATCATGCTTTACCGGAAAGACCGATATGGGAACCAATTATCGCAGCTGGGATTCGGCTGCATGCGTTTTCCCAAGACCCCGTCCGGTCAGGTCGATCTGAAAAAATCCGAAGACCTGGTCCTTCAGGCCCACCGGCTGGGCGTCAATTATTTTGACACGGCTTACGTATATAACGGCATCGAAAAAGCCCTGGGCGATATCCTATCCCGGAATCCGGGCCTGAGAGAAGAAATCCATATCGCGACAAAATTGCCTCATTATCTGGTCCACAGCATCAGTCAGGCGGATAAGTTTTTTGACACGGAACTGAAACGGCTGCAGACCGATTACATCGATTATTATCTCATGCACATGCTTACCGATATAGGCTCCTGGGAAAAAATGGTAGATCTGGGCATCATTCCTTGGTTGGAGGAAAAGAAACGAAAAGGTCAGATCCGCCAGATCGGATTTTCCTTCCACGGATCCTCCGATGCCTTTATCAAGGTACTCAACGCCTATGACTGGGATTTCTGCCAGATCCAGTACAATTACATGGATGAATATTCCCAGGCGGGGCGGCGCGGCCTGGAAGCGGCCCAGGCCAAAGGGATCCCGGTCATCATCATGGAACCTCTGCGGGGAGGAAGGCTGGTCAATCTGCTTCCCCAGCAGGCCAAAGACGCTTTTGCTCAACCCAAACATGGAGAAAACGGGACCGTCTGGAGTCCGGCGGAATGGGGATTGCGCTGGCTGTGGGATCAAAGCGGTGTCACCGTGATCCTGTCGGGCATGAACACCCCGGACATGGTCGATGAAAACTGTCGGATCGCTTCCCAGGTTCAGCCCGGCTGCCTGACAGAAGAAGACAGGGACATTTATCAAGCAGTCAAAGATGTCGTAAACAAATCCCTCCGGGTACCCTGCACGGGCTGCGGCTACTGCATGCCCTGCCCTCACGGCGTCGATATACCCGGGATCTTCCATGCCTGGAACGCCATGTATACGGAATCCAAAAAGAGCGGACGGAGGGAATATATGCAGCTGACCACCATGCGCCACAAACAATCCGGCGTATCCAGCTGTGTCCGCTGCGGGGCCTGCGAGATCAAATGCCCCCAGTCCATCCCTATCCGGCAGAAACTGCAGGAAGCCAAAAAGGATCTGGAAACACCAACCTACAAGGTCGTCAAAGCCGGCGTCAAACTGCTGAAGATGTGGTGACCTTGGTAATACCGCCGTAAGGTCCGTCGGGAATGGTTTTGAATTCATCTCCCCGGAAAGTGTTCACGAAATACATAAGGATCCTGTCATGGATATTGGAACGGCGGAAAATCAGATAGGCCGGTAAGATATTGTTTTCCAGAATATCCGAAAAGTCCAGGTACCCAGCATACTGTGACCGGCATACAGAATCACGGGTGATCATAGAACCGATGCCGGAGGCAACTTTGATGAAAATCCCGTTGAGCTCACTTTCCGTAACCTTTTCATCATCATAGCGGGCATCAAACAAGAGCGGAGCATCCGGGCAGCCTTTCCGATAGGCACGCACCAGCGGATAATGCCGGATCACAAGGTATTCGCAGCCGGACTGAGGCCCGGGACGATCGGCAATGATACAGTCCGCTGCCCCGGACTCCAGTCTTTGTAAAAGCTCCCTGCTGCTTCCGGTCGTAATTGCAAGGTCTATCCTTGGGTACATTTTTGAAAAGCGCGTCAGGAGCGTTGTCGTAATATAATGATCAAGATCCGACAGGAAACCGACCCGAAGTTCTCCTGCTTCTCCGTTCAGAAAGGCTTTCATATTCTTTTCGGCCAGTGAAACGCCGTTCAAAGCCCGCTTGGCTTCCGGTATAAAAAACTTTCCGGCGTCCGTCAGCGTAATCTGCTTATTTACTCTCGAAAACAGCTGGCATCCCAGTTCCGCTTCCAACAGCTGGACTTGTTTGGTGACAGCCGTCTGCGAGACATGAAGCTTTGCCGCAGCTTTTGTAAAATTCATCTCTTCGGTCACGGCTGTGAAATACTCGATCTGGCGCAGGCTGATATTTTGATCTTCCATCGCCCAGGTTATGGCCGCCGCGGGACACACGGTCTATATGTCTCATCGTCCCAACGGATCATCAATGGAAAAAGCGATGAAACAGATCGAGACCTCGATCGACGGACTGATCCGTGAAGGTCTTGCCGACGAAAGCTATCGGCAGAAAGTTACCAAAAATCTGCATTGTATCACCAACGATGACATTCCAAAGATCGGTCAGCAGGTGGATTTTGTATTCGAATCCGTCTTTGAAAAGCCGGAAGTCAAACGATCCATATTCAAACTACTTAATGATAATATCCGAAAAGACGTGATCCTGGCCAGCAACACCTCAGCCATGAACATTTTCGGCGTACTTGACGGCGTCGTAGATGATCCGGACAGAGTTATCATCGCTCACTGGTTCAACCCGCCTCACCTGATGAAACTTGTCGAAGTCGTTAAAGGTCCTCAGACCTCTCAAAAGACAACCGATACAACGGTCAACCTTCTTCAGTCGATCGGTCAGAAGACGACCGTGCTTAATAAGTTCATACCGGGATTTGTCGTCAACCGGCTGGCGGTCGTGATCAGCCGTGAACTCTGCTCCATGATCGAAAAGGGATATGTAACGGCAGAAGATGCCGACACCACTCTTCGATATACCGACGGACTCCGCTGGGGATTCGAAGGGCCTCTGCCCCTGGTCGATTATGTCGGTATCGGACTCACGACCATCGTCGGCAAGACCGTCCTGCCCTCTTTGTGCAATGATACGGATTCTATTCATTACGGCGAAAAGCTCATTTCCGAGGGTAAAATGGGGGCCTCGACCGGAGAAGGTCTGTTAAAATGGGATAACATCGATGCCTACACAGAAAAGCGAAACCGCCGCATCATCGAGATGGCGCGTCTGATGCAGAAGTGGGATAAAGAAGATTCTGAGGAATAACGAAAATGGTCTGTGCTCGACCCGAGTACAGACCATTTTTTTGATTTTTCCTTACGGGCCCGAATTACTGTCCCGGTTTGACATCGTCCGGGATAAGGCTGTGATAGGTCTTACCATTCAGCATACGCAGCCGGTCTGCATCCGCTTTTCGGATCAGGTCCGGATCCATGAAAAGGTCATAAGCCGTTGCGGCAAATACTTTTCCGGCCGCTAAAGCGGCTTTATGAGCGACACTTGATTTCCCGTTTGCGCACCACTGCCAGGAATGGACCGCGGTCCCCTGAGGTTCGCAGCCGATGGTAAATTTAGCCGTAGGGACCTTCCAGCTGGGATCGCCTACGTCGGTGGAAGTACCGCCCCCGCCCATATCCATGGTGGCCGGTTCCATGGGCATCAGTTCTTCTAAAATAGGTTCCGCGGCTATGCGTTCCTGTTCTTCCTCTCTCTTGTCCGGGAAGGCTTTTTGTACCCTGGCTAAAAGAGAAGCCCTGGCCTGGGCACTGATGGTATCATAGTATTTCTGCTCGTATAACCGTTCCGCGTCCGTCAGGTGAAGATCGGCAAATTTTTGCAGGTTTTTATAGATGACTTGGTTGAGAGTCTGGTTAGGCACATAGCAGCAGATGGCAGAATCCCATTGGACATCCACAGACGTTTCCGTCATCATTGCTGCCCCTTTCGCGCACTTGACCACCCGGTTGCACAGGTCAAGGATCTGGTCATTGTAAGGAGCCCGCACAAAATAATATAGACATGCGGTCGGCTGAACGACATTGGCGGCCGTTCCGCCTGCATCGATAAAGGCATAGTGGATCCGGGCTTCCCGGATCATATGCTCCCGCAGGAAGTTAACCCCGACATTCATCAGTTCCGCTGCGTCCAAGGCACTGCGGCCCAGTTCCGGAGCACCTGCTGCGTGGGCCGGGATGCCGGTGAACTTGAAATACATCTGGGCCACGCCGATACTGGCTCTGGAGGCAACGCCGGCGGCATCGCTGGGATGCCAGGCCAGGATAGCTCCGCAGTCATCAAATAGACCGGCCCTGGTCATAAAGGCCTTGCCGTAGCCGCTCTCCTCCGCCGGGCAGCCGTAAAAGCGGATCGTCCCTTTTATGCTTTCCTCTTCCATCAGCTTTTTGACGGCCAGAACCCCGGCCAAAGCCCCGGCTCCCAAGATATTATGGCCGCAGGCATGGCCGGCCGCACCTGGTTTATCCTGCTGCTGCCTGGCCAGATCCGCGGTCTGATTCATATTCGGAAGAGCATCGTACTCAGCCAGAATGCCGATGACCGGCTTTCCCTCTCCGTAGGAAGCGATCAGTACATTATCCATGCCGGCCGCCCCACGCCTTACGGTAAAGCCGTTGTCCCGGAGGACCTTTTCGTATTCGTCCGCGGACTTATCCGTCTTAAAACGGACCTCCGCAAGATCCCAGACACGATCGGCGACTTCGGACACGACAGGCCCGCTTTCTTCCACAAACTGACTGATCTTATCCTTAGCATCCATACGACAACATCATCCTTTTCTTTATTTATACCACTGTGTTTTTTACACAGGCGGATAAAAGGGCACGGATCGAAGATTATATCCGCCGCGCTTGTCTTCCAGGCTTAAAAAATAGCGGATATATTCCGTCAATTGCCCGATTTTATCCGCTGCCCAGTCTGCAATGCAAAGCAAGTCAGCACCGTCCAATCTATAGGGCCTTTTCCAGTAACACCAGGCTGATGCCGGGGATGCCGTTGAAGTCACAGGGGATCACATCAGCCTCATGAAAACCAAGTTTGCGGTAAAGGCTGCGGGCAGGCTTATTTTTCTCCTGTGTATCGATCCTGAGGACTTTGCAGCCGGCCTCTTTGGCATACTGCTCATAAAAGCTTACAAAAGCATGGGCGATCCCGCGGCCGGATGCCGCAGGATCGACGACCAAGGTATGCAGGACCATCACCTGGTCAGGCAAGGCAGGTATGGTCCACGCTGCCTGAGCATAGGAATCCATCTGCTTTTGATTGATGATCCCGGCTGCCTCGACCCGCCCACCCTCCTCGTAAACAAAAAGGTCGCCTCTATCAAGTGCATCAACAGCCGTATCCCGTGTCGGGTATACACCCCTCACCCAGCCTACCACGTCCTTACCGCGCTCGCCCTGGGCTAAAATATTCTCGTAGATCTCATTGACCCGGTCGATATCGGACGCATGAGCATGCCGGATCTTATATGTCTCTTTCATTCAAGTCTCCTATTATTCCGGAAGTTTGGGAAGCTCTACCTTGGCAAACGACTGAAGGAAATCATCCATCCAGTCCGTAAAACTCTGCAGCATTTCCTTTCCCCATTCCTGGGTAGCCGTATCCGGAGCGTCTTTGCCATACCAGCCGTTGCCGCTGTACTGGATCATTTCCCGGGGGATGATGACGGTCGCCCCTTTGTAATCGACCGTGCTCCAGCCTGTAGTTTTCATACTTGGGTCGATGTCATCGATAAGTCCCATCGGTTCATGGATCAGGTCCATATCTACCAGAGACGGATCGACTCCCATGACGGCTGCCGTCTCCTCACCGCCTCCGTGGCCGCCCTTCCAGTCCGGATTCAGCTCTCCCACCATCGACCACCAATTCAGATCCGCAAGCAGGCAGCCTTCTTTATAAAGCTTCATGCCTACTGTCTCGATGGACTTATTATTGCCTCCGTGGCCGTTCAGGATCACGAATTTTCTGAAACCGTACCGCCGCAGCGATTCGGTCACCTTGCTCAGCAGCATAATCAATCCGTCCACCCCAATACTGATGGTACCGGGAAATCCCATGAGGGTGTCCGTTGCGCCGTATGGGATCGTAGGTGCTACCAGCACATCGTTCTTTTTCTCTAATAATTCAATGATCTTGTCCGGGATCAGGAAATCGGTACCAAGGGGCATATGTTTGCCGTGATTCTCGGTGCTTCCCACCGGGATAACGATCATGTCGCTCTTCTTCAGATATTCCTCTACTTTACCATATGTACATTTCGCCAAACGCATATCCTGCAGCCTCCTTCACAAGCTATAAAGATAACCCTATTTTTACCACATCCGATGTATTTTGCAAGGTCTGTACCGGGGCCTCTTGAATTTAATCAGCTGTAGCAATCGTATTAATAGTAAATAACACTTCTTATGCATATATATGAACATATAATAATTATTGTAATGATTAAGATTTAATATAAGATTATTAAATTATCTCTAAATAATTTCAAAATAATTTCTGAGGATTTTCTATACGTTCTTGAGAGTCAGACTTTCTATGATAGACTGATTTAATAGGAGGAATTAGGTATTGCATACTAGGATATTGCACGCTAGGTAAATTTGTCATACCAAAAAAAAGACAGTTATGAAAATCGTATTTATTACACCGGCATCTACTCTGCGCCGTATCCCAGTCTACCGCTGGAGAGGGAAAATTTACGGACAATCCAATTCTATCACCGGTCCGCTAATCCTGGGCGGGATCTGCAAACGAGCAGGGCACCAGGTAGAGGTGTACGAGGAACTGAACGCAGGGGTCAATATCAAGCGCCTTCTGAAAGGTACCGATGTCTTCTCCATTTCCATCATGACATCCAATGCACCGCGCGGGTATGAACTAGCAGATTATATCCATCAAAATTCCAAAGCCCGCGTCATTATGGGAGGTATGCACGCGACCTGGCTGCCCCAGGAAGCCGCTCAGCATGCCGACCAGGTGATCGTAGGCGAAGGCGAGAAAGCTTTTTTGGATGTTGTCGAAGGTCGGATCAAGGACAAGATCGTTCAAGGAATCCCGGTCTGCAACCTGGACGAAGTACCTTTTCCAGACTATTCCATTCTGAAGACTCCCTGCCAGGCGGCAAACGTGATCTCTACAAGAGGCTGTCCTTACCGCTGCACCTTCTGCACGACATCAAGGATGTTCCACCCCTACCGTCAAAGATCTGTCGACAATGTTATTGAAGAGCTCCGTCTGTATAAAAAGCTCGGCTTCAAATACGTGAATTTTGAAGATGACAATTTCACAGCAGACAAGGATCGCGCCAAAGAAATCTGCCGACGCATGATCAAAGAAGGACTGGTATTCAAAGAGAGCTTCTTCTTTGGCCGGACGGATCTGGCTCAGGACGAGGAGATGCTGCAGCTTTTACACGACGCTCACCTCACCCGGGTCCTGATCGGCATCGAATCACTTAACCAGAAGGCACTGAATACCGTTCATAAAGGTCAGAACATCCAAAATATCATCGACGCGTCCGAAGCCTGCGCTAAACACGGTATCCGGTTGATAGCGTCGATCGTCCTTGGTATTGACGATGATACCCTTGAGGACATGAATCGCAGCGTTGAATTTGCCAAGAAGATCAATGCCTATCAGCTGCAGCCAGCCATCCTCACGCCTTTCCCCGGCACTCCCGTATTCGAGCAGTTTGAAAACGAAGGCCGGATGATCACTCACAACTGGGCATCCTTCGACATGATGAACGTAACGTTCATTCCCAAAAATGAGTCTCCATGGGAACTTCAGGATGAATTTTATATAGCAGCCAAATATTTCTATGATTTCAAAAGTGCGAAAGTGATCGGGAAACTCTTCGGCAGGGAGTACGGCCGCAGGCGCTGGGGACTTGCAATGGCGGCCCGCCTGGGCAGTGCAGCGGTACATTTCTGTGCGAAGCATGTAAAAATATCGCCGTATTGGAAGCTTTACCATTGGAAACCGGGCATGAAAGATATCGACGGCACGATAACAGAGGTCGTGCATCCGGTCATCAATAAAGAGGCGGAAAAGCTGACCCAGGACGAGATCAATCTTGAACGAGTTGCGCACGGGAAAAAGCCAATCGCAACGGCATCCGCCAATGCCGGTAATGCGACGTAAAATCATATTACCGGCGACCGCGGCCGGCCACTTTTGCCATGTAATATCCAATAAAAATCCATAGTCCCATCATAGCAATAAGTTCTACTGCTATCAATGCGGGACTATGCTTCTGGCCGTTGCCATCGGACCCTTTACGTTTGCGAAAACATAGCGAGATAAAACGATCCCGCTGTAAGCCAGGCAAAACATGGAGGCGCTGCCCCGTGATCTGAAAGGCCATCAGAGCGGGCAGTGCCATCGTCATAAACAGATCGATCCCCCTTTTAACGTACTTGTTTGCTTTCATAAACACATACCCATTTTTCGATTATCACTTATTGATGCCTAGGCTGCTTACCCATTCCATGATCGTTTCCTGTGAATCACCTGCATGCAGACGTGTCCCTTGCAGCCAGGTCGCACCGCTTGTCAATCCCTCCAAATTGCTGCCACTGTCCCCGATGCCGCTGCCGCCGGAGGTACAGAAGGGAATGACTGTTTTACCGGTAAAGTCATAGCTCTCTACAAAGGTGCTCATAATGCGAGGAGCATCGCCCCACCAAATGGGATAACCGAGGAAAACGATATCATACTGATCCATGTTCTCCACGGAACCTGTGATCTGAGGACGGGCAGACGGATCATTCATCTCGATGGTAGAACGGCTTTTATTGTTATTGTAATCCAGATCTTCGTCTGTATAAGGTTCTGCCGGCGTGATCTCGTACAGATCCGCACCAAGCCCCGCCGCCAATGTTTCAGCCACTCCCTTTGTAGTCCCCGTAGCCGAAAAAAATGTCACTAAAAAATGACTGCTCTGTGTATCTTCCTGCTGAACTTGCGATGCCAGCGGTTCCGAGGAGACCTCTGTACCGGAAGGACTTTCTGATTGAATTTCGGCAGAAGCGGTGCTTTCTGACTTGTCGGTTTGCGTACTCTCAACATCCGCACTGTCTGTCGCCGCAGAAGCCTGCGACTGCACAGGTTCGGATGAAGAAGCGGATCCTTGTCCGTCTGTACGGCTGCAGGCAGTAAGGGTCACCACCATCAGGCCTGCCAGTAACAAAGAAAATACTGTTTTCATTTGGAATAGCCTCCCGTTTATTCTTCAGCAAAAAAGTAGGTGCAGTAGAAAGCAGCCTTCTGTGCTTTCTTTCTGCACCTACATTTTCTGTGATTAACGATCGATTATCAAATACTTAATCTTTATATTCAGTTATGCTCGTTGAGCATTTGACATGCTCAAGAAACTTTGACGCGGCAATACTGAAAGGCTGCTGTTTTTTCCAGGCCAGTACGCAGCTCGCTGTCAATTCCGGAGACAGCGGCCGATATACCACCTGTGCTTTATCCCAAAATGCTAAAGAACCCTCCACTGAAATAGAGTAACCGAGCTTTGCCTGTACCATGATGGCGGCATTGGTACTTAGGTTACTGGTAAAAGGTATCTGAGAGTCCTGTAAAGAACCGCCGAACCAGCTCATAAGTTCATTTCTGACGTTCATGCGCCGGGGAAGGATCAAAGGCAAACCTTTCAGATCCGCAGCCGTTACGAACTCTTTTTCAGCCAGCGGGTCATCCGGCCGCATGACAACGACCCATCGTTCTTTTTGTTTCAGACGGATAAAATCAAATTTATCTTTGTCGATAGGTTCCATCAAGATGCCGATGTCGATCAGTCCCTTTTCCATCTGCTCCTTTACGACATCCGCGTTCGCCGTCAGAAGATCATAAGTAACCAAAGGATACTTCTCCCGAAATGACGAAATCAGCTCAGGCAGCAGCTGGACGGCTGCTAATTCCCCGCTGCCGATGTTGATCCGTCCTTCTACTTCTTTTTCCTGTTCGACAAGTTCTTGTTCCGTCTTATCCACCAGAGACAGGATCTCTTCCGCCCGCCGCCTAAGCAGGATCCCCTCGTTTGTCAGAGTGATTTTTCTGGCTCCCCGGTTGAATAACTTGACTCCCAGTTCCTCCTCCAGTTGCGAAAGCTGGCGGCTCAGGGTCGGCTGGGTGACATGCAGCACCTCCGCTGCTTTATTGATCCCCTCTTCCTGCACTACAGCAAGAAAATATCGCAGTACCCGTATCTCCATTGGGCCGCCTCCCTGTCAGTATTTCAGTTTTTTCCTACAAAACGCCGTCACTGTCATCGGCCTTACCGGCCAATGTCTTTGTTCCGGAGATAATTTCATAATATTACCCAGCGGCGGAAACCCACTTGCTTTAGCAGGTGGGAGGAGCCGCGTCTCTCCTCTCGTTAACCTTGAGAATCTATATATCTGCGTATGGTCGCCGTAGAAACTTCTCCAATACTGCATGCAAAATACCCGTCTGACCAAAAGATCCTTTTCTGCCAGTAACATT
>OMYN01000010.1 GCA_900315265.1 uncultured Eubacteriales bacterium
TGTCAACGACCCACCCCCTAAAGGGAGTGGGCTTGTGACTGCCCGGCAGTGATAGCGGCTTACGCCTCCTGCCTTTGACCCCGACGGGCATTTCTGTCCGAAGTGGCGTCACATCATGGGGCGGTTGACTGCGCCCCTTGCGAACAAGATCTACTCGTTTGCAACTGTATCCGGTACTAAATATTCGATTCCCATACGATACAGATTCATGGCTCCGATCCGGTCATCATTGGAACGGTAGCCGCAGTTCCTGCAGCGGAACAGGTGGAGCTTTTTGTTGCGGTTGGCTCTTTCCGTATGTCCGCAGACGGGACAGCATTGGCTGGTATAAGCCGGGTCAACCTTGATCACCTTGTCTTTATGCAGACGCGCTTTATAGATCAGTTTCTGCTCAAGGTCGTAGAACGTCCAGCTCACACAGGTATAGCGGTCTTTAAGGCGGACTTTCTCTGTCGCGGAACGGATGCCGGTCAGGTCTTCCAGAACGAACAGGGTATTAGACGGGTTATTTTCAACGAGTGCCTTCGACACACAATGGTTTACATCCTGCATCCAACGGTTTTCTCGCTGACCGATCTCTCTGATCCTGCGTCTTGAAGATGGCGTATGGACTCTCTGAAGTTCCCTGCGCAATTCTTTGTAATGAGCCCGCTTCTGTTTAACGGTACGACCGCTGACAAAACCTGACTTATGGCGGCTGTCATAGGTCGCGACGATAAAGTTAATACCGCGGTCAATGCCGACGACGTTGCAGACATCTTCATTACGGCATTCCTCAATACTTCGCGTGACCGGTATGTGAAGAAAGTACTTTCCGTGCTTTGACACCAGTTTCGCCGTTCCGAACCGATAGGTGTCCGTGTCGAAATATTTTTCCATTCCCTCGGAGAAATACCGGAGTTTCACCCGCCCGTTCAGCGTATTGACGGAAAACCAGTCCATCTTTAGAGAATAGTCCCGGTTCCACACGAGATCATACTGCGGTTTCTGAAATTCTGCCTTCAGCCATCGGTGCTGATTCTCCAGAATAGTCCGGTAGCGGGCAATGACTGTCTTGATAACGGACTGTGCCATCTGGGACTTAAGACCGAACCGGTCGCGGAGATCCGTATACAGCTTTTCATTCAGCGAAAACTGTTTCAGATCATGTGTTTCAAAAACATGATCGGATACGAAGCAGCAAGCATCGCAATAGGCAGACAAAGTCCTGTCTAGTAAGACCTTATCCGTGTCTGATACGAGTACCTGTATTTTGGCGGTAACCGTAAGCGTTTCCATTTATAAAGCCTCCTTTCTTCAGATTCACTATATAATATTATATAATATAATTAGTGAATTATCAAAGAGGCTGTGATGGAAAACCGATATCATCACCATAATCGTCGGAAATACAGTTTAAAAGTTCATATCGTTCTGGTAACGAAATACCGGAAGCAGATACTAAAGGGACACATTTCTGACGATGTAAAGCAAAAGATATACGATATTGCGAATGTCTATGGTTATGAGATCCTTGCTATGGAAACGGACAAAGATCACATCCATTTTCTGCTTGGCTGCGATACGACAGACAGGGTATCGGATATCGTCGGCATGATCAAACAGCAGACGACTTATTACCTGTGGCAGAAATATCCACGTTTTCTTGCAAAATGTTACTGGCAGAAAAGGATCTTTTGGTCAGACGGGTATTTTGCATGCAGTATTGGAGAAGTTTCTACGGCGACCATACGCAGATATATAGATTCTCCTGCTAAAGCAAGTGGGTTTCCGCCGCTGGGTAATATTATGAACTACGATCCCTGGCAGTCTTGAGGTGAGTATAAAATAATAAGTCATGTTGACCCACTGGTCTTTGCCGAATAATTTATTCAGAACATTAAAAAGTCCATAACAGGAGGCACATGCCGCAGCCGGTCAGATCGGTCACGGCAAAGCCGGAAAAGCTTTTTCCTTTCGAAATAATAAGGATTACACCGCAAAAAGATAACAATATGGCAGAGACTTTTCTAAGAGTCAGTTTTTCTTTTAGGAAGATACAGGAAAAAATGACAGCGGTGATCGGCCAAAGATAATTGAGAATGCAGGCATCTGTTGCGGATATCAGGGAAAGCCCCTTATAGTACAAGGCAGAATACAGAAATTCACCCAGCAGCCCCAGGCCGGTAAGACAGAGTAAGTATCGTTTGGAGTAAGTCCTAATATTGCGTATCCTTCCCGTGGCCAGCAGAAAGACCAGCAGGGCAGCGGATGCTAAAACGGAACTGTAGTATAACAGTGTCATACTTGGAAAATCCGAAAGGATCGATTTGGTCATTGACGGCAGCGTTGCCCAAAGAATGATGGATGTTCCGGCCATTACATATTGTTTCTACATTGATTCTTCACCTCTCCGGAAACGTATGGTATCATTGAAACAGAGAAAAAGATGTAGCGCAGACTACAAGCAGAGGTAACTATGAACAGCGTTCCGAAACATTTATTCCAGTATTTTGAGTCGGCAGGGATCAAAAGAACATTTGCAGCCGGAAACCTGGTCTATATGGAGGGCGATGACGCGCCAAGTTCCCGAAGTTCCATTCCAAAAGAGGGCGGCAGTCTTATACGACGCCAATGAACAGCGGAAGCATCCAAGTCACGGATAAGTGCGTCTCCTTACCGAAGATCGGAGAGATAAAAGCCATCATCCACCGGGAGATCCCCAAAGACGCGGTCGTCGGATCTGCTACGGTGTCCAGGGAGCCGGACGGTTCTTCGTATCCCTTCAGTATCAGATCGCCGTCGAAATGTCTCCGACAGTGAAAGATCTGAAGCCCGTCCTCGGTCTGGATTATAAGTCAGATGGGCTTTACGTCGATTCCGAAGGGAACAAGGCGAATATGCCACGCTATTATCATGACGCTCAGAGGCAGCTCGACGCGCTGCGATGGTCGAAACAGGAAGCCCCCCACTTCAAACGCTATGCGTAAAGTGGGGGTAGTTCACCCGTACATGGTTTTTCAAATAAAGCTATTTCGGTATGGGCAAGACTGTTTCCGAGAGGGGCAGTGCGAAGTATATCGGCAAAGTTTGGGTAATGTTCCCTCACCGCTTACCGGTAAAAAACATATAGGAGGAATAAGCAATGAAAATGGTAGTTATTACAGGCAGTGCCCATAAAAAAGGTACTTCCGCCTGCCTGGCCGACAATTTTATCAAAGGCGCGGAAGAAGCCGGTTATGAGGTTTATCGTTTTGACGCAGCGTTTAAAAAGGTACATCCCTGTCTCGGATGCAATCATTGCTACAAGTCCGGAGAAGGCTGCGTTTTCAAAGACGATATGGAAGAACTGAATCCGAGGCTCATTGAAGCAGATGCGGTCGTCTTCGTTTCCCCGATCTATTATTACAACATTAATTCACAGATCAAATCCGTGATCGATCGCTTCTATGCAAATGACCAGAAGCTGCACGGCGGCAAAAAAACCGCTCTACTTACGACCATGGCCGATGATGTAATGAAATCGGCCGATGCAGCTGATCTGTGGCTGAAGAACTGTGCGGAATTCCTGAACTGGGAAATCGTGGGAACGGTCAATGCCAAGAACTCTTTGACCCGTGAGGATATCGAAAAATCCGACTATCCGCAGCAGGCATATGAGCTTGGAAAGAAGTTCTGAAATATGGTACAGGAGGAAAATATATGCAGCACATAGTAAAAGTAACGGTTCTTGATAAAAAACTATTTCCGGAGCTTCAGCAGCAGTATTGCATGGTACCCGACAGTGGCGTCTGCCCATGCTACAACATCGGTGACCAATTTGTTTTTTACCGCAACGATGAGCGTGATGACTACTGGCATATGGGGGCAGGGACACTTGTAAAATCCGGTAAGCCGGATACGGGAAACCTGCAGTCTCCGGGAACCAGGCACTGCGGCTCAGAAGGCGTTCCTTTCTGTTCCGAAGCCTGGGACGCTATCAGTCGATACATTTACAGCGGGCTGCAGGGCGGTCATATAATGAAAGGCCGGATGAAGAATGAAAATGAGATGATCACCTGCTGTAATGACGGAACGAGACCGGTCATCTTCAAGATCGAACGGATCGATATTCCGGACTCGGACGAAAAGGATACGTCGGTGAAGACAGACGGTCCCATTTCTTAATATCAATAAGGATATCATGAAAAGCATAACGATAGGACAGATATCTCTGATCCTTTGCTGCGGTCTGTATCTTGTATTACCGGATGGATAAGGCTAAAGCTTATTATGCGGCCATGATCCCTTTAATTACAGAAGCAGCTGCCATGGGAGGCTGCCTAATATGTGTTTTACAATAAAAAAGAGCAAGGCTGAATGCCGAGGCTTAATGCCAAGGCTGCATGCCCTGCTCTTTTTTTATAATTTTCTCCACAGATAAACCTTGTCTTTTAGCTGCTTGCCGCCTTCGAAGATGGGCTGGCGGTAGTGGTCAACGATATAATTTGGTATGACATGATGGATCGTAAATCCGCAGTGCTGGTAAAAAGGAACGGTCAGGGGGCTGTCACCGGTCCCGACCTGAAGGACTGAGTAACTGCCTTTATAACGGTCCGCCACGTATTCGATTATTGCCTTGCCGTGGCCCTTTCCCTGATAAGCAGGCCGTACCGCCAGATTCTGGATCTCAAGGATACCGCCGCCTTCATCGGTTACCACACATTCTGCGACAGCAGTATTTTCCTCCTTCTTCACGAACATAGTACCCCGCTCAAGATAGCGGTCGATCATATCTTCCTGCTCGTCCGCAAGAAGAAGCAGGTCCAAATAATCCTTTTTATTTTTCGTAACTTCCCGGATGCTCAGCACTTCTTCGTCCGGGGCAGCTTCGATCCCGGCCAGGGCGGGGTGATCGGTCAGCCGTTTGACGATGCGCCAGCCCATATAGTCCTTTTTCAGGCTTTCTTCCATTGGCAGAAAGCCCAGATCCAGGTATACTTTTACCGCCAGCCAGGTCGTGCACTGGGTGGGGATCTGCGCATAGGATTCTTTGAAATCATCCCTGAGGATATCCAGTGTATGCAGGATCAAAGGCTTAGAAAGGCCTTTCCCTTGAAAATCCTTTCGCACCGATACCCAGTGCAGCCATCCGTCATGATAAGGATCGCGTCCGAAGTTGTCGTAATAAGCGGTTGCCGTTGCTACCTTACGACCGGCTGCCGGATAGGAGGCATTGCTGCTGTCCGGGTAACTTTCGGCATCCGCGGTGACAAAGATCATACGCCGGGTCAGTTCATCTTCATGACCGCCGTAATAATTTTGCCAGGCCTGCAGGCCTTCCTGATAAGTGGAGAACTCCCCGGCTGACTTTTCGATTTCGATCCAGGCATCCCGGTCTCCCGGCTGATAAAAAACGAAATGAAAGCCCTGGGGAAGTTCTATTACAGGAAGCGTATGATCCAGTTTCCTCCTCAGCTGCAGCGGATAATAAGTGATGCGGGAGTCCAGATTTTCAAATTTCGGAAGGGACATCGTAAATAGCACCTCTAAAGCCGGATTTTTTAACTTCTTTTCTTTTCTGAGGCAAAGCGTACAGCCAGGCGCACCAGCACTTCGACGGACTGGTGCATCTGGTCGATGCTGACGTACTCAAAGTGACCGTGGCAGTTAAAGTCACCGGTGCCCAGGTTGGGGCAGGGAAGACCCATATAGCTCAAGGTCGCTCCGTCAGTGCCTCCCCGGATCGCCTGAATGCGGGGCTCGATGCCCATAGCCTTGTAGACTTCTTTGACGTGGTCAAGCAGGAAGGGATAAGGTTCTACCTTTTCCTTCATATTATAATAGGAGTCCCGGACGGTCAGAGCGACCGTGCCCTTCCCGTATTTGGCGTTCAGAAAATCCGTAATGTTCTGAAGGAAAGCCTTTTTCTGCTCAAACAGGCCGCGGTCATGGTCGCGCACGATATAGGTAAGGCGGCAGTGTTCAACGGTTCCGTTGATGCTGATCAGGTGGATGAACCCCTCATATCCTTCTGTATATTCCGGTTTCTGGAAAGTCGGAAGCATCTCGTTGAACTCCATCCCCACGCGGGCAGCGCTCAGCATCTTGCCTTTGGCGGAACCTGGGTGGATGGCGATACCGGTGATATCGACATCTGCCTGAGCGGCATTAAAGTTTTCATATTCCAGTTCGCCGATCTCGCCGCCGTCCATGGTATAGGCGTAGTCGGCTCCGAATTTGGCCGTGTCGAAATATTCAACGCCTCTTCCTATTTCTTCATCGGGAGTAAAAGCAATGCGGATAGGACCGTGTTTGATTTCGGGATGCCCGATCAGATATTCAGCCATGGCGATGATCTCGGCAACACCGGCCTTGTCATCGCCGCCCAGCAGAGTGTTGCCGTCAGTGACGATCAGATCCTGGCCTGTGCAGCGGGTCAGAGAAGCAAACTCGGACGGTTTCATCACGATGTTTTTTTCTTTATTTAACACGATATCGGAGCCGTCGTAGTTTTTGATGACACAAGGTTGAATATTATTGCCGGGAGCGTCGCTGGCCGTGTCCATATGGGCGATAAAGCCGAGCACAGCGCCGGTGTAATTTTCGATGGTAGAAGGAACGGTCCCCATGACGTATCCGTTCGGATCGCGGGCAGCGTCAGTGACTCCTGCGGATCTAAGTTCATCAACGATCATGTCGGCAAAAGCAAGTTCTGCTTCCCGGCTGGAGGGGATGGTATCGGATGCAGGATCCGAGGTCGTATCGATCTTGACATATTTTATGAAGCGTTCTTCAACAGACATGAGATGCCTCCTTTGTTATTTCAGGTGAGATACAGGCATTATAGCACGGCAGGGGCCTTTATTAAAGCACGCCTCCTGCGAAGAAAGAGGGGCCGCTCAGTGAGGCCTGTCAGTGAAGCCACTTCGTGACTGACAGCCGTAAACTGGCATAAAAAAGACAGCTGAGAAATCATTCTCAGCTGTCTTGGTAAGGTGCCACCCAGAATCGAACTGGGGATATAGGTGTTGCAGACCTTTGCCTTACCGCTTGGCCATGGCACCATATGGAAAAATGACCCCTGCGGGATTCGGACCCACGTTACCGCCGTGAAAGGGCGATGTCTTAACCGCTTGACCAAGGGGCCATATGATTTAATGCAATGCAGATGATGCAATGCATGTGATGCAAGCGAATGTTAGTATAGCATCGCCGGTAAATATCTGTCAAGGGTAAATTTGATTTTTCCCCCTTAAATGGCAAAGGATTTGCCTAGCTTGTGCCCGTGTGCTACAATCGGAATAACACTCCATACAAGCATCAGAAAGGATATTGATCATGGCAGAACCACGTAAAGTCATTCAGCATAAATTTACGACAGAGGAACGCAAAAACTTCGCTGAAAAAGCAAATCCTCACAGCAGTGTCAAAAAAATGATCGGCGTCATCAGCGGCAAAGGAGGCGTCGGTAAGTCGATGGTTTCCGCTATGCTGGCCAGCCAGCTTCAGAAACAGGGTCTTCATACCGGTGTTCTGGATGCGGATATTACCGGTCCTTCGATTCCTAAGGCTTTCGGCATCCACGAACATGCCACCGGCACTCAGGCAGGCGTCGATCCTGTTAAAAGCAAGGGCGGCGTTGATGTAATGAGCATCAATCTGATGCTGCAGAATGAAAGCGATCCCGTCATCTGGAGAGGGCCCATCATTGCAGGTACGGTAAAACAGTTCTGGAGCGAGGTCGTCTGGAAAGACATCGACGTTCTTCTGGTGGATATGCCTCCCGGAACCGGCGACGTGGCCCTGACCGTTTTCCAGTCCCTTCCGATCGACGGAGTCATCATCGTGACCAGTCCTCAGGATCTGGTTTCCATGATCGTTGAAAAAGCAGTAAATATGACTCAGATGATGAACATCCCGATCTTGGGCGTCGTTGAAAACATGAGTTATCTGGTCTGCCCTCACTGCGGCGAAAAGATCAATGTCTTCGGCGACAGTCATATCGACCAGATCGCTAAAGACAACGACACTAAGGTCCTGGCCAAAGTTCCCATGGATCCGGCCATCGCACAGGCAATGGACAAAGGCGAGGTCGAAAGTATCGACGCAGGCTTCCTTCAGGGGGCAGTCGATGCGATCAAAGCTTTGTAAGGGACGCCGGGTCAAAACGCAAGTATGAGAACTGTTACAAAGGCAAAAAAAAATAAAAAACCGGTGCCCAAGCTGCTGCAGCTTTTTCTCAGCTGCCTGTATATCAGCGCCTTCACCTTCGGCGGCGGCTTTGTGATCGTTACCTTCATGAAGAAAAAATTCGTCGACCAGCTGCACTGGATCGACGATGAGGAGATGCTGGATCTGGCCGCTCTTGCCCAGTCCGGCCCCGGTGCCATCGCTGTCAACGCCGCCATCATGGTGGGCTGGCGCATCGACGGTTTCATTGGGATGCTGGTCGCCGTTTTGGGGACCATCATTCCTCCTATGGTCATTCTGTCCGTCATCTCCCTTTTCTATAAAGCTTTTGCCAGCAACCGTTACGTGGCCCTGGTGCTTAGGGGCATGCAGTCCGGGGTCGCCGCGGTCATTTTTGATGTAGTCGTGGGCCTTGGGCAAAATGTAATCGACACGCGGAACGTGGTCTATTACCTGGTTATGGCGGCTGCTTTTGCCGCTTCCGTCGTTCTGAAGGTCAATGTTATCTATATCATCCTGGCGGCGGCTGCTCTGGGCCTGGTGCTGGCCCTGATCGAGAAAAAGACCGGAAAGACGGTCGGTCAGCTGCCTAAACGGAAGGAGGAACAGAAATGAAGTTATTTCTGGAATTGTTCCTGAGCTTCCTACAGGTAGGAGCCTTCAGTGTGGGCGGGGGCTATGCGGCTATGCCGGTCATTCAATCCCAGGTGGTCGAAAAATACGGCTGGCTTACCATGAGTGAGTTCACCGACCTGATCACCATCGCCGAAATGACACCGGGCCCTATCGCCGTCAATTCCGCCACTTTCGTCGGCATCCGTATAGCCGGCATACCGGGAGCGATCATCGCGACCTTCGGCTGCATCCTGCCGTCGATGGTCTTCCTGTCCATTTTAGCCAAACTCTACTATAAATATAAAACACTTTCCACTATCCAGCATGTGCTGGCAGCTCTCAGACCGGCAGTAGTCGCGCTGATCGCCGGAGCAGGGGTATCTATTCTAATGATGGTCCTGTGGCACGGAGCCAGTGTGTCTTTCAACAATATCGACTGGGTGGGCCTGGGCCTTTTTGCTGCAGCTTTCTTTGCCCTCAGAAAGTGGAAATTGAATCCTATCCTGGTGATGGCCTTATGCGGCGTCGTCGGAGCGGCCTTGAATCTGGCCCTGGGGCTTGGATAAGGTGCGGAGCCTGTAAGGTCCGTACGGGAAGTCCGCTCAGGACGGACATCTGTCCGGTTTTTTAGCAGTTGAAAGCTTTTGAAAGGCGTGTTAAGAGAGGCGTTGTCAGGCAGAATAGACAAAGGAGGAGGCTATGTATACCGTAACGCTTCAGCAGATTGCCGACCAGTTTCATCTGGTCAATCTGACCGAAGGCATCGATCTGACAAAACGAAAGATCACAACGGCCGAGATCAATCGTCCGGCTCTGCAGCTGACCGGTTTTTACGATTATTTCGATCATGAACGGGTCCAGCTGATCGGTATGGTCGAAAGCGCTTATTTAAACAGCGTTTCAAAAGACATGCGCTGCCGTATCTATGAGCGTCTGTTTGCAACCAAGATCCCCTGCCTTATTTTCTGCCGCGGGCTGACATCCTGCAAAGAGGATAACATCCCTCAGATGGCCGAAAAGTACGGGATCCCTCTTCTGGTCACCAATGACCCCACTACCACCTTTACCTCGAGGCTGATCCGGTATCTTTCGTATGAACTGGCTCCGAGGATGTCCCTTCACGGTGTTATGGTCGATGTCTTCGGCGAAGGCGTCCTGATCCTGGGTGAAAGCGGCCTGGGCAAAAGTGAGACCGCTCTTGAGCTGGTACAAAGAGGACACCGCCTGGTCGCGGACGATATCGTTGAGATCCGCCGTATCAGTGATAATGAGCTGATGGCCCAGGGTGCGGAGATGATCCAAAACCTGGTAGAACTCAGAGGCATCGGTGTCATCAACATCAAGGAAATGTACGGAGTTCAGGCTGTCAGGATGAACAAGTCCATCGACATGGTCATCAAGCTTGAACCCTGGAAGCCGGATGTGGTCTATGACCGCATCGGTCTGGAGCAGGAAACGACAGATATCTTAGGTAATGCCGTTGCCTGTTATACCATTCCCATCATGGTCGGCCGTAACCTGGCCATGGTCATCGAGGCGGCGGCGCTGAACCATCGCGTCAAAAAGATGGGTTACAACGCGGCCGAAGAACTGAAGCGGCGCGTCAATGAAAATGTAGAAAAACGCCTGAAAGAAAGGGCGGAAAACGAAGAAAAAGAGCAGGAATGAACCTGCAGGGATGAAAAAGGGAGACAACATGATTTACGCAGGAATCGATCTTGGCGGAACGACCATCAAAGCGGCTTTGGTAAACGAAAAAGGAGAGATCCTGATCTCCAGGAGCATTCCGACCAAAGCAGAACGTCCTTATCAGGAGATTGCCGCGGATATGGCTGACCTGGTGCTGGATCTGATCAAGGACCAGGGACTGGAACTTGGCGATGTCCACTCGGTAGGTATCGGCTCTCCCGGAGCCATTGACCCTGTCAACGGTGAGATCATTTTCGCAGCCAACTTTGCCGATTTTCACCATGTACCGATGGCAGCACTGATCCGTGAGCGGATCGATCTGCCGGTATATCTGGAAAATGATGCCAACGTTGCCGCGCTGGGCGAGGCTATGTTCGGTGCCGGTGAAGGCAGCAAGAACTCTATTCTGATCACACTGGGGACCGGCCTTGGCGGAGGCATCATTATCAACGGCAAGATCTTTTCCGGTTATTACATGGGCGGCGGAGAGCTCGGCCATATCGTTATCAAGGCCGACGGCTTCCAGTGCACCTGCGGCCGTAAGGGCTGCTGGGAGGTCTACAGCGCGGCAACGGCCCTGATCCGTATGGGACGGGAGCGCGCCCAGCAGCATCCCGAGTGCCGCCTGAACCGCCTGTATGACGGGGATCTGACCAAGCTGAATGCCAAGGATGTCTTCGACGCGGCCAACGGAGGGGATGTGTTTGCCATCGATGCCGTGGAGGAATACAGCCATTATCTGGCTATCGGTACCGGAAATGTCATCAATATCTTCCAGCCGGAATACGTTATTATCGGAGGAGGCCCGTCCGCTCAGGGCGACAAACTGCTGGATCCGGTCAAACGCCAGCTTAAACGAGAGGTCTTCGGAGGCGATACCAAGACCAAAGTCGTGATCGCAAAACTTGGCAACAGTGCCGGTGTGATCGGCGCGGCCATGCTGGGCGTCATCAACGAAAACGACTGACTTTTAACAAAGACAGAGACCGGAAACCGAGTCTGTCGGTTTCCGGTTTTTTCTTGCTCCGGTTTGTATATTTCTCACAGCCCCGGCGGTTTTTTGGCAAAATAAATCGGCCATCTGAATAACGGCCCCGTGTTGTTTTTTAAATCGGGAGCGTATATAATTTTTAAAGCTATGAAAATAAAATAGGGACAATTCTAGATACACCCGGGAAGGAAGCGCCATGTTCGGACTTTATCATACCGATGGTCTTATTGAAGAACTGTCAAAAGTCTGCCCGGGCCGTGTGTCGACCGATGTTTTACTAAGCGGGCTGACAACCTTTCGCATCGGCGGACCGGCTGACCTGGTAGTCGAGCCTGCCTCGGTGGACCAGCTTAAAAAAGTATTGGTCATTTTGTCCGAGCGTGAAGAAAAATATGTCGTCATCGGGCGGGGGAGCAATATTCTGGCCTGTGACGATGGTTTCCGCGGCGTCGTCGTCAGGATCGGTGAGGCGATGCAGCAGGTTTCCAAACAGAATGCCATTATCGTAGCTCAGGCAGGAGCTTCTTTATCAAGTCTTGCCAGGACCTGCGCCTTGTGGGGGCGGGGCGGCCTGGAGTTCGCTGCCGGGATCCCCGGCACCGTCGGAGGCGCTTTATATATGAATGCGGGCGCTTACGGCGGCGAGATGAAACAGGTCGTACAGGAAGTCACGGCGGTCGATCAGACCGGACGGCTGTTCAGACTGGATAAAGTGGATATGCAGATGGGCTACCGAAGGTCCATTTTACAGCGAAAATCGTGGATCGCAGTTGAGTGTGCCCTTCAGTTGGAAGAGAGAGATCCACTGGCCGTTAAGGCGCTGATAAAGAAATACAATCAACAGCGCCGCGATAAGCAGCCTCTTGAATATCCAAGCGCCGGCAGCGTCTTTAAAAGGCCGGAGGGGTATTTCGCGGGACAGCTGATCGAACAGGCCGGCTTGAAGGGGCTCCGCATCGGAGGAGCTCAGATCAGTCCCAAGCACGCCGGTTTCATCGTCAATATGGGAGGCGCGACCTGCAGCGACGTCCTCGAACTGATCCGGCAGGCTCAGAAGCGGGTCTATGAAAATTCAGGCGTCAGTCTGGAGCCGGAGATCCGTTATCTGTCGGCCCGTGGACTGGATCAGATCCAATGATAGATCAAACAGGCAAAGCAGAACCGGTATCTCTGTCTTTTTCCGCCAGGGTCAAAGGCCAGATCGAAGAAAACCTTCCCAAGGCCAAACACTGCCGCATGGCAATGCTGGGCGCCATTTTAAGCAGCGTAGGAGAGTTCGGCATGGACCCCTATAAGATCGAGGTGTTCAGCGAAAACTCATCTCTGATCCATGTGACGGCGGAATTGTTGGAAAGTGTTTTCAATATAAAACCGGTAACGGCTCTTGACGCGGTGATCCTGGACGATTCCACGCAGGCCAAGTCGGTGCTGAGGGATCTGGGGTTTCTGACAGGATCCAGACAGGACAAAGTCCTGGACCCGTTCATGCCGGATCTTATGCTGAAAAAACCTTGCTGCAGGCGGGCTTACATCAGCGGTGCTTTTTTGGCTTCCGGATCGATCAATGATCCGACCAAAAATTATCACATCGAGTTTTTGCAGGAAGAAGAGCGCGGCGCCATCAGGCTGCAGCAGTTTCTGAAGGATTACGGGATCGAGTCCCGCATCCTGGAAAGGACCAGACCCAGCCGTAAAAAGGGCGAAAAGACCGTTTTCGTACTCTATCTTAAGGACGGCGAGCAGATCGTCGATGTGTTGGCGGTGATGAAGGCAAATCAGGCTCTGATGGAGCTTGAAAACGTGCGGATCGTCAAAGATGTCCGCAACAAGGTCAACCGCCAGGTCAATTGTGAGACAGCCAACCTGAACCGGGTGGTGTCAAGCTCGGTGCGTCAGGTCAACGATATACGCTATCTGGCTTCCAAAGGGGTATTGACTCGGCTGAGCCCCGAACTTAAGCAGATGGCGGAAGTCAGGCTGAGCCATGAAAACATGGCTTTGAAGGATCTTGGAGTCCTGATGGATCCTCCGGTCAGTAAGTCGGGTGTCTATCACCGGCTGAAGAAATTGTCCGAAATAGCCGAGAATCTTCGCTTGGAGGGTAAAGTAAAAGAAGATGGTTGAAAAAGAACTGCATATCAATAATGCCAGTAACCATGAATTCGAGCTGGCCACTTTGATCGTTCAGCAGGCCAGCCAGTTCGACAGCATGATCCGCATCATCATGGACGACAAACAGGTCAATGCCAAAAGCATTATGGGTATGACGTATCTTTCTCTGATGGACGGAGACACCGTTACCGTGACCTGCAGCGGACAGGATGAACAAAAGGCTCTTGTTGCCCTGCAGGAGCTGCTCGAGAAATGATCCGATCGTGCAGATGATTTTTTTTAGATAACAAGTATGTGGGTATTTATTTGTAACAGCATCCTTCTGGGGGTAGGCCTTGCGATGGATGCTTTTTCTGTTTCACTGGCAAACGGACTGGCCGAACCTAAGATGCCTTTTGGTAAGATGGTCGGGGTTTCCGGCGTTTATGCCGTCTTTCAGTGGGCCATGCCCATGATCGGATGGTTTTTCGTCCACAACCTGGTCCGGTTTTTCAAGGTATTTGAGAAATTTATTCCCTGGATCGCCCTGATCCTCCTGGCTTACATCGGAGGAAAGATGATCGTCGAAGGCGTCAAAAAGAAGGAATCCCAGGAGAAGAGCAAGGGCTTAGGCCTGGGTACTCTTATGGTGCAGGGGATCGCCACTTCCATCGACGCTTTGTCGGTAGGTTTTACGACCGCCGAGTATAGTTTCGGAGCCGCTATGGGAAGCTCATTGATCATCGGTCTGGTGACCTGGGTCATCTGCCTGGCTGGCCTGAAACTGGGCAAAACGGTCGGCATGAAGCTGGCGGATAAGGCAACCATCGTGGGCGGCGTTATCCTGATTGCGATCGGACTTGAGATCTTTATCAGCCATATGATCGGGTAAGACAAGTCTCTTCTGCAGGAAAGACAATAAAAGATAGGAACGCGAACCGGAGCTGTAAATTTTACAGCTCCGGTTTTTTACAGGAGGTTTATCAATGGCAAGTACTTTTAAGATGGTCGGATCTTACTTATAAGAAGGATCGGAAGTGACGGTCGATCAGTTGTCTTTCTTTCCCGCCAGCTCTTTCAGCTCGTCCACGGAGGAGACTTTCTTGGAGTACAAGGTCAGAGGAGCGGATGCGGTATCGCCGATTGCCGTAATGTCGTAGCCCTGAGAATCGATTTCGGACTGCAGGTAGGTTTTGTGCTGGAAAGCGTTAAGGTCGATCTCTCCGGCGTTCAGTGCTTCATTGGGAAGGTTGTAGGCATCAAAGATGACAACGTCGACATAAAGACCGGAGTTGGTATCATCTAGCTGTTTCTGAACGGCTTTCCAAACGTCTCCGGTACCGCAGACACCGACTTTGATCACCTTTTTACCCTCTTTGCTGCTGGTGTATCCTTCGATCTGATCAACGAAATCATCCGAAACGGTAAAGTTGGGGTCATAATCGAACTGAGGAATGGAAGCTCCCTGGTATTTGGTCAGTGTGTATTCAGCCACGATCTGAGACTGGTATGCTTTTACGATGGTCTGGTAATCGGGATTGTCCTTATCTGCAGTACGGGCAACGATCACGTTGATAAAGGGGTTGTCGGAACCTTTTTCCTGGACCTCGGTAAACAATCCGTCCTTTTGAGGATTCAATCCGGAGGTAAGAGCGTAGGTGCCGTTGATGCAGGAAGCTCCGAAGTCATCCAAAGTGGCGACAAGGGTATTAGCCTGCGTGGGAACGATCTCGATATTGTACAGATACTTGGTAACATCCTTTAGTTCAGGTGTATAACCGGCGGCATCATCTACCTCGATCAGTCCGGCCGATTCCAGAAGCAGAAGTCCCCGGGCCTGGTTGGTTGCATCGGCGGGGATACCTATTTTTACGGGATCTTTGGAAGTAGTTACCGTCGTGGACGCGGATGTGCTGCCGCTTTCGTCGGTGGTTTTACTGGAAGAAGATGAGGAAGAGCAGCCTGCCAAAAGAGAAATGGTCAGGGCCAGAAGGCAGGCCAGAGCGATGAGTTTTTTAGCTTTCATGATAAGGTAAATTCCTTTCTTTATTATTTTGATCAAAGGTGGAAGAGCTCTTTGTTGACAGTTGCTCTTGAAAGAGTGTTGCCGATCAGCTGGATCAAGGAGACAATGATCAGCAGGACGATCACGCACAGGTTAACGACATCCTGGTAGTGCATGTTCTGCCCATAGTTGATGGCAAAAGAGCCAACTCCGCCTGCACCTACCGCACCTGCTGAAGTCGTCAGACCGATCATGGAAATTGCGGTAATGGTGATCGCGCGGATCAGGTCCGGGCAAGCCTCGTGCAGGTAAACTCTAAAGACGATGCCTACGGGAGAACTTCCCATGGAACGGGCTGCTTCGATCTTACCGGGATCCACGTCGGCCAGAGCGCTTTCGGTCTGACGGGTGAAGAAGGGAACGGCTCCGAATACCAGAGGAACGATCGCACCTTTTACTCCAATGGAAGTACCTACGATCAACCTGGTCAAAGGGATCAGGAAGATCAGCAAAATGATAAAGGGAATGGATCGGAAGACGTTGGTAATGATCTCGAAGATCATATGGACAGGTTTGCTTGGCGTGATGCCTTCCGGTTTGGTAATGGTCAGGATCACTCCGAAAGCACCGCCGATCAGAATGACCAGGATACCGGCGATGAAGAACATCTGAAAGGTAGCGGCCAGACTTTCAAGAAAAGTCGACCAGTAATTGGCTACATTAGGAAACCAGGTTGCAAAAGGTTCAGGCATGATCGATCACCTCCACGCGGACGCCGCTCTTTTGAATGTAGTCCAAAGCCTGTGAAACATGGTCGGGATCTCCTTCCAGGGTCGCGATGATCCCGCCTAAAGCATCAGTGCCGATCAGATTCACGTTGGCAAGCACAATGCTGAGGTCTACATCGAATTTGCGCGATACACTGGAAATGAGGGCTTCCCCGACACTGTCGCGGGTAAAGGTCAGTTTGATCAACTTCTTCCGAGGTGTGTTTTCAAGGCTGACCGTATGATTTTCAACCAGCTTGCCTATGTTGCCCAGACTGGAAGAGGTCTCCACAAAGCGGCGGGTGATGGGCTGCTGAGGGGTTGAAAAGATGTCGTATACTTCTCCTTCTTCCACGATCCGGCCGTTTTCCATGACGGCCGCCCGGTCCGCGATCTCACGGATGACCGCCATTTCATGGGTAATGATGATGATCGTCAGGCCCAATTCTTTATTGAGCTTTTTCAAAAGCTTCAGGATCGATTCGGTAGCGTCCGGGTCCAGGGCCGAAGTTGCTTCGTCGGAAAGTAGGATCTTGGGTGAATTGGCCAGGGCTCTTGCAATGGCTACCCGCTGTTTTTGCCCGCCAGACAGCTGACTGGGGTAAGCATCTTTTTTATCCGAAAGATCGACCAACTCAAGAAGTTTCAGAACTTTTTCTTTGATCTCTCCTCGCGAAAGGCCTGTATGTTTGAGGGGATAAGCGATATTTTCAAATACCGTACTGCGGTCCAAAAGGTTGAAGTGCTGGAAGATCATACCTATGGAACGTCTTAACTTTCTCAGGTCTTTTTCTGTTACCGGTACGGTTTTTCCGTCTCTTTCCGTTGTCAGCTTCCCGTTCTCGGAAGTTACTTTTCCGAAATCATCAATGCTGATGGATCCGGAATCCGGTTTTTCAAGGAAATTGATACATCGGACAATGGTGCTTTTTCCGGCACCGGAATACCCCATGATCCCGTAGATGCTGCCGGTCGCGATGGTGAGGGATACGTCGTCAAGAGCCCTGACATCACTGTTTTTAAGATGGAAGGTCTTTTTGACGTGCTCGATTTGAATCATGTAATTACCTGGCCTTTTTTATAAGTTTGATTTGGGCGGGCAGGCCCCGCTGTTTGCTGCCGTCAATTCGTTGACAGCTTTTATACGGGGACATCGCTCTGATGCTCTACCTGGTAAGCGTGGTCCTCTTTGATCTTCTTTAACAGCTGAGGATCCAGAAAGACATCCAGAGAGGTAAGAGCGATAGCCTTGGCTGCTTTGACCAGTGCTGCAAGAGCTTTGTCGGAAGCGGCTGCCTTGACCATTTCAATACTGTGGCCGGGGATCTGAGTGTCCGTGATGCTGATACTGGGCTGGATGGTGGGAACTACCTGCGAAATGTTGCCTACGTCACTGCTTCCGGGAGAAACCTTGTCGGACTGAGGCTCGACGGTGTTTCCTAAAGCCGTGATCTCTTTTTCGTAAACGGCATCCAGAGAGGGGGTCAGCACCATGTTTTCGACCAGGTTCTGATAATCTTTCATGCTGCCGGTGCATCCGGTAGCTAAAGCTGCGCCTTGTACGATGTTTTCGACCTTTTTATGCAGGTCGTTCAGAGTATTGATGTCTGCGGCGCGCAGGTAATATTTGGAAAGGGTGTAATCCGGGATGACGTTGGGAGCCTGGCCTCCGTTGACGATGACGCCGTGAATGCGGATGCGGTTGGTCAGCTGCTGGCGCAGGACGGAGATGGCGTTGTATACCAGGATCTGAGCGTCCAGAGCGTTGATCCCGTCCTGGGGATTGCCGGCTGCATGAGCGGATTTACCGTGGAACTCGATATCTACGGGCTCGCAGGCAAAATTCCGCCCGCTCAGTGAATCCGTGGGCTTTGTTCCCGGATGGACACCGATGGCAAAATCTACATCGGAAAGGTAGCCCTTTTTGGCGAAGGATCCTTTGGAGCTTCCGTTCTGGCCGCCTTCCTCACCGGGGGTGCCGTAAACTCTGACTTCGCCGCCGATCTGGTCGATCACCTGTTTGAAGGAGGCGCCGGCCAGAGCGGAGGTAGCTCCGTAGATGTTATGGCCGCAACCGTGTCCCAGCCCTCCCAGAGCGTCATATTCGGCCAGGAAGACGACTACCGGACCCGGCTTTGAACTCTTATAGGAAGCGGCAAATGCGGTGCGGTGACCGGCAGCCGGTTTTTCAATGGTGAAGCCCTCTTTTTCAAGTTGAGAGCTCAGGGTATCACAGGCAAAAAACTCAAAGTCGGAAACTTCCGGTTTATCGTGAATAGCCAGTGCGATCTTCTGATATACCTCCGCGTTATTATCTGCGTAATCAATAATCGTTTTTCTTAGATCAGACATGGGAACCTCCAAATTCCGGGACAACGATCCGCTCGGATCGTGTGATTTTCTAAGCAAGACATCCTTGACTTGAGGATTGACGTTATCATAACAAATGTATCAAAGTTTGTATAATGCTAAAAATATATGGTAAGTTATAGCATCAGGCTATATAATCATAAATAATATAATTTTAATATTAATACAGGCTATTAAACTTTATAGGTTAAAGCTATAGGGGAAACGTCTGTAAAATGTTTGAATTATAAAAAGCGAACCGGTCATCCTTGACAGATCCCGGTCCGCTTGCGTCACTTAGTATATTGCGTATTCTATTTTCGATTTGCCTTGGCACTTAATAGCTGTTTCAGTCCAGTATATCTTTGATGACGCGCCCGGCGTTTTCGTGGGCGATCTTCTCGATCTGTCCCCATTTCCAGCCCCGCTTTTCCAGCTCTTCAAAGATCTTGTGCATGTCCAGAGGGCTGGCGACATCGCAGATGCTGTCGAAGCCGTCAAAATCAGAACCGAGCCCGACCGAATCGATGCCGGCAGTGTTGACGGCGTGTTCGATATGATCGCAGATGTCCTCGACCCGGCTGTATTCGTCTTTGACAGATCGCCCGCAGAAATAGGAAAAGAAGTTGATGCCGATAAATCCGCCCTTTTCGGCCAGACGGCGCAGCATGGGGTCGGTCAGGTTACGGCGGTGAGGGTTCAGCGCCCGGCAGCAGGAATGGCTGGCGACGAAAGGTTTGGAGCTGACATCGGCCACGTCCCAGAATCCTCTGTCCGAAAGGTGAGAAACGTCCACGATCATTCCCAGTTCATTCATGCGCTGTACAACGTCTTTGCCCAGGGGAGTCAATCCCTTTTCCATGTCAAGCGGATCGTCGGAAGAGGGATTGCCCAGACAATTGGAATGGTTCCAGGTCAGGGTGATCAAACGGTAGCCCAGTTGGTAATACTGATCCAAAAGGTCCAGTGACTTGACCATGCGGCCGTCTTCAAAGGTCAGAAATAAGCTGATCAGACCCTTGGCTTTGTTGGATATCAGATCTTCATAGCTTTTGGCGAAAGCGATCTTATCCGGGTATTTTTTGACGGCATCCGTCAGCCCGTCGTATAAATGGCTCCGGTAGCTTTCGTCGGATTGAGTCATGTGATTTTCCGGGGGCAGAAAAGTGGAGAAAAACTGAGCCTCGCAGCCGCCTTCCGCAAGGCGCCTTATGTCGACCATGCCCTGGGGAAAGTCCCACAGGTCAGGTTTAAGACCGGCCCGCGGGCCTTCTTTGGGTCCTTCGGGACCATCGGAGAACATCATTAAGGTGTCCGCGTGAAAATCTATATAGGGGTGAAAGGCAGGATCCCTCAATACCGGGGCAGCTTCAACAAGACTCATGAAAGACTCCTTTTCTGAAAGCTGCGATCAGACGCAGTCAGATAGATTGATAATAATACAATAATTATAATGAGCTTATAAAAGGACGTCAATTGAAACAAAGTTTTGACTTCCGGGCAGGGAACTGTCTTCGGAAGGCTTTTTATTATTGTAACCGCTTGTATTTCTGGTTTTTGCTTCTCGGATGTTCCGGATCGGTCATTTGTATTTTCCCGGTTTCAATAGCCGGATGCAGGTAATTTCCCTGAAGCCCTCTTCGTGATTTTAAATGCAGCAACTGCATAAGTTCCATGGCCGTATATTCCCGTCGGTCTTCCATTAAGCTTAGAAGCCGTGCAGTTCTTGCAAGCTGGTCATTTCCCGTTAATGACTCTTCTGACAGCATATGCATGAGGATCTCGTCGATCCTTTGCAGCATGAAAAGAATGAATACGTCTGAATTTCCGTTTTTATGGCATTCTGATATTGCTTGATAATATCCATCCTGAAAGTTTTGGATCTGACTTTCCAGCGGTATATACTGAAAGATATCTTTCCACCGATATAAGAGAGATGTCTGCCAAAGCCTTGCCATTCTCCCATTGCCGTCAGAAAAAGGATGGATAAAAACGAACTCATAATGAAATACGGATGACAGGATAAGAGGATGTATTTTACCTTTATTTTCCTTCATCCAGGTAAACAACTGCCGCATCAGTTCCGGAACCATATCCGGAGGCGGTGCCATGAAGACACAGACATCTCCGTTAAAGACGCCCTCGTTCCCATGACGGTAATTCCCGCTATCTGCGATTATCTGATCCATCATGATCTTGTGGGTATGGAGAAGATCGGATTCTTTATACGGATCTATGGCTGGGATCTGCTCATATGCTTTATAGGCGTTCTGCACTTCCCGTATCTCTTTTTCCGGACCTATGACCGGATTCCCGTCAATAACGGCACGAGTTTCTTCCAAAGTAAGAGAATTTGCCTCGATTGCCAGTGACGAATGAATGGAGCGGATGCGGTAGTCTCTTTTAAGATGTGGTTTTGTATTCAGAGCGTTCCTTTCAGCGATCCTTCCTATATTTTCCGAAATTCTGCTGACCAGCATCAGCATCTCGTTGTTGACGGTAAATGGCGGTTGATAGTTGTCCATAGATTTCTCCTTTTTATAATTATATCATCTTCATAGGCATTTTCATAGGCATTTTCATAGGTATTTCCTGCCGCAAGTAACGGAATAAGACCGATGAAATAAAGCGAATTATAGCGTATAATTTAAGTAGAGAAAGGAGAAGACGATGAAGGAATTTGCGAAAGATTCTTACCGGGTCCGCTGGTACGGCCATGGGACGGGAGCCAAAGCCAATCCGGGCTGCGCGGCTGTCGTTCTTTGTTACGATGGGGAATATGCCGAACGGGTCAGCAAATATTTGTCCCCTATTTGTACGACTTTGTGCGTATATGCCGTTTCGACTGCAGAAGAAGTTGGGGACGATAGGGAAGAAGTGCCGGACGAAATCGACTTTTCTCCTTTTGCAGCACCTTCTCTTCGCAGAGAAGGCGACATAGCAGGAGGCGGCCGCTTGTTCCTGGAAGATATTACATCCACTGTGCTGCCCCAGGCAGAGCAGTTTTTCGGACTGTCATTATCCTACCGGATGCTGGTCGGCTATTCCATGGCTGGTCTATTGGCTTTGTACGGGCTTTACCAGTCGGATTATTTTCAGGCTGCGGCGACGGTGAGCGGATCACTGTGGCTGGAAGGATGGTCGGATTTTATCAGAGAGCATTCGTTTAAAACCAGGCAGCCGGATATTTATTTGTCGGTTGGAGCCAAGGAGAAGAGGACGGCAAATCCGCGGATGCAGCGGGTCGAGGAAGCAACCAGGGATACCTATCAGTATTATTTGTACGATGATGAGGTCAAAAGTGTGGTTTTTGAACTCAATCCCGGGGGACATGGGGCAGACGATGCCGACCGGATCCGCAAGGCGGTCAAGTCGCTTTTATCGCAGCACCGGGAATGACGGGGAGCTGGCGGAAGCATCGACCACTTCCCGCAACAGGGGCAATTTCGAAAAAAATGAAATTGATGGTTGACAGAAAAATTCCTTAATGGTAGAATAACACTTGTCCTTGACGAAAAGGACTGCCGGATGCGGATGTGGCGGAACTGGCAGACGCGCAAGATTCAGGTTCTTGTGATCGATAAGGTCATGGGGGTTCGATTCCCTTCATCCGCACTAGATAAGCTGTGAAGCAGATGCTTCACAGCTTTTTTCGTGTTGATTTGACAAAGATTACCGGGCCGCTTTACAATAGAAAGACCTTTTAATGCAGGCAGCAGTAAATCAGTCATCCCTTACAAATCTACATATTATCTTAGGAGAACATCATGACGCTGCAGGATTATGCCAGGGGCCTTGGAGAACGCGGCCTTTTGATCGTAAAAGATAGGGCTTTCGGCCAGATGAACGGATATCCTTATTTTATTTATCCCAACTGGCGCGGTTCGGTCATTCATTCATTGGCGGCCGTGTTCCACTTCAGCCAGAATGTCCGTCCCCGGTACCTGAAAAATCAAGTTCCGGATACAAAGTTGACTTCGGGGACCAATCCCGGCACTCTGACCATGACGGTCAAGGTCGATAAACTTGACGACGGAAAAGACAGCCTGAACCGCTTCTTTCAGAAGATGGGGGAGTTTACCGATGCCGCCCATAAGATGGGGCTGACTGCCCCCGGCAAATGTCCCATCTGCAAGCAGGGAAACTGCGATTCACTTGCCTTGTTCCCCCAGGGCTATGTTCCCACTCACCGCGCCTGCGTGGAGCAGAGCAATTTTGACCGGATCCGGGACGCTGCCGACAACAGCGAACACGGCAATCACGGATTAGGCATCCTGGGCGCCTTTCTGGGGGCCATGCTGGGCTGCCTTCTGGTATTTCTGATAGCTATGTTCAGCGGAAACATCTATGCTGTCCTTTATGTTGTTATTCCTCTGGCCTCCTATTACGGCTATAAACTTTTTAAAGGCAGGATGGATAAGACGGCTCTGACCAGTGTCCTTATTTTTTCGATCTTGTCCTTGTTCGCCTTTGAATTCGCTAACTTTGCCGTCGTATGGCACCGGCAGATCGGAGAATGGCTGTCACCGGCAGGACTTTTCAGCCGTTACTTCCAGATCATGTCCGGCAGCGCTATGCTGTCAGATATGGCCATGCCGGCCCTGTTCCTGTTTTTCGGCATCCTGCTAGACTGGAACACGATAAAAAGCTCAAACAAAACGTATGTCCAAAACGCTGAAAATCAGCTGCAGACGCTGATGGTCCTGGATCCTCAGGCGCCGGCTGTGCCGGGATCGGAAGTTGAAAAGGCATCCCGGAACGCGGCGGCTGTGGAAGGTAGGGACAGCCTAGAACGTTTTGGCTCAGCAGGAGAAGGAGAGGTCCTTGGCGACGATATAGCCCGTCAGAGCGGCAAGCAGTCCTTCAGCGAAGCCCTCAAAGAATACCAGCAGCAGAAAAGCCAGGAAGACTCCCGCAGAAAAGAACCGCCAGAGAATCCGCAAAACAATGACACATTTGATGTAAAATAAGATATAATATAACCTATATTTACCGAAGAAAGGATCCTATCCTATGATTTGCCCGCATTGCGGATATGACAATGTATCAGGGTCCAAGTTCTGCTATCGGTGCGGAAAGCCTTTGCCGGCTGAAACAGATCAGTCCGGACAGCCTGCCGGAGCGGAACAGCCCTATCAGCCCGAAGGTCCGCAGACGATGTATCAGCCGCCTCAGGGACAGTCTTCTGTGCCGCAGCCTCCTGCCAATAAAATTTCGCCGCTGGTTCCTGTTTTGATCAGCGTAGCTGGCTTATTGCTAGTCCTGGTAGTGGTGCTTTCTGCCCTGCTTGTGACAGGTCATAAAAAATCGGCAGGCGCAGGGCACAGCTTTTCGACCATTGATCAGCTTTTGGAGAAGTCGGACAAGGAAAACGGCTCAAAAGCAGGACTTCTTACGGATGAAGATTCTGACAGCGTAATGGTATCGCAGCCGTTCATTGACGGTTCTGACAGCGCAGCAGACAAAGGTCCGGAAGACGATTCGGACAAAAAGGATGAACAGGAGATGGAAAAAGCTCCGGAAAGCGTCCAGCTGTCCTGCGGCGCACAGATCCTTAAGGACGCGGATAGCGCAGACCTGTCCCAATATTCGGTCGGCGATCTAAACGGGATCGAGCAGTGCCCTGACTTGTCCAGCCTGATCATTAAACAAGGCTCTCTGACCGACCTGGGACCTTTATCCAAGCTGACCCATCTCAGAAATCTGGTCCTGAATAATGTCCCGGTTTCGGATCTGGATGCGCTGACGGGACTTTCGAGTCTTACAACGCTGGACATTCATGATACCCAGCTGAGCGCGGATGCGGTCAAACGGTTTACCGATACCCGTCCGGATGTCCAGATCTCGGGCTATACGGCATTCTCCTATACGGTCGTGATCAAGGACACGAGCTGGGACCAGGCCGAAGCAGAGTGCGAGGCGGCCGGCGGGCACCTGGCCAGTATCAGGAGCCAGGACGAGCTCAACCTGATCATTGACGGCATCAGCCGGGCTCAGGATCAAAGCGGGGTCGTCCTGCACTATGTATGGCTTGGCGCATCCTCGTCGTCCGGTTCCTGGCAGTGGGTGGACGGCACGCCCTGGACACAGCTTGACGGCTGGTATCCGGGGGAACCTTCGGGACACGATGTTGACGGGACCGTGGAAGACAAGCTTTGCCTGTGGAATATCGATGATTACGGGTGGACGCTGAACGACCAGCGCAATGACCTGACCGGTTTCAATCAGGTGGCAGGCCACATGGCTTATGTGCTGGAGAAGGAAGAATTGACCGGTATAAAGCCGCAGTAACAATAAGGAGACTATCAATGAAGATTTCTGAAGAATTAAAGGCGCGCGGACTGATCGCGCAGATGACGGACGAAGAGGAGATCTGCGATCTGATCGATAACGGTAAAGCCGTTTTCTATATCGGCTTTGATCCTACCGCGGACAGCCTGCACGTCGGCCATTTTATGGCCCTGACATTGATGAAACGGCTGCAGATGGCCGGCAACCGGCCTATTGCCCTGGTCGGCGGCGGGACCGGTATGATCGGCGATCCTTCCGGCCGGTCGGATATGCGCAAGATGATGACCATCGAGACCATCGATCATAATGTGGAATGCTTTAAAAAGCAGATGAGCCGCTTTATCGATTTCGGACCCGGCAAGGCTATGATCGTCAATAACGGGGACTGGCTGCGCAATCTGAATTTCCTTGATTTTATGCGTGATATCGGTCCCTGCTTTTCTGTGAACGAGATGCTGCGCGCGCGCTGCTATGTCAACCGTCTTGAAAATGGTCTGAGCTTTTTGGAATTCAGCTACATGCTGATGCAGGCTTACGATTTTTATGAGTTATACCAGCGCTACGGCTGCAACCTGGAGTTCGGAGGAGACGATCAGTGGTCCAACATGCTGGCCGGCACCGATCTGATCCGCCGCAAGCTGGGCAAGAACGCCTGCGCCATGACCATCAACCTGCTTTTGAAGCATGACGGGACGAAAATGGGAAAGACGGCCGGCGGAGCGGTATGGCTGGATCCCAACAAGACCGCTCCCTATGATTTTTATCAGTACTGGCGTAATGTGGACGATCAGGATGTCCTGAAGTTCCTGCGCATGATGACCTTCCTTCCTTTGGAACAGATCGATGAGATGGATAAATGGGAAGGCAGCCAGCTCAACGAAGCAAAACGGATCCTGGCTTATGAGCTGACCAAGATGGTCCACGGCGAAGAAGAGGCTCAAAAGGCGGAAGAAGCGGCCAAGTCCCTGTTCGGTGCCGGTGCTGCTTCTGAGAATATGCCCGAAGTCGTTCTTGCCGACAGTGATTTCAACGACGGCACCATCGACATTATTACCATGATGCAGAAAGCCGGTCTGGCTTCCAGCCGCAGCGATGCCCGCCGCAATATCGAAGGGGGCGGCGTCAGCGCTGACGGGACCAAGGTGACTGAGATCGGCCTGACCTTTACCAAAGAGGATCTGGCAAATGGCGGCATCATCGTAAAACGGGGCAAGAAGAAGTTCGTCCGCATTAAAGCCTGATTTGTTTGACAATCTACGGCCTTAATGTTACAATTCTTTATGTTTGACAGCGATAAAAGCAATGAAATCGGCACAGTAGATGCACGCGCGGGCATACAGAGAGTCGGGACCACAGGCTGAAAGTTCCGGCCGTAAGGCGGGCATTCGAAATTTCACCGGTCAAGCTGCCCTTAGAAGGGGCTGGGCGCCATCCCATTATGAATGGCAGTGAGGAAAAACAAAGACAAGGCTGTAAAATTTGATAGCCGGTCTTTGGTTTTCGAAACATGGTGGTACCACGGTAACAAACCCGTCCAATGTAACAGTTGGACGGGTATTTTTAATGTAAGGAGATATAGTCGTGAGCGAAAAAATCGACGAGCTGAAACAAACCTTTCAGGAAGATATGGACAAGGCTCAGAACACAGAGGATCTGGAAAATATCCGGGTCAAGTATCTGGGAAAGAAAGGCACCATTACCGAATTGCTGAAGGGCATGCGCAATATGCAGGGTGACGAGCGTAAAGAAGCCGGCAAACGCATCAACCTTCTGAAGGCTCAGGTATCCGAGAGTATCCAGGAAAGAGGAAAGCAGATCCAGAAGGAAATGGAAAAGCGCCTGCTGATGGCAGACCGGCGCGTGGATATCAGCCTTCCGGCGGGTAACAATATCGGCAGCCTTCATCCTATTACCATCGTACAAAGAGAACTGGAAGAGATCTTTTCCAGCATGGGCTTTGCCGTCGAGGATTATAACGAAGTCGTTACGGAATACCAGAACTTTGAGGCGGTCAATGTCCCTAAAAACCATCCGGCCCGCGACATGCAGGATACTTACTACCTGGATAACGGCGAACTGTTAAAGACGCAGACCAGCGCGGCCCAGAACTACATCCTGAGAAAATACGGGGCACCCTGCCGTGCCATTTTCCCCGGACGGTGCTTCCGCAACGAGGCTCTGGACGCCAGCCATGAAAATACTTTCTTCCAGATGGAAGGTATGATGGTCGACAAAGACATTTCGGTCGCCAACCTGATCTATTTCATGGAAACCATGCTGTCCGAGGTCTTCCAGACCGACATCACCGTCCGCCTGCGCCCCGGATTCTTCCCCTTTACCGAGCCCTCCTTCGAGCTGGATATCCATTGCCCCTTCTGCGGAGGAAAAGGATGCGCTACCTGTAAGCACGGCGGCTGGATCGAACTGTGCCCCTGCGGCATGATCCATCCCAACGTTTTGAAGATGGGCGGCGTCGACCCTGATAAGTACACCGGATTTGCCTTCGGACTGGGCCTGACCCGTCTGGCCATGATGAAGTTTGATATCAATGATATCCGTGTCCTAAACAGCGGCAATCTGAAAGCTCTGGATCAGTTCACGATCCTGTAATCGAAAGAATCCTGAAAGCGGAGGAAAAATATGTTTTTATCAATGAACTGGATCGGCGACTTCGTAGACCTTACCGGAGTCGATATGGACGATCTGATGCATAAATTCACCATGGGTACTGCTGAAGTAGAGGGGTACCAGTGGGTCGGAAAAGATGTTCAGGATGTCGTCGTAGGAAAGATCATATCCTGTGAAAAACATCCGGATTCCAGAAAGCTGCACCTCTTAAAGGTCGACGTCGGCGATAAGGTCCTGGATATCGTCTGCGGGGCGCCCAATGCCCGCGTGGGGATCAAGGTCCCGGTCGCTCTGCCCGGCGGCAAGGCCGGCGGTATGGATATTGAACCCCGCATGCTGGCAGGCTGCATTTCCAACGGTATGTGCTGCAGCCAGAAAGAGCTGGGCGTATCCGACGACCATTCGGGGCTGTGGGAACTGCCGGAGGATCTTCCTCTCGGCAAAGACCTGAAAGAGATCTATGAAATCGACGATTTCATCTTTGAAGTAGATAACAAATCGCTGACCAACCGTCCCGACCTGTGGGGCCACTACGGGATCGCCCGCGAGGTAGCGGCGCTGACCGGACGGACGCTGAAACCTTACCAGACCCACTCGCTGGACGCTTACGAGAGTCTGCCTGAGGTGCCGATCAGCGTTGAGGACGACAGCTGCTACCGGTATTCGGCCATGGCCATTTCGAATATTACCGTGCCGAAAAGCCCCGAAAACATGCAGATCCGGCTTTACCGCTGCGGTATGCGGGGCATCAACCTTCTGACGGACCTTACCAACTATCTGATGCTGGAACTGGGCCAGCCTATGCACGCTTATGACTATAAACGCGTCAGCCAGATCGAAGTCAAGAAATTCGACCAGCCTTTCCAGTTCACGACCCTGGACGATAAAGTCCGTACGGTAGGCACCGACACGCTGATGATCTGCTCTCAGGGCAAGCCGGTCTGCGTAGCCGGCATCATGGGCGGACAGGAAAGCGAGATCGTGGATGACACCGACAGCTTCCTTTTGGAATGCGCCAATTTTGATTCCATGAGCGTGCGCAAGTCCACCCAGGCCCTGGGCCTTCGCACTGACGCGGCCCTGCGCTACGAAAAGACCCTGGATCCGGAGATGACCAGGACGGCAGTAGCCCGTTATCTGAAGCTCCTTCTGGAGATCGATCCGGACGTCAAAGTCATCAGCCGCTTCAGCGACTGCTATAAAAAGCACTATCCGCACCGAGTCATTACCATCGACAAGGACTATGTCGACCGTTATACCGGCATCGATATTTCCGAAGACCGTATCACCAAGACCCTGACCGATCTGGGATTCGGAGTGACCCGCCGGGGCAAGGACTTCATTGTCGATGTTCCCAGCTATCGGGCCACCAAAGATGTCACTATCCCGGCCGACCTGATCGAGGAGATCAGCCGTATCTACGGGTACGATAACTTTGCCAAGAAGACGACCCGGGCCGCTATCCATCCGATCACCATGACTCCCGAGCACCGTCTGCACCGGGGCGTCAAGAATCTGCTGGCCTTCAGCTACGGCAGCCACGAGGTCCACACCTACATCTGGAACGACGGCAAGACGCTTGGCCAGCTGGGCCTTTCCAATAAGGGCATCCTTCATCTGACCAATGCCGTTTCGCCGGATATCGACACCATCCGCGAGGAAATGGTACCTTCTTTGATTTGTGTCGCAGCCAAAAACAAGACCTACGCGCAGGAGTTCTCTGTTTTTGAGATCGGAAGTGTTGTGACCGGTCTTGATAAAGACAATCTTGCCATCGAAGAGAAACATCTGGGTGTCGTTCTGGTCGGACAAAAGGGCAGCGAGGAAAAGCTGGTAATGAGGGCCAAGAGTATTTGCGAGTCGATCGCCAAGATGCTGCGCGGCATCAGCTTTTACTACACCAATGATGAATCCGGGGACGTTAAAGAGTGGGAGCATCCTTACAATGCCTTCACGGTCATGGCCGCTGATGAAGATCCGATTACGCCTGACCTGAACGTCGGACGCATCGCCATCGTTCATCCTTCGGTAAGCGCTAAGATCAACAAGAAGCTGGCCCTGGTTGGCATCGAGTTGAATATGGACGCTATCTGGCCTTTGACCCGCATCATGCCCAAGTTCCAGGAGCCCAGCCGCTTCCCCAGCATCACGGCGGATATCACCTATCAGGTGGACAGCAGTGTCCGTTATTCCGAATTCATGCGCGTCATTGCCCAGCATCCCAGCCAGCTTCTGAAGGATACCGAACTGATGGGCATTTATGAAGATCCGGACGTGAAAGGTAAGAAGGCCGTCACCATTCGCTATACCTTCGGGGCGGATGACCGTACCCTGACTTCGGAAGAGGTCACCGATGCCATCGAAATGTACCGCGGTGTAATGCGCGAACTTGGAGCGATGGTAGAAGGCTGACCGGTTCTGATCCAATAAAGAAATCGACCCAGGCGGCAGGGCTTTTGCCCGCTGCCTGGGTTTGCTATTTACCGGGGGCCTGGTGTATAATAAAAAACCAGTTTACAGGAACAGATCGTTAAGGGGATAGGGGGACTTGTATGTTTGACGTGTGTCTTTTGGGGACCAGCGGTATGCTGCCGCTGCCCAACCGATGGCTGACCAGCTGTCTTATCCGCTATGGCGGGACCTCTCTGCTGATCGATTGCGGAGAGGGTACCCAGATCACCATGAGGATGCAGGGGTGGAGCTTTAAGGATATCGATACTATCCTCTTTACCCATTATCACGCAGACCATGTGGCCGGCCTGCCCGGCCTTTTACTGACCATCGGAAACAGCGGCCGGACCGAGCCTATCACAATCATCGGACCTAAAGGGCTCAAGCGAGTACTGGACGGTCTGCTGCAGATCGCGCGGGGCCTTCCTTTTCAGGTACTGTACCGGGAACTGACAGCGGAAGAGATCGACGGGCAGCTGCCCATAGAGCGGGGCCCTCTTATCATCAAGTCCTGCCGCTGCGATCACGGAGTGCCCTGTGTCGGCTACAGTGTACAGATCAGCCGCAAGCCCCGTTTTGACCCGGACCGGGCAAAAGCAGCCAATATCCCTCTTCCCTACTGGCACTGTCTTCAAAACGGAGAAACAGTCAGGGGGGAGGATGGGACCGTCTTTACCCCGGATATGGTCCTGGGAGGCGCCCGCCGTGGCCTTAAGGTTACTTATGCGACCGATTCGCGGCCCAAAGACACCATCGTCAGCCTGGCAAAAGGGTCGGACCTTTTCATCTGCGAGGGTATGTACGGAGCCAAGGACAAGCAGGAGAAGGTCAAAGAACACAAGCATATGTCCTTTCAGGAAGCCGCGGCCATGGCGAAAGCAGCCGGCGTGAGCGAGCTGTGGCTGACTCATTTTTCACCGGCTATGCCCCAGCCCAAGGATTATCTGCCTGAGGCAGCGGCCATATTTGCCAACACCAGGATCGGGCGCGACCGACAGACGCGTGAACTTACCTTTGAGGAAGACTGACACGGAGGCGAAAGCCGACAGAAAGAAGGATCCATGGAAAAATATCCCGTTATTTTAGGCATCGAATCCAGCTGCGACGAGACAGCGGCAGCCGTGGTCAAAAACGGCCGTCAGGTCTTGTCCAATGTGATCAGCTCCCAGGTGCCCGTCCACACCATTTTCGGAGGCGTCGTGCCGGAGATCGCCAGCCGCAAACATATCGAAGCGATCGACGGGGTCATTAAAAAAGCCCTTGCCGACGCCGGTATGACCTTTGACGATATCGACGCCATTGCCGTAACCTACGGCCCCGGGCTGGTGGGAGCCCTGCTGGTCGGCCTTTCGGAGGCCAAAGCCTTGGCTTACGCCCTGAATAAGCCTCTTCTGGGCGTGCATCATCTGAAGGGACACATAGCCGCCAACTATATTACTGACCCTGACTGGGAGCCTCCTTTCTTATGCCTGGTCGTCAGCGGAGGCCATACCCATATTATTATGGTCGATGATTACCGCCATTATCACATCCTGGGACACACCCGCGATGATGCTGCCGGCGAAGCCTTTGATAAGGTCGCAAGGGCGATCGGACTCGGTTATCCCGGCGGGCCCAAGATCCAGAAAGCAGCGGAGAATGGCAATCCCGATGCTATTCATTTTCCGCGCCCCTGTCTGGATGAAGAAGGGTACAACTTCAGTTTCAGCGGTCTTAAGTCAGCCGTCCTCAATTATTTGAACACTGAGAAAATGCAGGGACACACGGTCAGCCAGGCCGATGTGGCCGCGTCTTTCCAGGCGGCCGTGGTCGAGGTGCTGGTAACGAAAACCATGCAGGCTGCGGTGGATCACCATGTGAAACGGGTAGCCGTAGCCGGGGGCGTGTCGGCCAATAAGGCTTTGCGTCAATCCCTGGAAGCAGCCTGCAAAAAGCATGGTTTCGAATTCTGCCGTCCCGAGATCATTTTGTGTACGGATAATGCCGCTATGATCGCTTCGGCGGCTTATTATGAGTATGATAAAGGCGAGCAAAGTGAGCTCTCGCTGAATGCCGATCCTAACCTGACTTTATAAGATATAAGAATCTGAAAAAAAGAAGGCCTGCCATGAGCGATTTACCAAAAGGTGTTTTGGAGCTGAAATGCCCCCAGTGCGGCGCCAACATGAATTATGATCCGGTCAAGGGACTGGTTACCTGCGACTATTGCGGCTACCGTCTGGTGCTTCCGGAAGAAAATAAGGAACAGATGGACAAGGCACAGGGGATCCAGCCTAAGACCCTGACCGAGCAGATGGCCGAGAAGACCAAAGAAGAGCAAGAGAAACACCGCCGGGAAGAGGAAGAAGCCCAAAAGGCAATGGAACAGAATGGGAAAAGCAGCCGCGATGCTTACGATTTCGGCCGTTTCCTGATGGGAATGTTTACCGGAGGTTTCGGCTGGCATCTGAGACGCTTTGTGCGTTATGTCATAACTTTTCTGATCTGCGCAGTCAGTGCTGCGGCCGGCTTTTTTGTCTGCAAGTACCTGCCGGTATGGACGGGTGCAGATCTTGCCTCGTATAACGGGTATTTGCTGATCGTAGGAGCGGTCCTGGCGATCGTCGGGATCTTTTGCCTCAGGATCTCTTATAAGAAGGCTAAAAGCATCCCGCTGGGACTGGGGATCGGACTGCTGCTGGCTTACTTTTTAAAGCTTTGGCTGTAAGACATTTGACGGTTATCTTTTTATAGCCTTGGATATAAGGTGGTTGACGGCTGTCTTTTTGCGGCCTATAATGCCCTGTAGTTGTAATCGTTTACAGGTGAAGCGCCGGTTTTCGGTTACATGCAAGGCAATAACTATTTCACAGGAGGATCTTCCCAATGAACGGTAACAACTGGTACAAGTCCATGGTCGTATACCAGATCTGGTGCCGCAGTTTCTGCGACGGAAACGGCGACGGGATCGGCGATCTGTGGGGCGTGCTCAGCAAGCTTGACTATATCAAGAGCCTTGGCGCCGACGCCATCTGGTTCTCTCCCATTTATCCTTCGCCCAACGCCGACTATGGATACGACATCTCCGATTACATGAATATCCATCCGGATTTCGGCAATCTTGGCATCTTTAAGGAAGTCCTGGACGGTGCTCACAAAAGAGGCATGAAAGTCTTTATGGACCTGGTCGTCAACCATACTTCCGACGAACACAAGTGGTTCATCGAAAGCAAAAAAGGCGATGACAATCCCTATCATGATTACTATTACTGGCGCAAGGGCAAGGTCGTCGACGGAAAACGGGTACCTCCCAACAACTGGACGAGCCTGTTCGAAGGCGGCGCCTGGGAGTATGACGAGGGCCTGGACGAGTATTATCTGCATGTTTTTGCTAAAAAACAGCCTGATCTGAACATGGCTAATCCCAAAGTCCGCGAGGAAGTAAAAAAGATCCTGAAATTCTGGCTGGATATGGGGGTCGACGGCTTCCGCGAGGACGTTATCACCTTTATCGATAAAGCCGAAGGGCTGCCGGACGACTATCCGGTACGTGACCGCGGCACCGGTGCCAGATATTACGTGGATCGTCCCAAAGTCCATCAGTATCTGAAAGAGTTCCGCGATGATGTGCTTAGCCATTATGACTGCTATACCATCGGAGAAGCTCCCGGGACCAGCCCGGAAGGATGCCTGCGCTATACGGCGGAGGGACCGGATCATGTACTGGATGAGATGATCAGCTTCGAGCCCATGGACGCGGACGGCGATTCTCTGACCGGCCTGCCCAAGAAGTTCGATCTGGTTCAGATGAAGACTGCTTTCACCAATTGGCAGAATGTCCTGGCCGCAGGAAAGGCGTGGAACTCCCTCTACATCGAGAACCATGATCATCCCAGGATCATCAGCCGCTACGGGTCTGAAAAATACTGGAAGGAGTCCGGCAAGATGCTGGCAGCCATGTATATGCTGCAAAGAGGTACTCCTTTCGTATATCAGGGTCAGGAGCTGGGCATGATGAATCTGAGACTGGACAGTGTCGATAAATATATCGATATCGCCTCCAAGAACAATGCCCGCATCTACAGCAAGACCATGAGCAAGGAAGAGGTCCTTAAAGCCATCCAGGCTTCCACCCGTGACAGCGCCCGCACTCCCGTACAGTGGAGCAGCGACGAAAACGCCGGCTTTACTACCGGGAAACCGTGGTTCTATGTCAATCCCAACTATACGACGGTCAATGAGGCCGATGAGGATAAGGATCCGGATTCCATCCTTAATTTCTACCGTCAGCTGATCAAATACCGCAAGGAAAGCCCTGTCGCTGTCTGGGGTGATTTCAAGGAATTCTATCCTGATGACACCAATTTCTACGTATATCAGCGCACCTATGAAGGCAAACGCCTGCTGGTGATCTGCTGCTTCAGCGGCCAGCCCCTTACCTTTACTGCTCCGGAGGGCTATGACCTGTCTAAAGGAAAGCTGGCTGTCACCAACTATCCGACTGAAAGTGCCAAAATCGACGGCAGCACCTTTACTACCCGTCCTTACGAACTGCGCGTGTACGAGTTCGACTGATCGTTCGGGACCGCCCCGAAAGAGGATTGACTGGAAAGTTGCCTTGGCGCAGCCCGCAGGCGGACGGTAGGCGGATAAAATACCCTAAAAGGGCTATTTTATCCGCCAAAATCAACTTATAAAACCTGACGAAGGCGGATAAAATTCCGTAAACTTCTCCTTTTTATCCGCCTAAGTAGGCCTTAGAACTGGTCAAATTGGCGGATATATTCGCGGGATCCAGCTTATTTATCCGCCTGGGCGTTTTGAAAACACTTCAAACTGGCGGATATATTCCGGAAAATCCGCCTTTTTATCCGCCGCTGGTACAGTCAGCTGCCGGTACAGCCCAACCCAGCCCAACCGAAAAGAAAGAAAAGAAAGACCTTTTTTGAGAATCCGCTCCAATATTTGCCCAAATATTTAATAAAAGGTGTTGACATACGCAATTAAATAGCATACAATATAATTGTAAAAAATAAAAACGGTTGACGAAAAGACAACAAGTCAACAAGAAAGGAGGCAGCATCGAATGGATAGTCAGGAAACGGAGTGGGATTGTCTGAAGCTGAGCCGTCAGCTATGTTTCCCACTGTATGTCTGCTCAAAAGAGATCACCCGGCGCTATAAGCCTTACCTGGACCAGATCGGGCTGACTTACACCCAGTACATAACCATGCTGGTCCTGTGGGAACACCCTCAGAACGCTGTCAATGTCACTGAGCTTGGCAAAAGTCTTTATCTTGATTCGGGCACCCTGACACCGCTTTTAAAAAAGCTGGAAGCAAAAGGCCTGATCACGCGGCACCGCGATCAAAGCGATGAGCGGAGCGTACTGGTCAGCGTTACGCAAAAGGGAATGGACCTGCGCGAAAAAGCGGTCTCCGTACCGGCCAGGATGAGCGCCTGCGTCGACCTGACAGAAGATGAGGTCCGGCAGCTGCTGACTCTTTTACAGAAAGTCATCCATCACGTAGAACGATCGTAATTACACTCTATCACACATTTATCACACTTTAAAACACATCAAGGAGGATTATCATCATGGCAGTTATCCAGGCAAATGAAGCTACTTTCAAAAACGAAGTATTGAACGCACAAGGCACCGTTCTGGTCGATTTCTGGGCAGACTGGTGCGGCCCCTGCAGAATGCTCAGCCCTATGGTAGACCGTGTCGCATCTCGCGTGGAAAACGCCAAGGTCGTTAAGGTCAATGTAGACGACAACATGGCCCTGGCTCAGCAGTACGGCATCGTCAATATCCCCTGCCTGATCGTTTTCAAAGACGGTAAAGAGGTAAATCGCTCCGTAGGCGTGATCCCCGAAAAATCCATCGAAGAACTGCTGAAGGCATAAGGCTTCGCAATAAGCAGCAAGGAGTCTACTATGTACGATATTGTCATCATCGGAGCAGGCACCGCCGGCATGAGCGCCGCTATCTATGCGCAGCGGGGCGGAAAAAAGTCCCTGATGCTGGAGAAGCTTACCTACGGCGGACAGATCATCAACACCCCCGACATCGAAAATTACCCCGGCCTGATGCATGTCAGCGGCTTCGATTTTGCCGGAAAACTCTTCGAACAGGCCAGCCAGCTGGGAGCGTCCTATGAAGCCGCCTCGGTACTGGGCATCGAAGACAAGGGAGATGTCAAAGTCGTTCATACCGATAACGGGGATTATCAGGCCGGAGCTGTGATCATTGCGGCCGGAGCAAAAAACCGGCCCCTCGCTGCGGAAGGAACGCCGCTGTTTGATAAAGAAAAGTCCCTGACGGGCCGGGGCGTCAGCTACTGCGCGACCTGCGACGGCATGTTCTACCGCAACAAAGTGACGGCTGTGGTAGGCGGAGGCAATACGGCCCTGGACGATGCCGTTTTTCTGGCAGACATTTGTCAGAAAGTCTATGTCATCCACAGAAGAGACCAATTCCGCGGAAGCCGGACGACACTGGATAAACTGAAAGAAAAACCAAACGTCGAGTTCATTCTGAATTCCGAAGTGACGGATCTTCTGACGGATGAGCAGGCCCAAACCTTGGACCGGGTAGAGACCTGCGATAAGGTAACCGGGCAGAAAAGACAGATCCCGGTAAACGGCCTGTTCGTAGCTGTAGGGCAGGCTCCCTGTAACCAGCCTTTCGCCGATGTCGTTGACTTAGACGAAAAGGGATACATCATTGCCGGTGAAGATACCCATACCAGGACGGCGGGTATTTTTGCGGCAGGCGACTGCCGTACCAAGACCCTGCGCCAGCTGAGCACGGCTGCCGCGGACGGGGCCCAGGCAGCGACCGAAGCGATCCGTTATCTGAATACTTGAACAATTAAAAAGTCCTTCCGCAAAGATAGTCCTTCTTTTGGCGGAAGGACTTTTTTATGGCAATATGAAAAAAGAGATGAATGAACGTAAGGGAATGATTAACCTTGTAAAAACCTGAAAAAATCAAAAAAATTAATGATAGGTTCATAACATTGTCTTGTAAAACATCTTTATCATTGTTAAAATGTCATTATTGTAGAGAGAGAAAAAATATGGACAGGGCTTAGGGAGAAGACATGTAAATAAGCTGTCTGTCCGCTGTTTCGTGTGTTTTTTACATGGAGGAAAGAAAATGAATGAGTTTAATCCGGACGTTCGCACTTTCTACCTGTCTCAACTGCTGGACAAAAAAGATAATGGGAACGTTAAGATCATTACAGGCCTGCGCAGAACAGGAAAAAGTATACTTATCAAACAGTTCGCCAAAGCCCTGGAGCAGGAGGGAGTGGCACAGGAAAATATAATCCGTGTAGATTTTGAAGCGACCGGCGTCCGCTGCTACACGTCGGAAGAGACCGTTACTCTGATCAAACGTTTGTGCGGAAGCCGCAAACATGTTTATCTGCTGCTGGATGAAGTTTCCCGTGTCAATGATTGGGAGACGGCGATCAATACGGTCGTAGACACCATGGACGCGGACATCTACCTGATCGCGTCCAACGCCGGTATCCTGTCCAAGAAATTCCGGCCCAATGAGGAAGGGACCACGGACGTGATCAACGTGCTTCCTTTTTCGATGCCGGAGTTTATCAAGCGTCATGAGTATGTGCCCTCGGAAGAAGTTTATTTTCCGCAGAAGGATCACCGCGTTGATTACAGCGGTATCTCCTTCAGAGGCAAGGACAATATCAACTATTCGCTGGAAGAGGTATATTACCAGTATGTACGGTACGGCGGCATGCCGGTGGTAAGCGAGCAGTACTCCGATAATGACCGTCTGCGCATCCTTTTCGACGCTATCTATTCGAACGTAGTCGTCCGGGATATCCTTGAATATGAAAAACGCAACGGCCGCATGATCACGGATCCGCTGCTTCTGACTGATGTCATCTCGATCATGATCCGCAGCATCGGCAGCCATATTTCAGCAACCAGCGTAGGCAATCAGCTTATGACCGAAAAGAAGGCCAGCCGTGCCTTCAAGCCCGCTACCCGTACCATAGAGACCTATATGCAGGCTCTGGTAGAGTCCTACATGTTTTCGAAAGTATCCCGCTATGATATCCGCAACAACGTGGTGCTCAAGACCCTGGATAAGTATTACCTGGTCGACACCGGCCTGTACAACTATCTGATGGGCATGAATAACCAGAATCGTCCGGCCATGCTTGAAAACCTGATCTATTACGAGCTGATCCGCCGGGGCTACACCGTTTACAATGGCAAGATCGACCGGGATGAGATCGATTTCGTACTGCAGACCAGTGAGGGCCGCGTCTATGTTCAAAGCTGCTATGATCTGGCAGACGATACGGGACGCAAAGCCGTCCGGGCCCTGCGCCGCATCCGGGACAGCTATCCTAAGATCGTGGCTGTCTTTAACGGCGAGAACCGTGTCCTTTATGACGGCATCCGCGAAGTCAACGCCCTGGAGCTTTTGATGGGGGCCGACCTTCCCGGAGGAGATCGCAATTATCGCTAAGTAATCAACTGCCTTGGCTGCACCGGGCTTTGCCCGGCCGGCCGGGGCAGTCTTTATGATATCCTGTTTTTTAGCAGCTGTAAGGGCCGGATCGATTTTGTCTTGTCAGCTGCTTTCTTTTCGCTTACGGAGGTATAAGATGAACGAAACGGTTACCATGATCAAAGAATTGTCCGATGCTTTCGGAGCCAGTGGTTTTGAAGAAGATGTCGTTGCCCTTGCCCGCAAATATACCAGGGACCTGGATCTGTCCTTTAAAGTGGACCACATGAACAACGTGATCATGCAGCGCCCGGCAAAGGAGGGGCTGCCTACGGTGATGCTGGACGCCCATTCGGATGAGGTCAGCTTTATGATCCAGGCTATCCGTGAAAACGGTACTCTGGACTTTCTTACTCTGGGCGGCTTTGATCCCAAGACCTTGTCGGCTTCCAAAGTGGTGGTGCGCACCCGGACCGGCAAGCTGGTCAGCGGGATCATTTCGTCCAAACCGGTCCATTTTCAGACGGCGGAGGACCGGACCAGTCTTCCTGCAGTAGATAAGATGGTCATCGATGTCGGCGCTACCAGTAAAAAAGAAGCAATGGAAGATTACGGCATTCATGTGGGCGACCCGGCCGTTCCCGGTGTCACTCTGGAAGAAAAACCGGAGACCGGTCTTCTGATGGGTAAGGCATTTGACTGCCGTATCGGAGTCGCCGTAGTTATCGAAGCCCTGAAAAGGCTCAACGGGAAACCGCTTACCGTCAACCTGACCGGCACCCTGACGTCTCAGGAAGAGGTCGGCGAAAGAGGGGCCCAGGCAGCTGTCGCAGAGGTAAACCCGGATCTTGCCATCATGATCGAAGGAGCTCCCGCGGACGATACCTTTACCCCGGAATATAAGATCCAGACCGGCATCCACAGAGGACCTATGGTCCGCCACATGGATGTCAGCATGATCGCCAATCCCCGCCTGACAGGCTACGTGATCGATGAAGCCCAAAAGGCAGGTATTCCTCTGCAGGAGGCCGTCCGCAGGGGAGGCGGCACCAACGGTAAGGTCGTTCATGTAGCGCCGGGCGGTGTGCCGTCTGTCGTTATCAGTGTCCCGGTCCGCTACGCTCATTCCAGTTACTGCTATATTGCGCTGGACGATTTCGAAAAGACGGTCGACCTGGTATGCCGCATCCTGACGGATCTGGATGCAGAGACCATCGGCAGATTTTCCATTTGATCCGGTGAACAAAAATACGGCGCAAGCCAAAATGAAAAATAATTAAGAGGGTAATTATAGTGCGAAAAAACGTGATCGGTATCATATTATTGTGCCTGCAGCTGGCCGCTTCGGCAGCCTTTGTCCTGATCCTGAACCGGCTGAATGTGCTGAACGCCAAGTTTACCGCGGTCATTATCGGTGTGATCGTTCTTTTATTTATCTTTGCCCTGGTCACGCAATTCTTTAAGGGCGGAAGGATCGTCGGCAAGGTCTTTTCCGTCCTGGTTACCCTTGTGCTTGTCATCGGCTGCGTGTTTATGAATAAAACATACACGACTTTGACAAAGGTATCGTCCGGTTCGTCCACCCCGGTCGTTCAGGAAGCCCATATGGCCTTCCTGGTCATGAAAGATTCACCCGTGACCGGACAGCAGGATCTGAACGGCCGCGCAATTGGCCTGATCAAATCCCAGGACCGCGATCTGTCCGACCAGACCATCGATGAGCTGAACGGCAAGCTGACCACGGCCGCACAGGAAGTGGCTTATGAAAACCCTCAGCAGCTGATAACGGCCTTATATGATGGAAGCGTCGACTGCATCGTTCTGAACGAGGCACTGCGCCCCTTGATCATTGAGAATATCAAGCCGAACTTTAATGAAGAGACCCGTGTCCTGGATACCTACCGGATCGAAAACCCGGTCACCAGGGAAACCGGAGAGAAAAAAGACGAGTCGTCGGATGCGGATCTGGCCCAAAAGAAAACGCAGCAGAAATCCTTTACTGTTTACCTGTCGGGCAATGATGCCTACGGACAGGTAAGTCTGGACGGCGGACGGTCGGATGTCAACATCATTGCGGCTGTCAATCCCAGCACACATACCATTCTGCTGGTAACCACCCCCCGTGACTATTATGTACCTTTGTGTTTCGGTCAGGGAGAAGGGGGTACCGATGAATACAGAGACAAACTGACCCATGCCGGTGTCTATGGGATCGACTGCTCCATGGCTACCCTGGAAAATGTCTACGGAGTCAAGCTGGATTATTATGCCCGTGTGAACTTTACCGGGTTCAAAAATATTGTCGACGTGCTCGGCGGCATCGATGTGGACTCCCAATATGCTTTTACGGCCGGCAAATACTCCTTCTCGGAAGGGGTCAATCACCTGGACGGTGATCAGGCTTTGACTTTTGCCCGTGAGCGGCATGCCTTTGCGGACGGAGACTTCCAGAGGGGACGCAACCAGATGCAGGTGATCAAAGCTATGGCCGATAAGATCCTGTCTCCGTCCGTCCTGCCTAATTTTATGCCTTTGATGGATCAGGTAAGCGACAGTTTCCTGACGGATATGCCGGCAGAGGCCATCACGGATCTTGTCAAAAATCAGCTTTCCGATAATTCCAAATGGACCATCCAGACCATCGAAGTAGAGGGAACCCCGGCCAGCGCGTATTCGTATACGATGGGGACAGACCTTTCCATGGTGCTGCCGGACGCGGAGTCTGTCGAAAACACTTCGGCGGCCATTCGGAATGTCCTGGAAGGGAAAAGCGACGGTCAGCAGTAATTGCGACAGTTTTCAAGAATGTTAGGAACCCTTTATCGAGGCTTAATGTTTGGGATTTGCTTTTGTTATCTATAACAAGTAGAATGTCTTATAAGTAAGCAAGTGATAAAAAGCAAGACTGTCGAAAACGATTCTGCCGTTGATAACGATATTTGAGGATAATGGGAGATTTTGTATGCCAAATAAAGCCACAACATTCTTTTTGTCCATGAGTGTCCTTTCTTTACTATTTAAAACAGCGGCGCAGCCTTTCGGTAAAAATAAACCAAAACCGCTGCCGGAGGAAGACCAGAAGCGTGACCCGCACTTTGCCGTGCTGATCCCGGCCAGGGATGAATCCAAAGTGATCGAGGGCCTGTTTAAGGATCTTTGCAGACAGACCCAGAAAGTGCCGGCACAGGATATCTATGTGATCATCGAAAGTCCGGATGACCCTACCGCCAAGCTCGCCGCCAAATACGGGATGACGGTCAGGCTCAGAAAGAATATGGGGCCGGGACGCCGCTGCAAGGGCTGTGCGCTGGAAGAGGTCGTGGAAGATATCTGGCCCAAGCTGTATGACGCCTATTTTATTTTTGACGCAGACAACCGGGTCGACAAGGATTTCTTCAAAGAAATGACGAAGACCTGGAGACAGGGCTATGATATCGGTATCGGCTTCCGCAATATCAAGAACCCGGTCAATGCCATGGCGGTCGCTTCCGGCATGATCTTTACGGCTCTGAATGTACTGGGCAATAAGATGCGTACCAGGCGCAATATGACCTGCAACGTAACGGGTACCGGTTTTTATATAAGCGGCAGGGTCCTTAATCAGCTGAAGACGTATCCCTTCCATACCCTGACGGAGGATTATGAGCTTTCCTTGTACGCCTGTGTCAATAATCTGACCTGCTGCTACAATGATAAGGCTGTTTTTTATGACGAACAGCCTACCGATTATAATCAGTATTTCAAACAGAGGGTCCGCTGGGTCAAAGGATATATGCAGGCCCGTAAGATCTATTACCCCCAGCTGGTCCGCAAGGCCAGGATCCATAATCCTAATTTGGCCTCGGTCATCGATCAGTTAGTGGGAGTCGGAGAGCTTGTCTTCGCGATCATCGGTTTGTTTCTGCTGTTCCTGCACGACAGAAAAAGCCTCAAATATATTGTCCTTGAGGCCACGTATATCTATGTGGTGCTGTTTGTGTTTTCAGAATTCCTGCTGCTGACGGAAAAGCGCTATCACTGTCCCAAACGGCTGCTTTTGAAGTCGCTGCTGCTGAATCCGCTTTTACTCTTGTCTTATATTCCCTGCGGGGTCAAAGCGATTTTCAAGAAGGATGTTAAGTGGGATAAGATCGAACATGGAGAACAGCAGGAAAAAGCAGGGTAAACCTGCTTTTTCCTGCTGTGCAAGTTTTACTTACGTAAAACTTGCGGTTGAATCTTTTACGGATGAAATTCCGCTTAACCTTGCTGTGCAAGTTTTGCTGGCGCAAAACCTGTTGAGTTTTTAGGAGGTGCGGTGTGGCTAGGGTCGGTGTATTGGGAGCGGGTACCTGGGGTACGGCTTTGGCCAGGATGCTGGCCTTGAACGGACATGAGACGGCTTTGTGGTCGCCGCGTCCGCGGGATATCGATGCTCTTGCTAAGACACACTATCATAAACATCTGGAAGGAGTCAGGATCCCGGAAACGATCCTGTTGACCAAAGACGCTCAGGAGGCTTGCGCGGAAAAGGATCTGATCGTCTTTGCCCTGCCTTCGGTGGCGATCCGTCAGACAGCCCAAACAGTGAAGCCGTATCTTAGGGACGGCCAGATCCTTGTAAGCGTAGCCAAGGGCATGGAAGCAGATACACTGCTTACTATGACAGGGATCATAAATGATGTTTTGGAAGAAGGCCGGCAGGAGCGGTTTCATTACGCGGCTTTGTCTGGACCGACCCATGCCGAAGAAGTGGCCAGGGATCTTCCGTCAGCTATCGTAGCAGCCTGCAGGGAGGACCGGGTCGCCCGTACAGTCCAGGATGTCTTTATGAATTCGTCCATGCGGGTCTACCGCAGCAGTGATCTTTTAGGCGTAGAACTATGCGGGGCGCTGAAAAATGTGATCGCGATCGCAGCCGGAGCCTGCGTAGGCATGGGCTTCGGTGATAATACCCGGGCAGCTCTGGTGACACGGGGCATGGCCGAAATCAAAAGACTGGGGCTGAAAATGGGCTGCCGGCCGGAGACGTTCGACGGCCTGGCCGGCATTGGAGATATGATCGTAACTTCGACCAGCCTGCACAGCCGTAATATGAGGGCCGGCATGCTGATCGGTCAGGGAATGGAACCTAAAAAGGCAGTTGAGTCCATCGGTATGGTCGTTGAAGGGATCAACGCTCTCCCGGCAGCTTTGGAACTGGCAGACCGTTATCAGGTGGAGCTGCCCATTACATTTGCGGTCGATGCGGTCGTAAACGGCGGGCAGGATCCTCGACGGGTGGTCCTGGACCTGATGATGAGGGACAAAAAAGCAGAATTTTAACAGGAAAATTAAGGAGGCGCAGGGCCTATAGGGGATCTTTACCGGTCCTTCCAGCTGAGATGGTGCAGCTGCCCCGTTTCCTCAAGCCCGGCAAAATGGTTTTGCCGCAGAGCTTCATATAGAACAATGGCTACGGAGTTGCACAGATTTAAAGATCGTTCGCCTTCCATCATGGGGATGCGGATGCAGTCTTCTTCGTGATCGACCAGGATCTGCTCGGGGATGCCGCGGCTTTCCGGCCCGAACATGATGTAGTCGCCCGGCTGGAAGTGAACATCGGTATAGACCTGATGAGCCTTGGTAGTAGCCAGCCAGACGCGGCGGCCGCCGGTCGTTTTCAAAAAAGCCTGGTAATCGACATGGAGGGTAGGGGCAAGGCGGGGCCAGTAGTCAAGCCCGGCTCTTTTGATGTATTTATCCGTCAGGAAGAAACCTAATGGCTCGATCAGGTGCAGGGACGCGCCGGAGGCGACGCAGGTCCTGCCAATATTTCCGGTATTGTAAGGGATTTCAGGTTCGAATAAAACAATATTAAACATGTCCGGGTCCTTTGCTTTACGAATGTCAGTACTGCTTATTATATCTCAAATATACGTAAAAACCGTTCCCTTGTTATTAAATTTGGCCTTTAATCTGGCTTTATAAGGTCTGAGAGTTTATAATAGACATGGTTTGTGTTTTTTTACATGTAAATACATTATCCGGGCGCAATGAGCCGCCGATCACAGTAATAAGGAAAGCATATGGCAAATTTTTATATTGATTATGAGAACGTAAAAAGCAAGGGAGTAGACGGTATCGAGACACTGAAAAAGGGAGATAAGGTCTTCCTTTTCTACAGTGATCAGGCCGACTCCATTAAATTTGAGACGGTGATCCGGCTCAACTCCACCAGGGCCGAGGTCCAGCTGATCCGCGCTGACAACGGCACCCGCAACTCGCTGGATTTTCAGCTGATCGCGCATCTTTTTAACGGCATCCGGCACAAAACGGATACATATATCGTAACCAACGACAATGGCTTCGACGCCGCGGTCAAAATGGGACACCGTCTGGGCTACCCGGCTCTTCACCGCATTTCTTCACTGAGCGTTTACGTCGACAAGATGACCAAGTCCGTGTCTTCGGACAAACAGGAGACCTCCGCGGAAGACAGAAAGAAGCTTCCCTTGGCAAAGCCTCTGCTTTTGTCGGATCCGGACACGAAAAAGAAGGAGCCGAATGCCGACGTAAAAGAGGCTGTCAGAGAAGCGGAAAGGGAGCAGCAGCCCAAGGCGCAGACGCAAGAAGCATCTGCCGTATTGCCGCTTCCGGAAACAGCTGCGGAATCAGTTGTAAAAGCAGCTCCTTCGGAACCTGCAAAAGAGGCCTCTCAGGAGACGGCCCAGGATAAAAACAAGGGGTGCGGTTCCAATCACCACAGGGGAAGAGGCCGCACAAGAAGGACCAATAAACCTCAGGCAGGTCAGGCGGAAGCTAAAACGGAGAATAAGCCGGAAGCTAAGACGGAAGTTAAAGCAGAAGCCGAGACAGAAGTAAAAGCGGAGGAAAAACCGCGCCGCGGGCGTCGCCCGGGCAGAAGAAGAAAGACGACCCTTCCTCAGGCAGCCGGAACGGCCGATTCTCCGGCAGCAGCCGGAACGGAAACCGCAAAAACTGAGCTTGTAAAAGCAGAGCCTGTGAAAGCAGAGCCCGAAAAAGCTGAGACAGTAAAAGCAGAGGTCATAAAAGCAGAGCCTGTGAAAGCAGAGCCCGAAAAAGCAGAGGCCGTAAAAGCGGAAGCAGTATCGGCTCCGGAACCGGTACAGACCAAATAAGATACGGGATCGTGCCGGCAGGATCGGTCCGGTAAAGGAAGGGGGGCCTTTACATGGTTCAAGATCGTCAAGATCCGAAAAATAGTTCTTCATTTTTGATCACCGTCTACGCGGCGGGATGGTCACAGCCTTGGAGGTATCCGGAAAACTGGAAGTGTCTCGACCGCATCAATTTCGCTTTCGCCATTCCCACGCCGGACGGGCATTTGAGGCCTCTGGACGGGAAGGGAAGCGATCCCGCCGTCAGTGAGGACTATGCCCGGGATCTGATCGCCCAGGCTCACGCGCATGGGGTAAAAGTCCTGATATCCGTGGGCGGCTGGAGTTATCATCAGATCCCTTTGGAAGCCACCTTTGCGGAAGCGACCGAAAATGACGGGAAGATCAATAGTCTGGTCAGAGACATCGTGACAATGGTTGAAGACTACGACTTCGACGGAGCGGACATCGACTGGGAATATCCCCGTAAGGCTACCGCCGCGGCCAACGAGAAGCTGTTGACACTTCTTAAACACGAATTAAAGGCAAGAGGAAAACTGCTGACCTGCGCCGTCTACGCGGGGGCATCGGCCAAAGAAAACGGATGCGACAACCTGGGAAATCCCGTTACGGATATCCTGGACGGCTTTACACCGGCGGCTATCGAAGCGGTGGATAATGTCAACATCATGGCTTACGACGGCGGCGATAAAGAGCTGCATGCCGGCTATGAGTGGACCGTTCGCGGAGTCGAGGCGTGGAAGTCAAAATGCCCGGCAGGCAAGCTGGTACTGGGAGTGCCCTTTTACGGGCGTCCGCGCGGCAGCTACCGCAAGCTTTTGGAGGCGGAGCCAAAGGCGAAACTGTGCGATACCTGCCTGGTGGGCAGCAGTATGGCCTATTACAACGGACCGGATACCATCGCTCGTAAGACACGCTTCGCAATGGAACAGGGCCTGGGCGGCATGATGGCCTGGGAAATGTCAGAAGATGCGCCGGGCGAAGACAGCTTGTTATATCAGATGGCAAAAACTTGCGGGAAAATTTGAGGAATCATGGCAGAGACTATCATTAAACAAGAGGAAGCAAAACAGGAAAACGGAATTTTAAACGGTGTGATCTGGAAGCAGATCCTGATCTTTTTCTGGCCCATCCTGTTGGGATCTTTGTTTCAGCAGCTTTATAACACGGTCGACACGATCGTGATCGGTAAAGCCGTCGGATCCAATGCGCTGGCGGCGGTCGGGACGACCGGCTCAATCATCAGCCTGCTGGTCGGATTCTTCGTCGGCATATCTTCCGGCGCTACCGTCGTCCTGGCCCAGTATTACGGGGCCGGCAATCAGGAGGGGGTCTCCAAGACGGTCCATACCGCTATTGCAATGTCTTTTTGGGCCGGCCTGTTACTGACCGTGGTCGGAATCGCGACCACCCGGCCTTTCCTGATCCTGATGAAGGTGCCCGATGAGATCCTGGATGACGCGGCCTTGTATATGAAAGTTTTCTATGCCGGCATCATCGGCAACCTGGTCTACAATATGGGGACCGGCATCCTTCGCGCGGTCGGTGATTCCAAACGGCCTTTGTACGTGCTGATCGTATGTGCCTTGTTAAATGTAGTCCTGGATCTTCTGTTTGTCCTGGCCTTTCATTGGGCGGTCTTCGGGGTTGCTTTTGCGACCATCCTGTCTCAGCTGGTCAGCGCGGTCATTATCGTAGCCATGCTGATGCGGTCGGAGGGCAGCTACCGTTTATATCTGCGCAAGCTGTCCATGGACCTGCCTATCCTGAAGGAGATCGTACGCATCGGTATCCCCTCCGGCCTAGAGTCGGTAGTATATTCCATTTCCAACGTGCTGATCCAGACCTTTGTCAACACCTTCGGCACAACGGCCATCGCGGCCTGGAGCGCCATCGGCCGCATCGATGTAATGATGTGGATGGTCATGCAGGCATACGGCATTTCGGTCACCACCTTTGTAGGTCAGAATTTCGGAGCCCGCCAATATGACCGTGTCAAAAAATGCGCCCGCACCGGCCTTCTGATGACCATGGTCAGTATTGTCGCCATCTCGGTCATCATATTCACCCTGTGTCCGGTTTTCCTCAGCATCTTCACCAATGATCAGGCGGTTATCGAACAGGGTACCAGATTTTTGAGGACCATATCTCCTTCCTACTTTACCTTTGTTTTTGTGCAGGTATATTCAGCCACCATCCGGGGCTGCGGCGAGTCCGTCCAGCCTACCATTCTGTCGCTGGTCTCTATCTGCGGGGTGCGCATCCTGTGGCTTTTCGCCGTGCTGCCTTTTCACCGCACCGTCGAAACCGTCGTCTTCAGCTATGATGTTTCCTGGGCCATCGCCGGTGTCTGCTATATCGTCTACTATTTGAAAGGCCGCTGGCTCAAGCGCTGCATAACCCGCCAGCAAAAGCAGACACAGACGGCGAAAGCCTGACTGTTTTCCGGCATATAGAAAAAGACGAACGTCATCTGATCGTCCGATGCGTTCGTCTTTTTCATTTGTTTATCTTATTCCTGTACGGACCTTTATTGATCGCTGTATGAACCCTTATTGGTCCGCTTCTTTTTTGGCAGCCAGAGTGTCGCCGAGCGAAGGATCGGTCAGGATCGTGTCGCCGCTGTAGAGGTAGAGGACATCCGTGATCCCGAAACGGTCGATGGCCCGGTCGACGTCGTCGTAATAATAACGGGGATCGATCAGGATGATTTTGTCGAAGTAGGGCGTCAAAAATGGAACAAAACTGTTGGCGTAGGAATCCTTGAAAATCATCAGGTTACGGCCGGTGTCGTTAGTGGTCGTGATTTCGACCAGGGGATAGTTGCCGCCTAAAAAGAGGGTGTATTGATCCCGGGAGGACAGGGCTGCCGTATCGTACAAAGTCGAAGTCTTTTTACTGCCGTAGCGATCGCCGTCTGCCTGGCTGCCTGCCTGAGCGGCCGAAGGGATCGATACGACGTACTGGCTGTCTGCCTTTTGAGGCCGGTAGATATCGATCGAATCTTTTGACGTGGAATTTCCGCTGCGGGAGGAAAGGGTTCCCCTGAAATCGATCGAAACGGTGTACGGCGCGTAGGTGATGGACCCGTCCTGGGCCTGATCGGCCTGGTCCGGGGTTAAGGGGGTGGGTATGCCCAATGGCTGAGCTGACCCCTGGAAGACCAGGAAGGCCCCCAAGGTCGTCCAGTGATGGTCGGTCTTGTAGTATATATAGCTGTCCGCGTTAGCTTTAAGGATGGAGGAAGCGTCCACCATTTGAATCGAAGGAGCCGCGGCGGAAACGTTGCCTTCAAAATCGGCAATGTCTTTTGTCTGGTCGCGGACATCCGCGCCGTCCGGCAGTTTACCGGTCAGGACCGATGCTGCGTCCGGTGCGACGATCATGGTCTGGGTAAGGCCGGGATGACGGGCAGTAAAATCCGAAATAGCCGAGACCGTGGCATCCAGATCCTTGGAAGGCTGGGCAGGTTTACTGAAAAGATAGCCGTTTTTTCCTATATAGCCGTCTTTGAACTCGCGGGAGCCGGTCAGATAGCGGACATTGTATGTGAGATTGATCCACCGGTCGCGCAGAAAGAACTGGTCGGCGAAGTAGGAAGAGTAATCGGAGAAAAACTTACCGCTTTTTATGGATTCCGCTGTGACCTCAGGCCGCCCGGCCAGTTTACGGTTTTCCGCCTCCGAATAGCTGCGGCTGGGAACGATCAGGTTGACGACAAAGATCAAAAGCAAAGAAGCCAGCAGCAGTAAGGTCACATTCTGACGGAGGCCGCGCTCTCGTTCCTGACGAAGCCGTTCTTTTTCGGACGGTCCCTTCTGGGGAAGACCGGGTCCGGTGCTGCTCATATATATTTTTCTTTTACCGGGCATTCTGCTTGGCAAGACAGCCTCCTTTAAAATTTAAAGTATAGAAATGTCGAATATGTCGAACTTACCATGAAAGCAATGGAAATGACGAACAAGACCGCGTAGCAGACGGTAATGACGGCGGTGCCGATCTTCTGCCGCCGGCAGATAAGGTCTCGGATCTTCAGCATGGCAGGGCCGGCGCATAAGAGCGACAGGACCAGCAGAGGAAGGTTTTCTTTCAGGATCAGCAGGGCCTGGGCGTTGGAGAAGGAGACCGTCTGGGCTCCAAAAAGCTGCCCCATGTAGGTAAAGGCGGAAGCGGCATTGGGGCTGAAGAAGAAGATCCATCCGACAAAAACGACCAGATCGGTCAGGAGGATCTGCACGAAACGCGGGGCTTTGGACAGGGCCTTGCCGACGACGTACTTATCAAGGATGATGATCAGGCCGTTGTAAAGGCCCCATAAGAGATAGTTCCAGGTGGAGCCGTGCCAGAGGCCGGTCAGAATCCAGACGGCCATCAGGTTGAAAAGATGACGGGGGACGCTGACCCGGCTGCCGCCCAGGGGGATGTAGACATAGTCGCGGAACCAGGCTCCCAGGGTGATATGCCAGCGGCGCCAGAAGTCGGACAGGCCGGCGGCCAGATAGGGGTAGTTGAAGTTGCTGCGGCTATTGAAGCCGAACATTCGGGACAGGCCTATGGCCATGTCCGAATAGCCGCTGAAATCGAAATACAGCTGCAGACCGTAAAAGATCATGCCCAGCCAGGAAGAGAGGACCGTTGTCGAAGAAAGGGCCGCGCAGGAGGCAAAGGACTTGCTCAGTGTGTCAGCCAGCAGCACTTTTTTGAACAGGCCGGTCATAAAAAGCAGGGCGCCTTCGGTCAGATTATCGGCCGTCAGCTGAGGCTGGACCATCTGGTCGGCCATATCCTGATAGCGGACGATGGGGCCCATGGTGACCTTGGGAAAGAAAGAAAGGTACAAAGCGCAGTAAAAGGGATTGGTCCTGGGTTTAAAATCGCCTTTGAAGATGTCGGCCAGATAGGAAATGGCGGAAAACAGAAAGAAGGAAACTCCCAGGGGCATGGCCAGGCTGGTGTATTTATATAGGGCCAGCACCAGCACGTTCAGGATGACCGACACGGCCAGGGACAGACCCGACAGGGTCAGACGGAAAGAGGAGGGACCTTCCCAAAGAAGGCGGTCGCGTCCCTTAAGATAGTAGATCTCCAGACCGGCCGCCCAGTTGAAAACAATGACCAGGACCAGTACTAACAGATTATTCAGGCCCGTCCAGGCGTAAAAGACCAGGCTGGCCAGCAGCATGACTCCCGGTTTGATCTTTTTGGGGGCCAGATAATAGAGGATCAGGCAAAGAGGCAGAAAGAAAAATACAAATGACAGATTGGAAAATGCCACCTTTCTACCTCCTCACAATGATTTTTTAAAAGCGGCCACGGTCTTATCGGGCTGGGCCGAGCTGATGAACAAAATATAATTGCCCTCTACATCGATCTGCGCCGCCTCCAGCATGGCGGTCTGGTCCGCTCCGTAGCCGGCGAAACTGGCTTTCTGGGCCGACAGGCGCCTGTCGACGGCCTGGCGGACAAGACCGGCCTGGTCCGTGTCGTGCAGTTTGACCAGCAGGACTTCCTCGGCACCCATATTGGAAGAGGGATAATACAGGATGATCCGGTCGAAGTCTTTGCTTTCCAAACCGTACAGGCGGCGGATCATAGCAGGGTCTGCCTCTTTAATGACGCTTGTGTCGACCGTGTCCATAACAGCTTTCTCGACGGTGTCAAAGTCGGCCTTGCTGATCTTCTGCCCTTTGAGCTGAACGATCATCAAAAAGAGCAAAAGGACGATAGCCGCGATCTTCAGCAGGGCAAAAATAAGGGCCGCGGCCGGACTGGTGTGTTTGGCGGGGATGGATCCTGACATTTGTCATGTCTCCTTATGGTGTCGTTGAACTTTTTTCGGTCATTTGCTGATCGGCCATATCGTTTAGTGACTCCGGATCCCGGTAGATGCCCAGCAGCATATCCGCACCCCAGTAGGGGTAAAAGGCAGCGGACACATGGATGCCGTCGCCTTCATACAGGTCCTGATGCTGGCTGGCGGTGTCGGTGCAGTCGATGAAGACGTAGCCGTTGGCATCGCACATAGTTTTTAAAGCTGCATTGTAAGCGTCGATATTTTGAAAATTCGGAGTATCCGCATAGGTCGAAGGCAGGGTCGGAAGGATGGAAAGTACGAAAAACCTCGAATCCGGAAGGCTTTCCTGAAGCTGGGCCAGTTTCTGACGATATTCCTCCGCGTAACCTGCGGCGTCGCCGCCGATCATGTTTTTGACACCGTTGGCACCGAAACTGAAAAGAACATAGGAAGGATCCAGAGCGGTCAGCTGATCGGTGTAATCGGGGATATTTTCGATGGTAAGACCCAGATCGGCAAAGCAGCGGTCTTCGGATAAATAACCGTAATAACTGAAACCGCTGGCCCGTGAGTCGCCCAGCAGGGCATAGTCTTTAAAATAACTCCACAGGCTGGGAGCGGAAGCATCAGAATCATCCGTAACACTGGCTGCCGCCTTCGTCACCATATCGGACATATGATTGAGGATGGTCTGGCGTTCCAGGGCGATCTTATCCAGCTGATGCTGTTTGATGACCGCCTCGACAGATTCCGGCTTGACCGAGTCCATCTGGGCCAGATACTCGCGGCCTTCTTTAACGGCCGCCTCGTTTTGGCGGGACCGGGCATGATGAGTGAGTATAAGAACCACAGCTGTAATTAGAAAAATAAGAACGATCACGTCCGGGATAACATTTGTTTTTTTCTTTTTGGAAGGCGATGTTTGACGTGGCATGATAAAACTCCGCAAAAAAAATAATTCACATATTTAATTATACAACATCGCTCTTTTGCTGGCAATGCTCGCCGGTGAGATAAAAAATAAAAGCCTTTTGTTCTTTGTATGGGGACAAAAGGCTTTTGCTGATATCAAACTTTTTTTATGAGCTTATACGAGCTTTCCGGGGAGGGGGGAGGATCAGGCCTCATCCCCGTGGCCGATCGCCTTGAGCCAGCCGCTGTACAGCTTATGTGCTTCTTTGGGGGCCATTTGAGGAAAGAGGCGGTCCTTTTCGTTTACAAGGGCCCTCAGTTCTTCCGGAGAGGACCAGATACCGGCGGTCAGGCCGGCCATGAAAGCAGCGCCCATAGCCGTCGCTTCGGCCGAAGCGGCACGAACGACCGGAGTCTGCAGGATGTCAGCCTGAAACTGCATGAGAAAGTTATTGGCGCTCATCCCTCCGTCGACCTTGAGTGACTTGCAGGGAAGGCCTGTCTCTCTTTCCATGGCCGCCACAACGTCTTTGACCCGGTAGGCGACGGATTCCAGAGCCGCCCGCACGATGTGGGCTTTGTTGGCTTTTCTGGTCAGCCCCAGGATCTCGGCCCTGCGGCCGTTGTCCCACCAGGGGGCGCCCAGTCCCTGGAAGGTTGAAACAAAGTAGACGCCGGCCGTGTCCGGTACCGACTCAGCAATGGGACCGGTTTCGGAAGCCTTCTGGATGATGCCTAAGTTGTCGCGCAGCCACTGGACGACGGCGCCGGCCATGAAGATGGACCCTTCGAAAGCATAGTTGACGGTCCCCTGATAACCCCAGGCAACCGTGGTCAGCAGGCCCTTTTTGGACAGAAGAGGCTGGCTGCCTATATTGGACAGGATAAAAGCGCCGGTACCGTAGGTACATTTGGCTTCGCTTTTTTCAAAGCAGAGCTGGCCGAAAAGGGCGCTCTGCTGGTCGCCCAGCACGGCTCGGATAGGGATGGGGCCGCCCAGCCAGCAGGGGTCCAGGGTCCCGAAATCGGAGCCGCTTTCCTGCACTCGGGGCAGATTTTTACGGCTGAGCCCGAAGAAATCCAGGATCTCGTCGTCCCAGTCCAGATTATGAATGTTGAAAAGCATGGTGCGGGAGGCGTTGGAGTAGTCGGTGGCGTAGCTTTTACCCTTCGTCATGTTCCAGATCAGCCAGGTATCGATGGTGCCGAACAGAAGCTCGCCTTTGGCGGCTTTTTCCCTGGCTCCGGCTACGTTGGCCAGGATCCATTCGATCTTGGTGGCGGAAAAGTAAGCGTCCGGGATCAGGCCGGTCCGGGCGTGAAACCAGTTATAAAGACCCCGGGCCTCCAGCTGGCGGCAGGTCTCTTCGGTGCGGCGGCACTGCCACACGATAGCCGGATAAACGGGCCTGCCGGTCGATCTTTCCCAGGCAATCAAGGTTTCCCGCTGGTTGGTGATGCCAAGGCAGCTGATGTCGGAGAAAGAAAGGTTCTGCTGAGCCATCAACGTCCTGACTGTTCCGATCTGCCTGTCCCAGATCTCGACCGGGTCTTCTTCGACCCAGCCGGCATGGGGATAGGACTGATGGATCTCCTGCTGGCACATAGCCAGCTGCTGCCCCTTTTCATTGTAAAGGAGGCAGCGGACCGAGGTCGTGCCGGAATCAAGCGATAAGATCAGAGCCATAAAAGGACCTCCTTATTCTAGTTTAATCTTCCGCGTCTGCCGGGGGCAGGGCCCCGTATCCCTGAAGCTGTTTCATAGTGCCGTAGCGTTTGACCAGATCGGCAAATTCGGCTTTGTCGTAGAACTGGCAGCTGCCTTTGGTAAAATCGATAGCCGTCTGCAGAGCAAAGGCAGCCGCTTCGGCAATATCCTCGACATGAGAGGCATTGGTAGCGCAGCCGGGGACAGCTGTTTGTGTGGTAATGGCGACGCCTACAACGGGAGCATCCGTAGACCAGGCGGGCTGCAGGATGGAGTTGAGGTGGGACAGACCGTTTCCGTAGGGGGTGATATCCTGGGTAGACAGAGGGAAGACATAAGGATCCATGCCTGTGGTGATCTCCATGATGGACAGAAGATCGCTGGAGACCGGAAGGATATAGCCCTCCTTTACGGTATTGGAAATGGCAAAACCGCGGTGGTTGATGACCCGGTTGCCCTTGGTGGTATCGATCGACAGGATGGCGTCGGCTTCTTTAATGACCTCTGATTCGTTGCATTGGTTCATGCTGATGGGGGAGCCCATGAAAGGTACCGGTTTATGAGGAGAGGTGGGAGAGTTGGGGCAGATGTGAGTAGCCACATAGACGTCTCCCTTGAGGCGGTCTCCCTTGACTTTCATGGAAAGCAGCTTGGCCCCTACGGTCAGCGCCGTCAAGGCCCCGTCCCCATCGGAAACCATACCCAGAAGGTCCGGCCGGGCGCCTATGCCTCCCAGACGGCCGAGGATCTCGATGGTGGGGCAGCTTCCCTTGGCACTTTTTCCCTCTGTGCCGGGGATCAGCAGTCGGACCTCGTCGGTAGAACCTTTGGAACCGGTCACGGTCGTAACGGTCACGTCAGCCTCCGGATCGATGTTTTGAAAATAACGGCGGATGCTTTCGCCGCTGGCGCAGGGGTCGTCTAATAATTCATATATTTCCGCGATTTGTTTAATAACCATTACAGTCAAAAGCCTCCGGTAAAAATTTCTTTTATCTTACCGCTGATCTGAGGCAGGGGCAAGCAAAAATTGGTAGTAAAGAAAGCCCATTTGTGCTATTCTTAATAGAAGATATTCGGAAACGGCAATCGATAAAAAGGCTTTGACAACAGACAGAAAAAAAGGTCAAAGCAGCTTTTTCTGCCGTACAAAACAAAAAAGGAAAAGGAAAGGCACCAGACATGATCAAGTATGATTTTGAGACATTGATCGACCGGCATGGACACGATGCCATTGCAGTTGATGATATCGGCAAGGGCGGTCCTGACAAGGCCAAAGAAGGCTTTGACACCATCCCCATGTGGGTGGCGGATATGAACTTCCCCACGGCCCAGTCTATCTGCGACGCGATCATCGAGCGTGCAAAACATCCGGCCTTCGGTTATTTTGAACCGTCTGATAAGTATTTTGAGGCCATCCAATACTGGCATAAGATCCGCAAGAGGGTAGACGATGTGCCGCGCGAGGCCATCGGCTATGAAAACGGTGTCCTGGGCGGAGTCCTGTCCACGCTGAAGGTGTTTGCGGATCCCGGGGACAGTGTCCTTCTGCACAGCCCCACATACGTCGGTTTCAACGGAGTCATTTCTTCCAACGGCTACAACATCGTTCGCTCCCCGCTGGTTAAGGACAAGGACGGTGTTTGGCGCATGGATTATGAAGACATGGATAAAAAGATCAGGGAAAACCATGTCCATGTGGCAGTCTTCTGCAATCCCCACAACCCCTGCGGCCGCGCCTGGACGGCGGAAGAGATCGAAAAGGCTGCGGAAGTATACCGCAAAAATGATGTTTTCGTTATCTGCGACGAGATCTGGTCCGACCTTTTGATGAACGGCCACAAGTACACTCCCTTCCAGTCAGTCAATGAGTGGACCAAGATGCATACCGCCGCTTTTTATGCCCCGTCCAAGACTTTCAACCTGGCCGGCCTGATCGGATCCTATCATGTTATCTATAATAAGACGGTCCGCGAGCGGGTCGAAGCCATCAGCGGCAGGCTGGTTTATAACAACATGAACGTTTTGTCCCAGCACGCCCTGATCGGAGCCTACAGCGAGGAAGGCAATAACTGGCTGACCCAGCTGCTGCCGGTTTTGTCTCAGAATGTAAACCTGGCTTATAAGACCATTACCGAAAAGTTCGACGGCGTTTCTGCCTTTAAGACAGAGGGTACCTACATGATGTTCCTGGACTGCGAAAAATGGCTGAAAGATCATCATATGACCCAGAAGGAGCTGGTAAAGCTGGGCTGGGACTACGGGATCGGCTGGCAGAACGGGGACATGTTCAATGCTCCCTACAGCATCCGCATCAACCTGGCGTCTCCGACCTACCGTATCCAGGACGCTTGTGACCGTATGGACAAGTACGTTTTCAATGCCTGATCCGGGCTGAGCGCAAAGGAGGAATCATGGCAAAACTTACAGTAGGAGACAAACTCCCGAACTTTACTTTTGATACGCCTTATCAGAAGGGCTTGTCTATGTATGAAGAACTGAAAAAGGCTCCCAAAACGGCCCTGGTTTTCCTGCGCTATTACGGCTGTCCTTTCTGCCAGTTCGACATGCACAGCTACGAAGTCAGCTACGACAAGATCACGGCGTCCGGCAATCAGTTTTTTGTAGTGCTGCAGTCGGATCCGGACAAGCTGAAAAAGACTCTCGCCGGTCATCCCTTGCCTTTCCCCATCATCTGCGACCCTCAAATGAAGCTCTACAAGGAGTTGGAGATCCCGGACGGGACAGGCATGACTCTGGCAGGCCCCAATACCATGACAAAGGCCGCAGCCGTCAAGGCGGCAGGTTATCAGCACGGGGACTATGAGGGCATAGAGACCCAGCTGCCGGCTACCTTCGCGGTCGACCAAAGCGGCACGGTCACCTACGTTCACTACGCCGAGTTTATCGATGATTCCGCTACTGATAAGCAGCTGATCGATCTGCTCGCATAAGCTAAGACAGGTAAGGAAACGATGATTTCGGAACTTAAGCTGGCTCTGGTCCAGATGGACTGCCGTCTGGGTCGGCCTGATGAAAATCTGGCCCGGATCGAAGAGCTTTTGCGGGAAGCAGCGGCCGGGGGGTCCCAATTGGCGGTCTTTCCGGAGCTGTGCACCACAGGGTACAATCTTTCGGTCATAGGCAAAAAGATCCCGTCGATGGCGCTGAACCTGGATTCACCTGAGATAAAGCGCCTTAAGGACCTGTGCCGGGATCTTTGCATCTACGCGGTCATCCCCATGGCGCTTTGCGGACCGGAGGGGCAGCGCCCTTACAACGGGCTGATCTTTATTGATGATAAGGGGCGTCTTATAGGGACCTATGCCAAGTGCCACCTGTACGACCAGGAGAGAAATTACTTTCAACCGGGAAATGATTTTCCGGTCTTTGACACTCCCCTGGGCAAGATCGGCTGCATGATCTGCTACGATGCCGGTTTTCCCGAATCGGCCCGCCTTTTGCGTCTGAAAGGGGCGGAGCTGATCCTGTGCCCATCGGCCTGGAATGCCCGCGACAAGATCCCATGGGATCTGAATATGGCGCAAAGAGCTTTGGAAAACAGCTGCTATCTGGCGGCGGTCAACCGCTTCGGCCGCGAAGAGGATCTGTACATGGCCGGCTGGTCGCAGGTCACGGCGCCTGACGGCCGTGTCATCGTCAAAATGTCCGAAGAAAAAGAGGGCATCCTCTACTGCAGCCTGGACGGAGACGTTATGAATACCATCGGACCCAAGGGAGGCCCCTACCTGAGATGGCGGCGGCCTCAACTTTACGGGCCGATCGGACAATAATCAAAGAGGTATACAATGAAAATGAAAGCGATTTTTAAGGGATCGATCTTTGCGGCTATTGCCTACATTATCCTGGGCCTGGTGCTGGTGATCTGGCCGGACATTACGATGAAGACGCTGGTTTACGTAACGGCGGCAGTGCTGGGGGTCGGCGGAATCGTTTCCATCGTCCGCTATATCATCCACAGCCCCATCAAGGGAGAGATCAACAGCTATCTGGCTTCCGGCCTTGTCATGCTGATGGTGGCTCTGTTCATGTATCTGCGTGAGGATCTGGTCGTGACCATCATCCCCTTCGTGCTGGGGCTGGCGATCGTGATCGACGGTTTCGTAAAGCTGCAGAGGTCCATCGACCTGGCCCGCCTGCATTTTGAAGGCTGGGTGCTGGTCCTTCTGATGGCGGCCATCAGCATCGCTCTGGGCGTCGTCCTTCTGACCCGTCCCATCGATACGGCCCGCGTGCTGACCATCGTACTGGGCATCGGTCTGATCTTCAGCGGCGTTACCGGCATCGTGGTCAACATCTTTATCAACAGCAAGCTCAAGAATCTGGCCAAAGATGAGGCGATCACCGTCGAAAGCGTTGCCAATGACGAGGAAGATCTGGGCAAGGTAAAGGTCGATGATTCTACCATCACTGTTGAACCTGTCGGAGGCCCTGCTCCTCAAAACAGCGGGGCTTCCGTTACGGGAGCACCGCATGATGCGGCGCAGGATGCTGCAGCCGGCCAGTCTGACAATGACGGCGGTATTAAAGAAGAAAAGCTGTAAATGAATGACAGAAAATTAAAAGCCGTTTTCTTTGACCTGGACGGGACACTGGGGCCTATGGATATCCCCCGCTTCGTGTCCCTTCTGGGTCAGGCTTTTCAGACTTATTTCGACCGCATGGGCATGGACGGGAAAAAACTGGCTTCTATCTTTATGAAAGGGGCTCAGGTCATGGTCGAAAATGACGGATCCAGGACCAATAAGGAAGCCTACTGGGACTATGCCGCCAGGGCGGCCGGACCGGATGTCCTTGCCATGAAGGATACGTTCGAAAACTTTTTTACGACGGATTTCGATCTGGCCCGGGGCGGATGCTGGCAGGAACCTCAGGTGCCGCCTCTGGTCGACTGGGTCACCTCCAGGGTCCCCGCGGTCGTAGCCACTAATCCGGTCTTTCCTCTGGCGGGGCAGAAGAGGCGCCTTGTCTGGGCCGGCCTTGATCCGGACCGTTTCGTCAGAATCACCGGTTACGAGAACAGCCGCCATGCCAAGCCCAATCCGGCTTATTATCAGGATATACTGGACGATATGGCGCTGACGGCGGATCAGGCGGTCATGATCGGCAATGATTGTGTCGAGGACGCGGCCGCTGCCCGGGTGGGTATCGATGTTTTCCTGCTGACCACCGACTGTACCCTGAACCAGGACAAAGTAGATATCGATCAGTATGCCCATGGAGATTATGAAGATCTCCGCACCTGGCTGGCGGAGGAAAAAGGACTTGAAAAGTAAGGAGGGACAGCTGCCTTATAGGCGGCTTTTTTTATGAAAACAACGGTTGGAACCATCGTATTGGAAGTCAATGAAGCGACCCTGGCCCTGTCGCTAACAGCATCGGGCCAGAACTGGCAGACAGCAGAAGATTTCGTCCCCTACCTTCAGGCAGACGGACGGAGGGTCCCTCTGAATTCGGCCGCCGACATACGTGTCTCTCCCTGGCACAGCGGAGTCGGTGACGGTATATTGATCAGCCTGGATGATTTTCAAAGCGGACAGGGAGGGCCTTCATTAGAGGGTCTGTCTTTACAGCTCCTTGCCTGGGTGGAAGCATCGACTGAGATCGTGCGTCTGGAGGTGATCCCCGTCAAAGAGCCTGAGGAAGGCTGTCCGGACAAGATCGTGTGGCCGGGTCCTTTCGAATTTAACGACGGATTCAGAGAATCGGTGACCCTGCTGAATTTTGAACAAGGCCTGCTGATCCCCAACGACTGGCCGGTGGAGACCAAAAAGTCGGCCTTTGACGGCATGCTGAACACGGCCGGAGCTTACATGCCCTGGTTCGGGCAGATCCTGGAAAATCATGAAGGATATCTGGCCATCTGCGAGACCCCCTGGAACGCCGGATTTGACGTGCTGCATCCGGCAGAGGGACCCTATACGCATATGAATGTGCGCTGGGAGCCCAGCCTGGGGCACCTTGACTACCGCCGCATCCTTCAGGTACGTTTCCTGCATGGCTGCGACGTGACCAGTATGTGCAAAGAGTACCGACGTTATGCCATCGAGACGGGACGTCTCAGGACCCTGCGCGAAAAAGCCGTCATGAATCCCAGCCTGCTGGACCTGATCGGATGCTGTTTCGTGCACGCGGGTATCAAGACCAAAGTTCAGCCGGATTCGGATTTTTACGATCCGCAAGATCCCGGTAAGAACGACCATCTGACCACCTTTGCCCAGCGGGAAGACATGGTCCGGAAGATCTACAAGGCCGGCGTCCGTAAAATGTATCTGCACCTGGACGGCTGGGCTCAGCCGGGCTATGATAACTGCCACCCGGACTACTGGCCTATCTGCGAGGAAGCCGGCGGGGCTCAGGGTATGAAGTCCCTGTCCGACACCATGAAAGAGCTGGGGTATATGTTCGGGATCCACGATCAGTACCGGGATTATTACCGCAGCGCAGAAAGTTTCGACGAAAACTTTGCCTGCCGCCTGCCGGACGGCTCTATCCCCCAGCATGCCCACTGGGCAGGCGGCCCTCAGTCCTACCTGTGCGCGACTCAGGCTCCTTACTATGTGCGCCGCAACTTCGAGCGCCTGCTGGATCAGGGGATCCGCCTGGACGGGGCTTACCTGGACGTTTTCACCTGCAACGAAGGCGATGAGTGCGACAACCCCCAGCACCGCATGACCCGTCGGGACTGCTATGACTTCCGTCAGCAGTGCTTCCGCTATCTTCTGTCCAAAGGCATCCTTCCTTCTTCGGAAGAGGTCAACGACTGGGCAATGCCGTCTCTGGTCTTCTGCCACTATGCTCCCTATGATTTTCAGCTGGCCGCGCCGGGGACGCCCAAACGCGGGATCCCGGCACCACTGTTCAATCTGGTTTACCACGACTGCGTCATTGAACCGTTTATGATGGATGTCGTTGAGGGCGGTCAGGGATCGGCCGGGACGGAGGATTATATGCTTTACGCCCTGCTCAACGGCCAGGCTCCCTACCTGATCCGCAATGCGGCCTATCCTAACATCGACGGGGCCTTCGGAGGCGCCGGCATCACACTGGAAAAGGCGGTCAGCCGCTGTCAGGTCGTTCAGAAGCTGCACGAAAAAGTGGGCCTGTTGGAAATGGTCCGCTTTGAGGTGCTCAATGCGGAAGGCACCCTTCAGCGTACTACCTTCGCGGACGGGACCAGCGTAACGGTGGACTTTGAGAAAAACAGTTACAGCATCAGCCGCTGAGACTATCAGGCAGCCGATGAAAAAATCATCGGACGGCCAAAGTGAGACCTAAAAAACGGCCGGACCAAAAAACAAGGCATAAAGAAGAGGGGCTTTCCCTTTTCTTTATGCCTTTTTATATGCCTATATTCCCCTGTTCCGTTTTATCGGAAGATCTGTACCAGAAAGTCCCTGGCCATCAGCCTCCACACGTTCCATTCATGCCGGCCCGGGTATTTATGGATCTGGTGGATGGGGCAGTCTTCGGGCGAAAGCTTATGATCAGCCATGAGCTTTGTCTCATCGTCGAAAATGCTTAAAAAGTCATCGTTTTCACCGATGCCGCGGAAGAAGAGCTTATAGGATGCGGCAAATTCGGCCGGATCGTCCAGCATCTTCAGATGTCCGTTATTGCCCGAAGTCAGGCCGTGCAAAGCTCCCAGGAAACCGCTGAAGACCCCTGCCCAGGCAAACAGATCCGGGTAGGTCATGACCGTCATGGAAGTCTGCATGCTGCCCATGGAAAGACCGGCCATGGCGCGGTCCCCTTTCCCGGTCAGGCAGCGGTATTTACCCTCGATAAAGGGGATGCAGTCTTCGACCAGCATACGGGGAAAGACGGACGATTCCATATGGCGGGGCACGTCTACGTAATCCTGGGGCTCCAGAGCGGCGCCTTCCGCTAAGGGGTAATCACTGTCCCTGACCTGTACCATGCCGTCATTCATAACGATGATGCAGGGGATTGCCTTGCTCTCTGCGTTGAGATTGTCGGCGATGAAGTTGATCCGTCCCTGGTTGACCCAGCACTTTTCGTTCTCGCCGTGGCCGTGCTGCAGGTACAGGACCGGGTATTTTTTGCCGGATGTCTGGTAATCGGCGGGAGTATAGACCAGGCAGCTCTGCCAGCTTTTCGTCACATTCGAATAATAGAATTCCTGACCCACCGAGCCGTGGGGAACGTCTTTAAGCTCGCAGAAGTCCCATTCTTTTCCGGGAAGATCCATGTAATTGATGGGCATGGAATAGCCAAAGCCGATAGGTGCCATGGGGTTTAGTACCATGACCCCGTCCACCTGGAAGAAGAAAGACTGGAAACCGCCGCGTCCTATGGGAAGATCGACCGTCCACATGCCCTTGGAGTCCCTGGACATGGGGACCGGATCCCCGAAGGGGACATATTCTACGGTCCCGGCGGCCGGGGCATACATGGAGATGCGGACGTGCTGATCATCCAGGACCTTGACCGCGGCCGTCATGGAAGGAGCGGAAGGATCCTTTGAAAAATGAACGTCCAGCTGCGGATGAAAGGCAGCGGCGTTGGAAATCTGACCTTGATTCTGCATACAGTTTTGCCTCCCGAGAAGTTGTTGACCTCAGTATAGCACGAAAGGGCCGCGGGAGTTGCTTTTTTATGGGCGGCGGGGTAAGATGAAAACATGCTGACACTTGAAACATGTAATCTGTGTCCCCGGCGCTGCGGCTGCGACCGGACCCGGGGACAGACGGGCCTGTGCGGAGCAGGAGGGCAGCTCAGGGCTGCCAAGGCCATGATCCATAAGGGAGAAGAGCCCTGCCTGATCGGGGGCGACACGACCAAATATGCGGAAGGAGGCCCCGGCGGAAAGGAAGCGCGCTTCGGCGCAGGAGCGGTCTTTTTCAGCGGATGCAATCTCAGATGCGTCTTCTGCCAAAACTATGAGATCTCCATTCAAAATAAAGGCTGGGTCATTTCGACCGGCCGGCTGGAAGAGATCATGCTGGACCTTCAAAAGCAGGGAGCCAGCTGCATCGACCTGGTAACGCCTACTCCCTATGTGGTCCAGATCAAAGAGGCCCTGCAGCAGATCAGAAAGGATCTGACGATCCCGGTGGTCTACAACTGCGGAGGCTATGAGAGCCTGGAAGCGATCGAGTCTTTGGACGGGCTGATCGACATTTATATGCCGGATCTTAAATATAAAGATCCGCGCCTGTCGGCCCGCTATTCCAAGGCGGCTGACTACTTTGAAGCCGCGGCTCCTGCCCTGGAGGAAATGGTAAGGCAGACGGGCAGTCCTGTCTTTGACAGTCAGAAACGGCTGCTGAAGGGGACCCTGGTCCGCCATCTGGTGCTGCCGGGCTGCCGCCGGGACAGTATGGATCTGATGGATTATCTGGGCAGCCACTACCGGCCCGGCCAGATCCTGATCAGCCTGCTGAGACAGTACACCCCCTGGGGGGATGCGAAAAAGTATCCCGAGATCGACCGCCGCCTGACTACCTTTGAGTATGAATCGGTCGTCGACCGGGCCCTGGCCAACGGGCTGGAGGGCTACCGGCAGGGAAAGGATTCCCAGAATATGTCCCTTCGTCCTGATTTCGACGGATCGGGCCTTCAATAACTTTTTAAGGAGGAAAGCATGGCAAAAAAACGGAAAAATATTTTGCTGATCATGTCCGACCAGCAGCGGATGGACACGGTCGGCGCCTATAATATGAAGGAGTTCTGCGACGTAAAGACGCCTAACATCGACCGCCTGGCACAGGAAGGCATGAAGTTCAACAATGCCTACACCCCGTCGGCCATCTGCGCGCCGGCCCGGGCAGCCATCATGACCGGTTTATATCCCCACACCAATGGGGTGATCGATAACTTTACTGACTATAAACCGGGAGTGTCTTTTCTGGGCCAGTGCATGCATGACGCCGGTTATTACTGCGGCTATGCGGGCAAGTGGCATGTCAGCCCCTCCCGCACTCCCAGGGACTGCGGCTTTGACGACGGAAAACCTTTCATGGGCTATGCCTTCCCCGGTAGCGGCGTTTATAAACATCTGATCTTCAATCAGCCGCCGGACAACAAACCCAATTATTATGAAGAGTGGCTGAAAGAACACGACGGAGACGGAGTCGACGTTTCGCACGGTTTCTTAGGCGACAATCCGGCCCTGCAGATCCAGGAAATGTTCTGCAAGCTGGAAGGCCGGGTCGAGGATTCTATCGAGTATTTTGTCGCTGATGAGACCCTCCGTCTGATCGATAAAGCTAAAGATACCGATAAACCATTCTTTATCTGGGCCAACTTCTGGGGACCCCACAGCCCCAGCATCGTGCCGGAACCTTATTATTCCATGTATGATCCGGCATCTTTCCCTGAGCACCCCAGTTATAAAGACGATATGCTGGACAAACCTTACGGCTACTGGCTGACCGAGAAGATGTGGGGATTGGGAGATTACGGCTGGAAGGGATTCCAGGAGATCTTCGCCCGTTATGCCGGCCACTGTACCCTGATCGACGATATGGTCGGTCTGATCGTGAAAAAACTGAAAGAAACCGGCCTGTATGACGACACGGTCATTGTCTACACCTGCGATCACGGCGACTGCATGGGCGCCCACAAATTGATCGAAAAGGGTGCCTTTACCTTTGACGAGATCTACCATATTCCTATGGTGGTCAAGGGGCTGGGCCATACCGATAATGACAGTTTCGTCTACCTGCATGAGCTGATGCCCACCTTCCTGGATATTGCCGGCACGCAGCCGCCCACTCCGGTACAGGGCAAAAGTTTTCTGGACCTGATGGAAGACGGCAGCCGTGACAACGGCCGTACCGAGGTCTACGGGGAGTACCACAATCACTTCTACGTAGCCCGCCAGCGCATGGTCCGCGATCACGAATACCAGCTGACTTTCAACGAAAGCGAGCGGGGCGAGCTGTACGATCTGAAGAAAGATCCTTACCAGATCCACAACGTCTGCTACGATCCTGCCTATGCCAAGGTCAAAGAAAAATATATGAACATCATGTCCAAACACATGAAAGAGCTTGGCGACCCCGCCGGCGTCTGGTTCCACCGCATCAAGCAGTGGTACTGATGACCGCATACGTGTTGATTTAAAACGAAAACGCCTGTCCTTTTAAAGAACAGGCGTTTTTCTATGCGATTGTTGACGGCTGTCCGGACCGCCGCCCTGTCAGGGCCGCTGGGGATCGATGGCGCGGCCCAGGATCTCCTGGCTGCGGTAGGTGTCGAAGCCTGCCTGGTCTTCCAGTTCCAGGTTCCAGACGAAAGGTTTGTACTCGGTCTGGAAGGCTATATCGGCTTCGTCGGGCTGGTCGGAAGCGGACAGCTGCAGGATGCGGGACAGAATGTCGATATAGGATACGAAATAACCGAGAAGGTCCCACATACGCTGCTGGACCGGAAACTGGACCGATACGTGAGTGGTGATCAGAGCAGACAATTTGCCCAAAAGGGCAGGGACCCTGTCCAAACGGTTGGCCAGATCCTCGTTGACGCGGGGACCGATCTTCATGATATAGTCCGTACTGAAGCAGTCCGAAAGGTCAGACATGATCTTAAAGACTTTTTCTCCGTCTTCTCCGTAGCAGGCGCTGTAATATTCTTTAGCGATATCGTCAAAGGTCAGGGACTGGTCAAGACTGGTACGGGCCATGACATAATCGGCCAGTCCGTTGGGGAACTGGGCCCTCAGCTCCTGGCAGCTGTTGATGCCGTTCAGGCCCAGATGCTGGTTATATTCCAGGTCTTTCCACATGACGCGGGACAGGTTGACATAGGTGGGGTCCCCGTAATGGGCCCTGCCCATGTAATAATCATAAACAAAGGCATCGGTCGGGGCAGCCTTCTCCCAATCTTTCAGAAAACGAAGGTTGCTCTCGATATCGCTGGGGAATTTCAGGTGGTTGAGTTTGAACTCAGGTTCGTCCGGGATGTCCCCGTGGTCTGCGTAGGATTTTTCAAAGGTACGGGTGATGGGGGCAAACATGAGTACGAAGCGGTCGGGATCGTTCAGCTTTGACTGGATCGGTGCCCACAAAAGGTCGACATAAAGAAGGATGACCAGGCGGGCCCTGGATCCGGCGGCGGTCAGTTTCTGGTCGATGCGGTTCAGAAGATCCATATAATGGTCGGAAGGCCGTTTGCTCCGGCACTGATCACACTCGCAGCTGTTGTTGGCATCGTCTGCCAGCCAGATATGGATGTAGTCCACAGTGGGGTTGGCGGCTGCGTAGCGGACTACCTGGTCCGCGAATTTTTCGACAGCTTCCGGGTTGGACAGGCAGAGGTTGGTGTTGGTGGGGACGCCGTAATAAAGGCCCCGCTTACCGTTCACCATGGCCGCCAGGGGCCGGGTCTTTTCGTCAAGGTCCTTGCCTTCGGAATCCCAGCCGGTAGCTGAGCAGCCCAGTACTTTGCTGGTCCAGCCGTGGCCGACCCGGTGCTCGATCATGCCGCGGGTCTTTATAGCTGCGTCAAGAGCAGGCAGAATCCGGCGGGAGTCCTCGATGGTCCAGCCTGCGGGCTTAAGCATGGGGCTGTCGATGTGATTATACCAGCGGTCCAGAAAGATCTGGGGCGTTTCAAACTGCAAAAAGAAGCTGTTAAAACCGATCTTGGGCGACCAGTCGATAAAGTCCAGGATATTCTGGATAGAGTCGGCGCCTTCGATGCAGGCCCCGCGGTGGCGTAAAGAAGCCGTGCGGGCTTCGCCGGCATCGTAATCGGACAGAGTAAGCAGCGTCGGGATGATCTCCCATTCCCTGCCGGGCCTTAAAAAGCGGCAGCCGATCAGGGTCAGATAGCGGTAGACGCCTAAAAGGACGCTGCGCTGGTTGATTCCCTTGATAAAGCCCAGCCCGTTTTCCACATGGACCAGGTACTGATCATCCAGCGAGGGATCCGCCACGGCGGGAAGACCGGCGGCAGCCATCTCATCGGCCTGGGCCACGGAAAGTTCTATATGAAGGGCAGGGCAGCCGGTCCGGGTCAGATACCAGATAAGCTCCGACCTGGCAAATTCCAGGGTCCTGCCGCTTTGGCAAAGTACGATGTCCATAAAAGCTCCTTTCAATAACAGATCATTTGTTTAGGTATTCCTGATATTTTTCGTCCACCTGAGAGCGGGTAACGGTATTAAGGCCGGTAAGGGGTGCGTTGTGGGCTGCCGTAAAATACTGGCGGGCATCCTCCGTCTTCCCCTGTTTTTCCGCGATCAGGCCCATGTAATAATAACTGCTGGGCATATCGTCTTTGACCTGAACGGCCCGCTGATAGTACTCCATGGCCTCGTCAAGCCTCCCCTGCTGGTAACGGATCTGGCCCATGTTGTCAAAAGCCCCGGCAAAAGATTCGTCCTGGCCCAGGGCCTTCTGGTCGACTTCTTCCGCCTTTTTCAGATCGTTTTTCATAATATAAAAGTAAGACAGGGTGGTGTAAAAATCCGCGCTGAGGATGTCGTAGTCCTTTTCCATTACCAGGTAGGTAGCCAGGGCCCGGTCAAGGTCTCCGCATTTATAATAGGCTATGCCCAGGTCCTGGCGGGCAATCTTTAAAAGGACCGGCGACAGCTTGGGGATGGTCACCACGTCCTCGAACTCGGTCTTAGCCTCTTCGAAGCGGGATTTTTTCAGAAGATCCATCCCGTAAAGGATGCGGGGAGCTGCGCTTGTCATCCCTTTTTTATGAGCTTTTTCAAGGACAGAAAAAGAGGCATCTTCCTTATGGAAGGTGGTCTTCAGAAAGTAGCCGGCCCAGCCCAGGGTATTGGGCAAGTGGATCAGCAAAGAGCATAGGAGCAGAAGGAGGGTCAGGACAAGGCCCCACCAGAAAGGTTTCTTCAAAATGATCAGCAGAATGATCAGGACCAGCCAGATGACAAAAATCCAGTGCTTTTTCAGAAAGTTCATGCGTCCTCCTTTTCTTGTCATTACAGGGTATGATAACACGGAAAAGAAACCTTGAAAAGCGAGAAAATCACGGCTTTACCGGCGCATTTTCAGAGAAGTCCGGGTTAAGTGCCCTTCCGTTCACTGCACGGTTTCGGATTATTCACAAATTGTTCAAATATACGAATTATAATCGAAACATATTGATTTCAAGGAGGTATTTACCTTGATAGAGGTTAATCATCTCACCAAACGGTACGGAGATCATCTGGCTCTGGATGACATCTCCTTTACCGTCGGAGACGGAGAGATCGTAGGCTTTCTGGGACCTAACGGAGCCGGTAAATCTACGACGATGAACATTATCACCGGCTACCTGTCTTCTACCGAAGGTCAGGTGCTGATCGACGGCATCGATGTACTGGAACAGCCTCTTGAGGCTAAAAAGCGGATCGGGTATCTGCCCGAGATCCCGCCCCTTTATACCGACATGACGGTAGAGGAATATATCGATTTTGCCTGCGACTTAAAACATGTCCCGGCTGCCAGCAAGAAAGATACCATCGAGCAGGTATGCAAGCTGGCCAGGGTAGCGGATGTGCGTAAACGTCTGATCCGCAACCTGTCCAAAGGTTACCGGCAGCGTGTCGGCCTGGCCCAGGCTATGGTCGGAGATCCGGGCACCCTGATCCTGGACGAGCCGACCGTCGGACTGGATCCCAAGCAGATCATCGAAGTCCGCGACCTTATCAAAAACCTTAGTAAGAACCACACCATTCTGCTGAGCTCCCATATCCTTCAGGAGGTACAGGCAGTCTGCGACCGGCTCATCATTATCAATCACGGCCGCATCGTCGCGGTGGATACGCCGGAGAACCTGTCCAAAAACGTGCTGCAGATCAACAAACTTGAAATGCGCATCCGGGGACCCAAGAACGAGATCCTGACGGGGCTCGAAGCCATCGATGGCGTCGAGTCGGCCGAGCTGATCCGCGTCAGGGAAGAAGGTTCGGTAGACGTCCGCCTGGAAGCCGGAGAAAATGTCGACGTACGGGAGGCTGTCTTTGACTTCTGCAGTACCAATAATTATCCGATCCTGATGATGAAGACAAACGAGATCAACCTCGAGGATATCTTCCTGCAGGTGACCGGAGAAAGGGAGGCAAAGCGTTAAGGTATGAAAGCCGTATTTTTAAAGGAGCTCAAGACTTATTTCAAGAATCCGCTGGGCTATGTCTTTATCGGCATGATGCTTGCCATCATGGGATTCTATTATGTTTTCTACACCATTTATTATCAGTACGCCGATTACTATCACGTGCTGAACGCCTGCTCCTCGCTGATCCTGTTCGTAGTGCCTGTCCTTACCATGAGGATCATGTCCGAAGAGCGTAAAAACAAGACCGATCAGATCCTTCTGACCTCGCCCATCCACACCTGGGGCATCGTACTGGGCAAGTTCTTCGCGGCTCTTTTGGTCTTCTCCATCGTGCTGGCCGTCAGCCTGCTTCAGCCGCTGGTCACCGTGACGGTCTTTAAAGGAGAGATGACGGCCGGTATGACCGCCGGCGGCTACATAGCCTTCTTCCTTTTGGGATGTGCCTTTATCTCGATCGGTATGTTTATTTCGTCCCTGACGGAAAATCAGCTGATCGCGGCCGTCGTCACCATCGCAGTCTTTACCTTCCTGATGCTGACCGAAGGTGTTTATTCCATCGTGTCTACCTCCCGCTACGTTTCGCTGGCCGTCCTTCTGGTGGTACTGGCCATCGTGATGTTCCTGGTATACCATTCCATTCATGAAGCGGTCCTTACCGCCATCATCGGCATCGTCTGCGCGGTGGCGACCGTCGTCGTCTTCTTTATCCATCCTCAGGGCTTTGACGGGCTGACCGGCAAGATCTTAAAGTCCCTGTCCATTTTCGAACGGTACGCAGATATGTTCAGCGGCTCCTTCTCCTTCAGCCATGTCATCTTCTTCCTTTCTCTGACAGCCTTCTTCCTCTTCCTGACCTACCAGGTCATCGAGAGACGGCGCTGGAACTAAGGAGGCCCCTGCTATGAAAAAATTCAGCTACCGCAGTGCCAGCCAGCGTAAAAGAAGCCTTAAATACGGCGGTTACGCAACGGTCACCACGATCATCCTTCTGGCTGCCCTGGTTTTATTCAATGTCCTGTTCAGCCAGCTCAAACTCAAAGTCGATCTGACCGGCAATGACATTTACACGCCCGGCGCGACCACTATGAAGATCCTGGATTCTCTGGAAGACGACGTAACGGTCTACGGCCTTTACAACCAGGGAACAGAAGAGAACGAGACCAACCGCAGGGTCATCAAGCTGGTCGAAGCTTACTGCGACCTTTCCAAAAAGGTGAAATTTGTCAAAGTCGATCCCCTGTCCGATCCTACTTTTGCCAACCAGTTCCTGATGGACACGTCCAATACGCTGGATAACGGAAGCCTGATCGTGCAGAACGATACGACCAAAAAGTTCAAGACCATTCCCATCAACAATATGTATGTGACCCAGGATGATTACTCCACCCTGACTCACAACGTGACCGGTTTCTCGGCCGAGGAGGCCCTGACCAGCGCCATCCAGTATGTCTGCCTGCAGGACACTCCGGTCCTTTACCAGCTGCAGGGACATTCCGAGACCCTGCTCAGCAGCGACTTTACCAACTACCTGAGCTACACCAACTACAAGGTCGACACCCTCAACCTGGTCACTCAGAATATCAGCGATCTGGAAGCCAATGACTATACCGTCGTCCTGGTCAACAATCCCCGTGAAGACCTGACGGACGGAGAGTATCAGACCCTTCTGAATTTCATGGAGCAGGGCGGCCGCATGATGTTCCTGGCAGCCAACGATACTCCTTCGCTTCCTAATTTCGACCGGCTTCTGAGCCGTTACGGCTTATCCATCCAGGCAGGCACTATGGTCGAGACCAATTCCAGCAACTACTATACCTACCCCTTCATTATCAAGCCGGAACTGAACTCGGACAGCGAGATCACCAAGTACCAGTTTGAAGATCAGAACAATTACGTGCTGATGACCCTGCCGGCCGCCATCAATATCAGCGATGATATCGAGGAAGGTGAAACCGTCACCAAGCTGGTGACCACTTCGGACGGTGCTATCCTGAAGGGCGAAGGCAACAATACCGTCGTTTACGAAGACGGCGATACCAAAGGCCCCTTCACGCTGGCTGTTTCCGCAGAAGAGCAGGTCAGCCGGACTGACGGCACCCTGGGCACTACCAAGATGGTCGTTATCGGCAACTCTGACTTTATCAACAACAGTTCCAACAGCGTAGTCGTGACCGGCAACTACCGTCTGGTAACGATCGCAGCCGATTATCTGCAGGATTCCACGACCGAACTGTATATCTCCAATAAGAATATCGAAGAGGGCAAGATCTCGACGACTCAGTCCGACTTCTTTGTAACAACACTGATCTTTGTTGTTCTGATCCCGGCTGCCATCATTATTGCCGGAATCGTCATTTACCAGAGAAGGAGACATCGCTAATGTCACAGCCCTTATCTATGAAAAAACGCGTGATCATCATGCTGTGCGCCCTGGCTGTCCTGGCCGCCCTGGTCGTTTTCGTGATGGTCCACAACAAGAAGGTGGCGGATTCCCAGCCTGAGGAGTCCTCGGAAAGCTTCGTCTACAAGACGCTGTGGGATAACAATAAGGACGATATAGCCTCCATCAAACTGGTATCCAAGCTGGATACCATCGTGCTGACCCCGACGGGCGAAAAAACGTCGGACGGGCAGGATGCCTACGTGCTTGAGGGGCATGAAGACTGGAAACTGTCCCACCTTTATCAGAACCTTGTCAGTCTGAGTTCGATCTTCCAGGCTTATAAGAAGATCGAGGACAATGTCACCGATCCGGACCGTCTGAATGATTTCGGCCTGAAAGATCCCACGGTACTTACGGTTACCATGAAGGACGGAAGCACCAAATCCATGGATATAGGCAACGTCAGCAGTGACGGCACCTATGCCTTCTGCCGCCTGGAAGGCGACGATACCGTTTATGCCTGCAACTCGACCTATGCGGACTATGCTTCCTACACCATGAGCACCCTCCGTCTGAACACGATCACAGAGATCGATGTCAAAAACGGAACCATGACGGAACTCTACGTTCATAAGAAGGGATCCCGTCCGGTCCATATTACCATGAAAGAAGACGGCGGGACCCAGCCGGCCGCCAGCGGGCAGGCGACTTATATCACCTCGGATATGGAATTCGTAGAGCCCTACCAGAACACGACCCTGGAAGTAGCGGCGGATCTTTCCTCTACCTACTTCGCCAAGCTGACGACTCCCGAAGTCGTAGAAACCATCGATCCCAACTGCAGTGATTTCAGTAAGTACGGTCTGACCGAGGATGATCCCGAATACCGGGAGACCATTACCACCCGCAGCGGTTCCGAAGGCAGCTATACCTATAACACCACGGACTATCTGTTCGGCTATGTATACGGTGATAACAGCGACCGCATCTATTTCCGCGAGGCAGACAGCAATATGGTGCTGGGCGTGGATGCGTCCTGTATGACCGACCGCAAGTGGGAGCCCTTTGACTTCGTCAATAAACTGATGTTCTTAAAGCCCATCACGTCGGTGGAATCCGGTTCCATTACCTTCTCCCAGAAAGCGGCCGAAGGCGCCGGCCTGGCGGGAGGGGAGTGCACCCATAACTTCGTGATCAAGAGGGAAGATATCGACAGTGAAAGCAGTGTCGCGGCCGAGGACGTCCTTACCTCTTACCAGATGGATGACAAGCTGGTTACCACAGACAGTTTCGGCGGCCTCTACCGGGCTATGATCGAGATCGCTCCCAAGTATGAGATCGATGATCAGGAGCCCGACTATGATCCCGATGACAAGCTGGAATTCACCCTGAATATGACGGACGGCACCTCCTTTACCCTGACTTATTACCGCCTGGACGAGTTCTACTACGTCACCAAGATCGATGATAAGACCTGGTTCACTACCAGCATCGACGACATCAAAAATGTTGCTGACAAGCTGCAGCCGGTACTGGATTCCATGCAGGAAAAGAAATAAGGATCTTATCCGCAAAAAACGTGCACGATATGCATATTGTGCACGTTTTTTTCTAAAAGCGGCATAGTTTCTGACAATTCTTCCATTGAGCCATGTGTACAATGGGAGTATACTCACCATCGATGGCAAACATTTGTGTTTGTGTGACAGACGAACAGGGAGTTAACATGAAGAAAAGAACGTTTTATATTGTCGATAAAGAAGCGCTGCCCGAAGTTTTCACGCAGGTGGTGGAAGCAAAAAAACTGATAGCGGCCGGTAAAGCGTCGACGGTGCAGGAAGCCGTCGATATGACCGGTATCAGCCGCAGTTCTTTTTACAAGTACAAGGACATGATCGAGCCCTTCACGGATATGGTCCATCGCAAGGTATTTACCATTTATGCCCGCCTGGTCGACGCGCCGGGTGTGCTGCCCCGCTTTTTGTCCATCCTTGAAGAAGCCAAGGTCAATATCCTGACCATCCACCAGTCGATCCCGATCAATGATCTGGCAGATGTTACATTGAGCATGGAAGTGCTGGATGATTCCTGGGATGTGGACCAGATCATAGACGGCCTGACCCAGGCCGAAGGAGTCAACTCCATCAAGATCCTGGCCAGAGAATGAAAGAAGCCCTGCCATCTGCCGGCTGCCGTCAACCCTGTTAGAAGTAAGCCCTTCCCGCCGTGATCGGCAGGAAGGGCTTTTTAAAATGATGTAAAAAATTTTTGTTTATGCCGTTTAGAGCCGATTTAGCGCTGTCAAGCAAAAATGAAAATGTCCTGAATTAGTTCAAACATTAGCACCGGGGTACCGGTGCTTTTGTTTTCTTGAAAAGGAAGCCAGCAGCAAAGCT
>OMYN01000037.1 GCA_900315265.1 uncultured Eubacteriales bacterium
ATTTCCCGGAATGCCCAATGCGGATGGAGTAGCCCATAGACTTCATGAAGGCCATGAAGTCGGATTCGGTCGACGTTTGCGAAATGGCAAAGTCAATGTCGGCCTGTATGATGTCGGTCCAGGTCAGCTTTCCATTCTTCTCCGCCATGTGCTCGGCGTAAGTCCTGCCTACTCGCGGGGCGGACTTGTCGCATTCGAGGATCGAAAGACCATACTTGCGGCAGAGCTCGTCCGTAATGGGCTGGATGCTCTTTTCCCAGTCGCCGTTGCTGTAATGATATTTCAGCGTATTACTGCGGTTGACGGAATTGAAGACGATGTGGATGTGCATATGGGCCTGGTCATTATGGACCGCAAAGGCGTAGTCATAATCGCCGGCCAAGTACTGGTCGCAGAAATCGCGGGCGATGACCATTGCGGTCTCTTCATTGCATTCGCCTGGCTTGAATGAGATCACGATGTGGTAGCCCTGGCGGCCGCCTGTCTTGCCGTAGATTTCCTTCGTCTCCATCATTCGCTCGAAGCACTCCTGGGGATCCGTTCCGCAGTTGGAGCCGACCAGCGTCATGCCTTCGGTCTTCTTCGGATTCATGATGTACTTCAGGGCGTTCTTCAGGTGAGCCGCGCGCGAGCCGGCCCCGCTGTTTTCACCGATATTCGTGATCTTCGTGATCGCCATCGCAGCCTCCTTCCTCTGTCATGTCTTCAAGGATCCGCCCGATGCGGTCGAGCTGCAGCTCGGTCTTCGTCAGGATGTTGCTGAGGCTACTGTAGGCAGGAAAGTTATTCTGACTTTCCATTCCTCGCATCAGCAGCTCGATGTCGGTCTTCATCGCCCGAGTGTCGGCCCAGATCTGACGGACGAGTTTTACATTAGTATCAAGGAATATGTGCTCCCGGATGAAGCGGCTGGCGGCGTTTGCAGCAGTGCCGTACTCGGCCTCCACCAGCATTTGAAAGCGGTCGTATTCCGCGCCGGTCAGCCGGAAGCAGATCTTCCGGTCGTGCAGGAGCTCAGACGAGCCAGGACTTGACTTCGCCAGGATCGAACCTCATATCGCGGAGCGGGCCCTGCATCGGGTGCGCATCCAGCTGCTCGAGGACCTGCTGCGTGCCCTCGGGGCAGTCGAGTTCGGGAAAAAGGATGCTCTCGTGGTCCAGGTCGCGGAGGAGGTGGTAATCGCACCACTCCGGATGGACATACCAGGGATGGTATTCGAGGAACTCCTGCGTGATATAGCCGTACTTGGTCTTAATCTTTGGCCGGTCTTTGTAATCCTCGGGCAGGTCCCGCCGGCCGTCGTAAGCCTGCTCGACGCGGATGGCCGCGTTGCCGTAGAGATCCCACTCCGCCCGGAGGCGATTGTAATATTCCTGCCGCTGCTCCAGGGACCAGTGTACCGGCTCCGGGAAGAGGGAAGGAAAGGTCATGTCGATACCGAAGGTGACATTCCGGACATGCTCGGCCCGGGCGTCAAAGGCGAGATCCGCCGTGACGAAAATGTCGGGATGAAGCGGCCGGGGGAACTTCTGCAGGGCGGCCATGGAGGCGCTGACGGCGGAGAGAAGGTCGGTGCGGTCGAAAGAAGCGAAATTATTCCCCACTGGGGAAATATTTCTGCTGCCATCTCCTGCCGGGAAATGTGTCCCAAGTTGGGACACATTTCCGGTTGCCAATCCGTCGATGGAATCCGTCGCAAGTTGCGACGAATTAAAGGCGAGCTCAAGCAGATCAAGATGCTCCGCAATGAAATGCATAAATTGTGCCGAAGACTCAATATGATGCCTGCTGCTGAATTCTGCGATCCTTTCCTCATCATCGGGATATGCCCGATACAGTTTTGCTTTTCTTTCTTCCATAATCTGTCCTTTCAAATCTGCTGCAGCACCCTGTTACAGCCACTGCTACAGTGCTGCACTTTCAAGTGCTACACTGCTGCAAAAGAGGTGCTACACCACTGCTACACTTCGTCTGGTATTACACCTCGTTGTTACACTGCTACACCCGCTGCTACACCGCATAAACACTGAATTTCTTTGATTTTTGCTACACTGTTACACCTCCTTTCCCGCTGAAATCCTATATTTTTGCAAGATACGCCTTTTGTCTGACGTCAAAAGGCATCTTGACAGTGGCTCCGCCCCTAAAACCCTGAACATTTACAAACACATTGGCACTGCTCCGCATGGCGCACCTCCCGAAAAATGGCAACAAAAAAGGAACCGGACCTTCACGAAGAAGATCCGATTCCGGATTGGTTTCGATATTAAATTAGCACGGTGTGATGTGTATGACGAGGGGAAGGGAGGGCTGGAGGGGGGCAAATTTCGTCTTCGATTTCAATTATTGTTACTGCACTTCCACTTCGCCATCGGATGTTCCTTTATCCGCTTCACAATATCCGCATCTTCAAACAGCAGATCCGGCCTGTATTCATGCTCCTTGAACGCATTCCAGAACTTTGTCTCCGCCTCCATTGGCACCAGGATTTCCCCAAGATATTCCTTAACCCGTCTCTGAGCCTCCAAAAAATCAAAGTGCTCCGCTCTCTTCAAAACCGGAATAAGAGCGGACTTGACCTTTTGTGCCGTTATTCCGTCAATGCTTTCAAGCGAAAATCCATCGGGAACCGTGGGAGAGGCGATTGCCGCATAGAAGGCAACGCACTTTCGATAAAGGTCCCTGTCCTCTTCGAGCAGTCCCAGGTTGACCGCATTAAAAAGATCGTAGAGATCCCTCGGAGCCGCCCGGTTCATCAGGGCGACATTTTTTGCGGAAAGAATCTCAAGCGGATTCACGCAAAGAACCCTGACATCTTTCGGATATCCGCAAAAAGAAATCTTTCGATGGGCTACCGGCAGCACATGACACCGAAGCATGTAGTTGATCTCAATCTTCAGATTGTCCTTCATCCCGCCGGCATTGATATAGTCATATACAAACGAATCCAGCGCGTGATAATTCTTGGACTTCGGACTTTGACTGTAACCGTTTGCTGCCATATATTTCTGGATATGCTCCGTGATCCGTCCTCTGTCTTCAAGCATCTTTTCCCGGTTCACATCGCAGGAATAATCCAGATCGATGTCCACCGAAAGGCGGGGCAGATTGAAGATGGTCAGATTGATGGCCGTACCGCCCTTTAAAGCAAGGGACTCTGAAAGAAAGCCATCCTCTTCAAAAAAGGCCAAAACATCCACAAGACGGCAGACTTTTTCAAAGGTGTCCCGGACGAAGCCAAGTTCCCTTGCCTGCTTGCCCAACGTAATCCGGTCATATTGCATCATAATCCGTAACTCCTTTATTAATATATGCCTGTAAATCTTTCGGCGCGTACAGCTTCCATCTTTTATGATAGATAAAATCCTGTTCCCGCTCCGAGAAATATGCCTTGCTCGCCGAACTGCACTGCTCACAGATTCCAAAAAATTCTTCCGACAGATTAAACCCCGGCCTGAATGCTTCCAGAAGATACCCCGCCCGCTGATACAGCTTCCCCTGCCCGTAATTTTCCAGGGCTTCCAGCAGTCTGTCTTCATTGAGGGCCGGGATCAGTGCCAGACACCGCAGCATTTCCTCCAGGCCGCCGGCTTTTTCCCGGTCATCGATACAATCCACCACCGTCTGCTCGATAGATGTGGCCCTTACATCCGCCGCAGCACTGATCTGCATCCCGGTCATCCTGCGCAGCACAGGATGATAGCTCACTCCGTCGTACTCAAAAGAACGCACCTTCTTCCCGCTCGCAAAGTATATGTCATAAAAGACCTGATTCGCATATCCGTAATACTCAAAGGCACTGTGATACACAAGGCAGGCGTCCTCCTCCGCGCGCGAGGCAATCTGAAAACGCGTCGGTATCGGCTGGCTTGTCTCCAGACTGATCACTGCATACAGATTTCTCCGGATACGCTCAATGTATCCCTTTTTTAGGTAATCTCTTATATACCAATCCGCGCTGTTCTCGCTTCCACACAGTCTGATCATATCCTCCCGTGTGAAACACCGAAGACCGGCCAGTTCTTTGTAAAGCTCCATGGCATTCCTCCGATCACATCGTTTTTATTTTAGCTCGTAGTCGGAGTCTGAGCAACAATTTTGTGCAGTTTTAAAAATATCTGATGTCTAAACCCCGGGTATGCCATATTTTTCTCCACCCTCCTCTGAATCCGACAAAAGAAAAGCGGGACAAGCATCGCTGTTGATGCCGTCCCGCAATATCGTTTTACCCGGCAGAATGCTCTGCCGACCGTTTCATCAATCTATTTTTTACAAATGTAATAGAGTCAAAATTACTCCTGTTCCCTTCTTTACCCTTTCACTCCTCCGGAAACAAGGCCGTTCTGGATGAATTTCTGCAGGGCCATGAAGACTGCCATGATAGGAAGTGAAGAACATACTGCTGCTGCAGAGAACATCGTCCAGTGAGCAGCGAACTGGTTCGTAATGAAGGACTGAAGTCCCAGAGCCAACGTCATCTTGCCCGGTGTCTGCAGAAAGATCGAAGTGATGACATATTCACTGTAGGTCGCGATAAAGGAGAACAGGAAGATCACCACCAGCTGCGGCATGGCCAGCGGAAGGATAATCTTGATGAATATCCCGAAATCGCCCTCTCCGTCTATCCTTGCCGCTTCATCCAGTTCGACAGGAATACTGTCGATATAGGATTTCAGCAGCCAGATATTGAAGGCGCTTCCGCCGGCAAGTACCAGGATCAGGGCAAGGTCGTTATCTACCAGCCCGAACTGATATACCAGGACATAGTATCCGGCAACAGCCATGCTGTTGGGGAAGACCTGCAGGATCAGAAGCGACATCAGTCCGTATTTTCTCCCGGTAAAACGCATCCGGGAAAAAGCGTAAGCTGCAAGCGATGTGATGATCAGCTGGATAACCGCAACTACCAGGCACAGTTTCAGGGAATTCCATACCCAGAGCACAAAATCCGTCTTGGTAAAAAGCTCTGCATAATGCTCAAAACTCAGTTTTTTCGGGAACAGCGACGAAAGGAAGAAGCTGTCGCCAACCGAAAACGAGGACATCACGATCCATAGGGCAGGAAACAGGACCAGGGCGATCACGATCCAGAGGATCACCCGGCTGATCCACAGGTTTCTTTTCTGGGAGGCCGTCATCTTGTCCTTCATATCAGTCTACCTCCTTGAAAGAACCGGAAAGCTGCATCCAGACCAGCGTGAAGGTTCCGATGATCAGGAAGCACAGCACGCTGAAAGTGGCCGAAAGCTCATACCGGTTGGACCATGTGGTCATCTTATATGTCGTGCTCGCCAGGATATCCGTATAGCCTGCGAACTGATTGTCCACCCGGGCAGGACCGCCCTGTGTGATCATGTAAATATTGCCAAAGTTGTTGAAATTTGCCGCAAAAGAAGAGATTACGAGAGGGATGGAGAGCTTCGTCACCAGGGGGAGGGTAATCGATTTAAAGCTCTGGAATTTCGAAGCGCCGTCCATCTCTGCCGCCTCGTAATACTCTTTGGAGATTGCCTGAAGTCCGCCGAGGCAGACATTCAGCATATAAGGGAATCCGAGCCAGACATTGACGATGATGATTCCTGTCCTGGCCCAGAAGGGGTTGGTCATCCAGGGGATATTGGCCGCGATGCCGATCCCATGGAGGAAATTATTGATTCCGCCGTACTGCTCATTCAAAAGTCCCTGCCAGGCAAGGATTGCAATGGTCGACGGCAGCGCCCACGGAACGATCAGGAGTGCCCGGTAGATCTTCGATTCCTTCATGTGCGGGTTATTGAGGAGCACCGCAAGGAGAAGTCCCATGAAATAGGAACCAAAGGTGCTGAGCGTCGCAAACGCGACCGTCCACCCGAGCACCGGAAAGAACACACTGCGGATCTTCCCCGTGAAAACCTCAACATAGTTGGCAAATCCCACGAACGAGAAGTCGTCCATGTGGAACATGTTGTAGTTCGTAAAGGAAATGTAGACCGTATAGATGATCGGTATCACCGTAACGATGAATATCGAGATCAGGGCCGGGGCCAAATACCTGTATGCTTTCCTGTTGTTCCGCTTTTTCATTATCCCAGATCCTTACTTTCCTGAATCCATCAGGGAGATGGCTTCTTTCAGCTGATCAACGATGTTCTTTCCTGTAGCCTCAGGTGTAAGCTCACCATTCCACATGGACCGGATATTATTGGTATAGATGTCCCAGAGCTGGCCCATCTCGGAAACGGTAGGCATCGGCTCCCCGTCGTTGATCTGCTCAATGAAAGTCGCTGTTGTCGCATCGCCCTTGATCGCATCGGATTCCTGCTCGGAAAGCTTTGCAGGGATACGGGAGCCCGCTTCATAAAGCTTCTGGGCACCTTCACTGGAGACATATTTGATCAGATTCCATGCGGCATCCTGATTATCCGACTTGCTGCTGACGAAGCTTACCTGTGTGCCGACGGGAGTTACAAAAGGCTTGCCCTTGAAGGTAGGCATCTTTGCGACATCGAAGTTCAGACCGGCAGACTTAAAGCCGTCGATATCCCAGGGGCCGCCGATATAGTAGGCGCACTGCCCGTTCTGGAAGTTGCTCCGTGCAATATCTGCCGTGACATCTGCGGAGACAAAGCCATAGTCCTTATAGAGAGAATTAATGAAATCATAAGCTTCGATAGCCCCATTGTTGTCCAGGCCGATGTCGTTTACATCATAGGCTCCGTCATTATACTTGAAGATGTATCCGTCGCTCGCCCGTACAAAACCGAGGTCATAATAGATGCTGGTCGCATCAAACTGGACTCCGCCCTTGTCCTTAGCAGTCTCGATCAACTCCTCCCATGTTGCCGGAACTTCGGAGACCTTGTCCTTGTTGTAGAAAAGAGTGATCGTCTCAACGGCAAGAGGAGCCGCATATTCCTTTCCGCCTGAGTAGCAGCTCATGACTGCGGAATTTGAATAATCCGCATCATCAAATGTGCCGGACGGAACCTCTTCAGCAAGGCCTGCGTTGACATAATCAGCCAGCTGGTCGTTCGGGATCCCGATGACGGCATCGGGTGCATCCGCGCTCTTTGCTGCCTGGGCAAACTGCTGAACGGAAGGCGACTGATGGATGACTTCTACCGTATAGCCGCTGGTTTTTCCCCAGTCATCAGCAATCTCCTGAATGGCATCCGCTTCGACTTCCATGTTCGTCCAGATCGTAAGCTTCTTGTCAGCTCCTGAAGCACCGGAAGCGCTTGAACTGTTTCCCCCCGTGCTGCCGCAGCCTGCGAACATGGATACCGCCATGAGCGCTCCGAGCATGACACTGATCACTTTCTTTTTCATTTCTGATAACCTCCTCTTTTACATTGATGATAAAGCAAGCAGAGCCGGATTGGCATTCCCCGCTGCATCAAACAGCGCCTGGTTTCCATTTGAATTTCCGGCTTCCACCTTATCATGCATATATCTGCGTCCCGGTTCCGTAGCCCATGTACATTCCGGGATTGGGAGCCAGGCGGGCTCCCAATATACGACCCCCTCGCCGCGGCCATCCGGGATCTCCCTCACCGTCCGTATGAGGTCGGAAAGGAAGTCTTTCTGGCCTTCCTCCGTGGCCGGATATCCGGTCATCTTTTCCTCATTCTCGGTAAAGACCATTCCGTTGCAGCCCAGCGGGTCAGTAGTATATCCTATCGATGTCTCCGTCACCATGACATTCTTGTGGAAACGTGCGGCCATGTCGGTCATATTGTTCCGCAGGTCTTCCAGTTTCCCGTTCCAGTGCGGATAATAGGACATGCCGATGATGTCAAAATCAACGCCGTACGGTTCGATATCGGAAAACCACCGGCTGTAAAGATCGTTGTCCGTACCGAAATCGAGATGGAGGATGATCCTCGCATCCGGCATGACCTCCCGGACGCCCTTCGCTCCTGCCTTTAGCAGGAGGGCCATATCTTCTACATTGTCCGATTTCCCATCCGGCCAGAGCAGACCGTTCGTGATCTCGTTCCCGACCTGCACATGGGATGGGATAAGATTTTCATCCTTCAGCGTGTAGAGGACACGCTTCGTATACTGATATACCTGTTCCCTCAGCTCCTGGCCTGTATACTCTTTCCATGCCTTCGGCTTCGTCTGTTTTGCCGGATCCGCCCAGAAATCACTGTACTGAAAATCCAGCATGAACATCATCCCTGCATTGATCACCCGGTGTGCCAGTTCTATGGTAGTTGCTATATCATTTGCACCGCCTCCATAAGAGACTCCGTCATCCGTATAGGGATTCACCCAGAGCCGGAGCCGGACAAGGTCGGTACCGCATTCCTTCAGAAGCTCAAACAGGTCTGTCTTTCTGCCATCAAGGAAATATTCAGCCCCCAGGCCCTCCAGAGTTTTTGCGAGGGAAACATCCATTCCTTTGTAAAAGCTCATTTCTCTCCTTTCGTCAATGTTTTATTTTTTATTAGATAAATGTTTTACTATCTGGATAATATTATTTTACCATTGTCCGGTCAAGGCTTTTTACTATTTTCTCTAATTCTGACAATTCTGGCTGACAAAAACTGTGAAAATCGCACAAAAAAAGACTCCATCGTCAGGATGGAGCCTTTCAGAGACAGAACCTTTTCAGATGCAGCTCTTTCTGAATATCGGAGTTCCGTTGATCAGAACGGTCTTTGTGATTTTTCGCTGCTTCTGGATACGGTCCCTGAGCAGTTCAAATGCTGATTCGCAGATCAGCGGTACATCAATATGCATCGTGGAGAGCGGGGGTGACACATACCGGGCAACACTCACATCGTTGATGCTGAATACCGATATCTCATCCGGAATCTTGATATCCGCCGCATTCAGCGCCTGAAGTATCCCGATCGCCAGCGTATCGCTCCCGATAACCAGTGCTTCCGGCCGCTTCTTCAATCTGGCAATATCTTTCCCGATCCGGACACCTTCAGCTACCGAAACCTGTTCTGTAGTCCATATCAGCTTTTCATCCAGAATCTGATAATAGATCATACTCTGACGGAAGGACCATTCCCGGACATCCATTACGGACTGCTCTGAATTGATATCCCGGTCAACCCCGCCGACAAAGCCGATCTTTTTCAGTCCTTTCCCCACATAGTGATCGACCATCTGCGTGACAAAGGAATCAAGATTCGGACGCACAGCATCAAACAGCTTTTCGTCAGGAGAAGAATCGATGAAAATCCCATTTCTGCATTTTCCGTAAAGGAAATCGAGTTCCTTTCTGGTAAAGAATCCGATAGCGATAAAGGCAGTAAGGCCGTCCGGCACTGCTGAGAGACCGTCTTCCTTTGTGATTGTGGACAGGCTTACATTGCAGGCCTTTGCCTGCTTCCGGACTTCCTGATAGATGGATTTATAATACACATCTTCCAGTTCCTCCTCCCCGCTGATCCAATAGAGAAAGGTGACATTCTCGATCTTCGGATAGACAACTTTTTTCTTATAGCCAAGCTTCTGTGCCGTATTGAAGATGGCCTTGCGTGTTTCCTCGCTTACCGAGATGCTCTCATCATAATTCAGCACACGCGACACTGCTGCCTGCGAAACACCGACTTCCTGTGCGATTTCCTTGATCGTTGCCATAGCCTCATCCTCCGATGAACTGTTTTACTCACAGTTTATGGTTAAATGTTTACTATGTCAACTAAATTTTTTACTTATCCATACAGGCCTTTCATCCTGTCAGGTATTCCCTGCCTTCCCCAGGAACTCCCCCACCACTCCTTCCACATACTCATTCATCCCCGAGTCCACATCGTTCACGCACCTGCTGTAGATCTCGTCCAGGATGTTCGTGTAGACGAGCAGCCGGTTCAGGTCGTCAAGCTGCATCCGCTTGACGCGGTACATAAGACAGCGGGCGATCTTCCGCTTCATCGCGATCTCGTCCGACTCCGTATGGCGCACCTCCTTCCGCGAAGGCAAAAAAAGAACCGGGCCTTCGCGATGAAGGTCCGATTCCGGATTGGTTTCGATATTAAATTAGCACGGTGTGATGTGTCTAACGAGGGGCAGGGAGGGCCGGAGGGGGCTCTCATTAATGCCGATGAAGAAAAACAACCGCTATCCGATTTTTGACCACCCGGTCAATTTGATGTAATATTGACCATATGGTCGTTATTTATAGTGGAGAAGGTATATGAACCGTACAGAGAAAAACCAGCAGATGCAGGACTTGATCCTGCAGAATGCCATCGTTGAATTTGCCCGCAGCGGATATGAGGCAGGATCTCTGAATTCCATCTGCAAAGCAGGCGGTATGTCAAAAGGGATCATCTACCATTACTTTCCCTCCAAAAAAGCCCTGGTAGTGTCAAATTCACTACCCGTTTTTAGTTCCAAACCTTTGTATTTCAGGGAGTTTGCGACAAAAAAAGCATTTACCTCCCTTTTTGGTATAATGTC
>OMYN01000003.1 GCA_900315265.1 uncultured Eubacteriales bacterium
CAGCTTTGCTGCTGGCTTCCTTTTCAAGAAAACAAAAGCACCGGTACCCCGGTGCTAATGTTTGAACTAATTCAGGACATTTTCATTTTTGCTTGACATAAATAGTAGCTTTTTGCTTTACAGAGCTTTACAATAGTCATAGATGACGGAAACGAATCATTAAGGAGGCTGTTTTATGTCCTGCCTGCAACTATTAAAACAATTTTCAGCCGATACCTGGAAGGCCCCTCAGATCACGGGCCCCGTCCCCCAGGGAGATGTACCCGGGGATATCGTCGGTATCGATCAGTACAGCCAGCAGCGCATGACCCTTCTCATGCCTTATCTGGTAAAAAAACTGATATCTGTTGTCGAGGAAAACCCTCATGAAAAAGCCGTGATCAGCATCTGCGGCGGTTCCGGCTCCGGTAAAAGCACCTGCGCCCGCGTCCTGGCATACTACTTACAGTCACTGGGCATCGGGACTTATATCCTGTCCGGTGACAATTATCCCCGCCGCATCCCCATGTACAATGATGCCGAACGTATCAGCATCTTCCGTCATGCCGGTGTCCGCGGCCTGATCGATGCAGACTTGTACAGCAGCGAGCGGGGAAAAGAGCTGAAGGAAATGTGGATCAGGGACATCGATGCCGACCCTTCCTCCTGTCAGCAGTATCCCTGGCTGGCCACTTATCAGAAGGCCGGACGCGCAGCTCTGGCCGGATATCTGGGAACGGAAAATGAACAGGATTTCAAAGAGCTGGAACAGGTCCTGTCTCAATTTAAAAACGGTGCCTCTTCCATTTGGCTCAAACGGATGGGGCGGACCGATACCGAGCTCTGGTACGACAATGTCGACTTTACTGCGATCAACGTCATAATCCTGGAATGGACCCACGGAAACAGCGACGGGTTCTTCGGCGTGGACGTGCCGATCTTCCTGAACAGTACTCCCAAAGAAACTGCCCTGTACCGCCGCCTGCGGGCAAGGGACGGGCAGACGGACAGTCCTTTTGTCACTATGGTCCTTGAGATCGAACAGGCCAAGCTGGATGCCCAGGCTCACAAAGCTGCCTTTATCCTGACCAAGGACGGACGTCTGGTCAGCTACGCAGAGTATAAAGAGATTCTGGCAGACGAATTAAGGAGCGAATGATGGAAGCATTAAACTGGGGCCCCATGCTCAATGCCTATCCGGACAGCATGAGCGGGACATTAGATGATATAGACGACTTTCTGGAAAGCCCGGACGGCAGAGATACCTTTTCCGCCTTTTATATCCTTCCGACCATTTATCACAGCGACCTGGACCGGGGCTTTTCTGTCATCGATTACGGTATCAATCAGGAACTGGTTTCTCAAAATGCCCTTACCAGGCTAAAAAAATTGGGCATCGACCTGAAGCTGGACTTTATTCTGAACCATCTGTCCGTTAATTCTCCCCAATTTCAAGATCTTCTGGAAAAGGGCGATCAGTCTGAATACAAAGATTTCTTCATTAACTGGAACCGTTTCTGGGCGGGCCACGGTACAATGACCGAGGAAGGGTATATAGAACCCGACCCCGAACTGATCAAGTCAATGTTTTTCCGCAAGCCCGGCCTGCCTATCCTGATGGTCGAGTTTAAAGACGGTACAAAAGCTCCCTACTGGAATACTTTTTATCAGGAAGTCAAGACCGATGCCGATGGCCATAAAAGCTACCTGGGACAGATGGACCTGAATATCCGCTCCGAAAAGGTCTGGGACTTTTACCGCCAGGTACTGAAAACATTGGCCTCTTACGGAGCCCGCATCGTCCGCCTGGACGCATTCGCCTATGCCCCCAAAGAAGTCGGAGCCAAAAACTTTTTGAATGAACCCGGCACCTGGGATCTGCTTGACAAGATCCATCAGGAAGCTCAGCCTCTGGGTCTGACTCTTCTGCCGGAGATCCACGCCAGTTACCAGGAAGGGATCTATAAAAAGATCGGGCAGAAGGGTTATATGGTCTACGACTTCTTCCTGCCCGGGCTGATCATTGACGCTATCGAAAATAAAGACGGATCCCGCCTGTCCGTCTGGGCAGGTGAGATCCTGGAGCGCGGTCTTAAGACCGTCAACATGCTTGGCTGCCACGATGGTATCCCCATGCTGGATCTGGCCGGCCTGATCGACGAGGACCGGATCCAAAAGCTGATCGACCTTTTGGTACAAAGAGGCGGTATGATCAAGAACCTTCATGGCAAGAAAAACATGTATTACCAGGTCAATACTACCTATTACAGCGCTTTGGGAGAAGACGACGATAAAATGCTCCTGGCCAGAGCCCTGCAGCTCTTTATGCCGGGTAAACCTCAGGTATGGTATCTGGATCTGTTTGCCGGCAAAAACGATTATGAAGCCGTAAGAGGGGGCGGAGCAGGGGCTCACAAAGAAATCAATCGCACCAACCTGACCAGGGAAGACATGCGCAGAGCCTTATGCCGCAACGTGGTCCTGAAACAGCTGCAGCTTTTGCGCTTCCGCAATACCTTTGCCGCTTTTGCACCGGACGCAGCGATCACGGTCGAAAATCCCCGTCAAAATCTTTTGATCTTCACCTGGAAGAAAGGACCTTATCAGGCTTGCCTTGAGGCCGATCTGGCTGTCAAGCGGTTCTTTATCACCGGCACCGAAAATGGTCAGCAGGTCTTTTAGTTTGAAAATTAAACAGTAAAAGAAGATAGAGAGCAGAGGTCCTTTTCCCGGACATGAACAAAGCCTTTCGAAACGTATCAACGTATCGAAAGGCTTTTTCTTGTTAAAACTTCATAGACTTTGTTTCACGTACTTCAGCGGATGGAGCGGAAGAGGCCGATGACCTTGCCCAGGATGACACAATCTTTGATCAAAATAGGAGTCAGTAAATCATTTTCCGGCTGCAGGCGGATATAATCATTTTCCCGGTAAAAGGTCTTAACGGTAACACTGTCTCCTAATAAAGCCACCACAATATCACGGTTGTTGGCTGAATGCTGCTGACGGACAAGGATCAGATCACCTTCATAAATACCGGCATTGATCATACTTTCGCCCTGTACCCGCAGCATAAAACAATCCGAATTGTGTGTTTGTTCGACCGGGACCGGAAAATAATCCTCTATGTTCTGCACAGCCAGGATCGGTTCGCCTGCCCTTACTTTACCGACAATGGGAACAGCGACCAGTTCCGGCAGCTGCGGAGAAGAAGGATAGACCGTCTGTTCGACCTGTGAAGTTCGTACCGTGCCGGGAACTTTTGTTCTTACCCGTACAGATTCCTCCACTGTTTTCTCGGGCTGACGGCAGATCACGAATGAGCGGGGTATCGCGGGATCATGTTTGATATATCCTTTTTCTTCCAGCCGGTTCAAATGTCCATGAACCGTCGAGGTCGATTTGAGCCCGACAGCATCACAAATTTCACGGATCGAAGGCGAAAAGCCGTTTTTATCCTGATATTCCTTCATAAAATTCATGATCGCCTGCTGCTTTTCGGATAAATCTTTCATCGCGGATCTCCTGTCTTTGTTAGCGTTACGGTAATGTTAACCTTTCCCGGGCATAACACCGGGACAAATATCTATATGACGCTGCTCTGCATCGGTCCTCTTGTCATTAAAAGAAGCAGAGTAGAGCAGACTTTATATTTCTGTTACTGCATTATAGCATCAATATGATCTGGCTGTCAAACGTTTGTTCGGTCAAAATATTTTTTTATTTTTCATAACATAAGCCGTTGACATTGTTCGTATGTTCGTATATAATGCGAACATACGAACGGTTAGCAGAACACACCGAACATATATTTGAAACAAGGGAGGGAACGTCATGACAGTCAGCCACGCCGCACAGAAGAACGGATATGTGAATCATGCAAGCACAAGGCGAACGGCTGTGCGTATGAGAATCCACCGCCAATATAGAAGGCTTGTTCTGATCCTGCTGACAGCGGTCATTTTATTGATCGTCCTGCTGTTTCTAACAAAGGGCACCCATAAAGTAGAAGCCGATGAATATCTGGTCGAAACCTATGAGACCATACAGATCCAACCGGGAGATACTCTCTGGGATCTGGCGGATCAGCATAAACTTAGTACCATGAGTACTAATAAATATATCAGCCAGGTCAAAACCATCAACGGCCTTTCCGATGACCGCCTGGTCAGCGGCCAGTATCTGATCTTGCCTGTCTATTCCGATCAACCGTCGGATTGACATATTGCTGTTTCTTTTTTCAGTGTGCAGCCGGGATCCCCGTACCCGGCTGCTTTTTTTGTGATATAATACTCTGACGATACGTATAAAATTCCGTTAAACAGACGATTTTTTCATTGACAAAGAAGCGGGATCTATGGTATATTTTCATAGTTGCCGCATGAAGAGGTTGTGAAAGTGCAGACAGTCTTATAGAAGCTCTGCCTACCGTATTCAGCGAGTTTAGTGTAAAGGAGGTGCCCGCATGTACGCTGTAGTTGAATCAGGCGGAAAGCAGTACCGGGTACAGGAAGGAGACATCGTCTCCGTCGAAAAATTAGGTTTGATTGAAGGCGAAAGCTATACCTTCGACAAAGTTCTCCTCGTTGCTACCGATGATGGTATCAAGACCGGTAATCCGTGTGTTGAGGGAGCTACCGTAAACGCTACGGTCCTTGAAGAAGGCCGCGGTCCCAAGATCTATGTTTACAAGTATAAGGCAAAGAAGACTTACCGTAATAAAAACGGTCATCGTCAGGCTTATACCAAACTGAAGATCGGTACGATCAACGCTTAAGTCATGATCAAGGCCACCCTATTTGAAGACGCAAACGGTACCTTGTGGGGTTATGATATCCAGGGTCATGCCGGATATGCTGACCCGGGGGAAGATATCATATGTTCCGCTGTTTCGGTACTGGCTGTTACGGTCTGCAATGCGATCGAAAAGTTTACGTCTTTCAAGCCGCTCCAGCAGGAAAAGGGAGGACACGTCCATGTGGAAGTTTCCCAGATCCTGTCCGGACAGGAAGACTGTCATGAGGCAGTACTTCTTCTTGAGACACTGCGTCTTGGTCTTGAAGAAATCAGGGATACATACGGTTCCCGTTATCTTACCATTTCTACCATTCGGAAATAAGGAGGTGCTCGATTATGTTACAGATGAATCTTCAGCTTTTCGCTCATAAGAAAGGTGTAGGTTCTACCAAGAACGGCCGTGATTCCAACGCAAAGCGCCTTGGCGCTAAAAGGGCTGACGGCCAGTTTGTACTTGCCGGAAATATTTTATACCGCCAGAGAGGCACTCGTATCCATCCCGGTACCAACGTTGGTATTGGCAAGGATGATACCCTGTACGCTCTTGTAAACGGCCGCGTTCGTTTCGAAAGACTGGGCCGTGATAAAAAGCAGGTTTCTGTATATCCTGAAGAAGAGCAGGCAGTCTGAGTTCGAGTCAAGCGAAAGCAGGCTTCAAATGGCGACATTTGAGGCCTGTTTTTTTGCCTGAAAATTTATTTTCATATATTCTATTGCCCTGTTACTTTGTGGTATCCTATCGGTGACAGGACAAACTTGATCATAAACCGAGGTTATTGTATGTTCGTAGATGAAGCCGTTATTACTCTTCGCTCCGGAAAGGGAGGAGACGGATGCGTTTCCTTCCGCAGGGAGAAATTTGTCGCAGCCGGCGGTCCGGACGGAGGCGACGGAGGAAAGGGCGGAGACGTGATCTTAGAGGCTGTAGAGGATGTCAACACCCTAGCCGATTTTAAATACCATCGTAAATTTACCGCCCAGAACGGTCAGAACGGCGGGCCGACCAACTGCTTCGGTAAAAAGGGCGATGACCTGATCATCCGAGTGCCGGTCGGCACTACCGTGCGCGAAGCTGCCACCGGGCTCGTGATCGTTGATATGGTCAGAGCAGGCCAGCGGGAACGGATCCTTAACGGCGGAAAAGGAGGAAAGGGCAACCAGCACTATGCCACCTCCACCATGCAGATCCCCGAATATGCTCAAAAAGGCCAGGAGGCCCAGGAGATCGTCGTCAAATTAGACCTGAAAGTATTGGCGGACGTGGGCCTGGTAGGGTATCCCAATGCCGGAAAATCCACCTTCTTATCCGTTGTTTCCAATGCCCGTCCCAAGATCGCGGATTATCCTTTTACCACGCTGACTCCTCAGCTGGGCGTAGTCAATCTGTCCTACGGTAAAACACTGGTGATCGCCGATATCCCCGGTCTGATCGACGGCGCATCCGAAGGAGTCGGTCTGGGGGATGAATTCCTAAAGCACTTGGAGCGTACCCGAGTCCTGATCCACATCGTAGATGCTGCCGGCACAGACGGGCGGGATCCGGTCGAAGATATCATCCATATCAATGAGGAACTGAAACGTTACAGCCAGAAGCTGGCGTCCCTCCCGCAGGTCATTGCTGCCAATAAGATCGATCTTCCGGATTCGGAGGTTTATTTGGAGGAGATTCAAAAATACTGCCAGGCCAACCAGCTGCCTTTCTATCCTATCTCGGCAGCTGCCCATCAGGGTCTGAAACCTCTGCTGGATGAAGTCGTGCGGCTCCGTGAACAGGAATCGTCGGAACCCGTCGTATTTGAGCGCGAGTATATAGCCCCTGTTCAAAAAGACACAGAAGGCTTCACTGTTATAAAAACAGCACCTCATGAGTTTGAAGTATCCGGTCCTTCCATCGACAAGATGCTTGGCTATACCAACCTGGAAACGGAAAAAGGCTTCGCTTTCTTCCAGCATTTCCTGAAAGAACGCGGTATTTTGAAAAAGCTGGAGGAAATGCAGGTCGAAGAGGGCGATACCATCAAACTTGGCGGTGTTTCCTTCGAGTATTATCATTAAGGAGTATCCCATATGACATTAACTTCCAAACAGCGCGCTTATCTGCGCAGTATGGCCAACGGGCTTGATCCCATTTTCCAGATCGGCAAGGACGGGGTTTCTCCCGAACTTGTTATGGCGGTCGACGCCGCTCTGGAAAAAAGAGAATTGGTCAAATTAGCGATCCTGAAAACCTGCGAAGACGACTTGGATCTGGCGGCTGATAAAGTCAGCAAACGCACTCACAGTGAGATCGTAGGAAAAATAGGAAAGCGCTTTATCCTTTACCGCAAGTCAAAAAAGCCGGTCATCGAGCTGCCTCGCTGACCGCTGTAAACCACGATGGATGTATTGAAAAAGATCGGTATCATGGGCGGGACCTTTGATCCCATCCATTACGGCCACCTTGTGACGGCAGAAGCGGCATATTATGAATACGGTCTTGACCGGATCTATTTCATTCCCAGCGGACAGCCTCCTCACAAAAAGGGCCGCCATGTAACCAGTGCTGAAGATCGTCTTCTGATGACACATCTGGCTACCGCTGCAAATCCCCATTTTTATACATCGGATCTGGAGATCAAACGACAGGGTTATACCTATACGGTCGATACCATCCGCCAGCTTCATCAGATGATGCCGGAAACAGAGATCTACTTTATTACAGGCGCTGACGCCTTTTCCGAGATCCTTACCTGGAAAGACCCTGTGACCCTGCTTAATTCCTGTGATATGGTCGCGGCCACCCGCCCCGGTTATACCCGCAGCAGAGTCATTGATCAGGTAGAAGAGATCATGGGCAATAACGCAGACCGCCTTCATTTTCTAGAGGTACCGGCTCTGGCCATTTCGTCAAGCGACATCAGGCAAAGGGTTCATGATAAAAAACCGATCCGGTATCTTCTTCCGGAATCGGTCGAGAATTACATCTATAAGCATCAGTTGTACCGGTAATTATTATGACGTTGTAAGAAAGGACCTTATGGAGTATTATTCAGATTATCTCGCTCTCCGAACGGATATCATACAGTGGATCCAAAAGCGTCTGAAGCCTTCCCGCTTTCAGCACACACTGGGAGTCGAACAGGCAGCCGTTTCAATGGCAAGATTGTACGGAGAAGACCAGCAAAATGCTTCGATCGCAGCTCTCCTTCATGATAACGCCAAAAACCTTCCCATTGAAACACAATTAGAGATCTGCCGCCTTAATTATCCCAAGGAATTATGTCTGACCATGGATTTTGCTTCGGTACTGCATGCTTTTGCCGGAGCTCCCGAAGCAAAGCTCCGTTATCCGGGACTTTCCGACAGCATCCTTAACGCCATCCGTTACCATACGACGGGACGGCCGGCTATGACCAAACTGGACAAAATCATTTACTGCGCTGATTACATAGAACCTAACCGTCAGCCTTTCGACGGTCTTGAAGAAGCCAGGAAGACTCTGATGAAAAACCTTGATGATGGTTTCTGGCTGATCCTGAATCAGACCAACGATTACGTAGAAGACCGCCATAAACCGGTCCATCCACTGACCCGGATGACCATTGATTTTTATAAAAGCCAATTTCAATGATCGATCCCCAAGGAATCAAGAGAGGAGATAATACACATGACTGATACGAAAGAAATGGCCAAAGATCTGGAAGTATCCCAAAAAATGGCCAAGTGTGCTTATGACGCCCTTCAAGACCGTTTAGGACAGGATGTCACGATCCTGGATATCCATCATGTTTCCATGATGGCCGATTATTTCCTGATTGCGACCGCAAACAATTCATCTCAGATGCAGGCCCTGGTCGAGTCTGTCCAAGAAAAACTGTCCCTGTCAGGTTATGATCCTCTCCATGTAGAAGGAGTCCGAGACAGCGGCTGGGTACTGCTGGACTACGGACGGATCATTGTCCACATCTTTACCCAAAAAGCCCGGGAATTTTATGATCTGGAACATATCTGGTCCAACAGCCCCAAAGTCGATCCTGATCAGCTGTAAATACTGCAGCCAAAGCACCTGATCAAGGTCTTTGCTGCCGGCTGTTCATCCCGTAAACCGTTACGTAAACCGTTAAAAGACACCAAATTTGCTGAATTTTCAGTGTATTTTTGGCGTCTTTTTTATTGACTAAATTTTAATTTTCACCTATACTTCCTACTAATTTTATAGGTTAAAGGAGGGTACCTAACAAATGAGCAGAGTTTATAACTTCTCAGCGGGACCGGCCGTTCTTCCGGAAGAGGTATTAAAAGAGGCACAAAGCGACCTTTTGGATTATAAGGGCTGCGGAATGTCTGTCATGGAGATGAGCCATCGATCCCGGGTCTTTGACGATATCATCAAAGAAGCAGAGAAGGATTTCAGGACTCTGGTCGGAGTACCCGACAATTACAAGGTGCTTTTCCTGCAAGGCGGGGGTACCTTACAATTTGCACAGATCCCCATGAACCTGATGAAGAACAGGGCAGCGGACTATATCATCACCGGAAACTGGGCTAAAAAAGCTTATCAGGAGGCCAAGATCTACGGTGACGCGCAAGCAATCGCTTCGTCTGAAGATAAAAACTTCACCTACATTCCCGACTGCTCGGATCTTCCCGTCCGCCCGGAAGCTGATTACGTTTATATCTGCGAAAACAACACGATCTACGGGACCGAATACCACAAACTGCCCAATACTAAGGGTAAAGTGCTGGTTGCTGATGTGTCTTCAAATTTCCTGTCCCGACCGATCGATGTTGAAAAATACGGCCTGTTTTTCGGCGGCATTCAGAAAAATGTCGGTCCTGCCGGCATGGTTATCACTGTTATCCGTGAGGACCTGATCACCGATGATCCGCTTCCCGGCACTCCGACTCTGATGAAATATAAGACACAGGCAGATAAAGGTTCCTTGTACAACACGCCTAACTGCTGGGCCATATACATCTGCGGGCTGGTCTTCAAATGGCTGCTTGGCATGGGAGGTCTGGAGGAAATGGACCGGCGCAACCGTAAAAAAGCGGCTCTTTTATACGATTACCTGGATCAGTCTAAACTCTTCAAAGGGACCGTCCGTAAAGAAGACCGTTCCCTGATGAATGTACCTTTTGTGACCGGAGATAAGGATCTGGATGCAGAATTTGTCGCTGAAGCTGAAAAAGCCGGTCTGGTCAACATCAAGGGACATCGGACTGTTGGCGGCATGAGAGCTTCCATCTACAATGCTATGCCTTATGAAGGGGTAGCCGCTTTGGTGACCTTTATGGAAGACTTTGAGAAAAAACATTTGAAATAAGACGACAGGAGTACACCGAAGATGTTTGCATATCATTGCCTTAACCCCATTTCCAGGGTAGGGCTGGATCGTTTTACCGAGAATTATATGGAGACTGCCGATCCAAAGGACGCGGATGTTTATCTTGTCCGCAGCGCCAAACTGCTGGATGCGTCCTTTGGGCCTAAACTGACCGCGATAGCCCGGGCCGGAGCCGGTGTCAACAACATCCCTCTGGACCGGTGTGCAGAAAACGGAATCGTTGTCTTTAATACGCCCGGCGCCAACGCCAACGCAGTCAAAGAGCTGGTCCTGGCAGGGCTTCTCTTATCCAGCCGCGACATCACAGGCGGTATCGAATGGGTCAAAAATAATGCGCAGGATCCGTCCATTGCCAAAGACGCTGAAAAGATCAAAAAGCAATTTGCCGGCAACGAAATTTACGGCAAAAAATTAGGCATCATCGGCCTGGGAGCCATCGGTCAGCTGGTAGCTAACGCAGCGGTCGCCCTGGGAATGGAAGTCTATGGGTACGATCCTTTTCTTTCGGTCGACGCCGCCTGGAACCTGTCCAGCCGGATCCATCACATCCAGAACGTGGATGACATTTATCAGGCCAGCGACTACATCACCATTCATGTGCCTGCAACCGATACGACAAAAGGAATGATCGGCAGAAAGGCATTTAAGCAGATGAAGAAAGGCGTGGTCATTTTAAACTATGCCCGGGACGTGCTGGTCGATCCGGCGGCTATGAAAGAAGCCTTGGCTGACGGAACGGTCCGCCGCTATATGACCGATTTTGCTACGCCGGACGTTGCCTCCATGCCCAACACCATCGTGACCCCGCATCTGGGAGCGTCTACGGAAGAAGCGGAGGATAACTGTGCACAAATGGCTGTCAAAGAGATCCGCGACTTTCTGGAAAACGGCAACATCACTCATTCCGTCAATTATCCGGACCTGTCCAACGGTGTTCTGAAAGACGCCTGCCGTCTGACCATCTGCCACCGCAACGTCAAGGACATGATCCGTCAGTTTACCTTGATCCTTTCCAGCAAGGAAATCAACATTGCCAACATGATCAACAAGAGCCGGGGCGATTATGCCTACACGATGATCGATGTCGAATCCGATATCCCGGCCCAGGCGCTTGACGAGATCAAAGCCGTCGACGGAGTCTTGCGCGCCCGTACCATAACGAAATGATTGACAAGACGCGTCGTAGAAAGAACTCATCGCATGGAAGAACTATATCAATTTTCAGGATTATCTGAATACCGTTGAAGAAAAGGCAGCACCTTATGATCGGTGCAAATATGCATTGGCTGCACGATTTCCACAGGCCGTGGGAAATATAAAGCCGGAAAGCAGGAACTGATCAACCAGCTGCTGAAAAAGCTAGCGTTTGGAAACTCCAAACACTGAATGGAAATTCAAAATGACGCTGTCGAAAGAGATAAATTGATATGACACATGATTGGAAAGACCGCTGAGTAGGCGGTCCTTTCTTTTGGCCGAATATAATGGTCAAATCCGCAAGTTAGAGGATTTAAAAAGCAACCTCGCAGACGATTCGAAAAAAGGGGGATACGCAAAATATCTGCTTGCAAGCATCTCAAAATGCGACCTTATGATAAAACGCCAATATGATCAATTGTTTTTGAAAGGGATAATGTATTTAATATTATTTTAATAAAAAACCGCGTTGAAAAAATTTGCTATTATCGTATAATAATGTAAATTGAATTTTTTGTTAAAAATTGACCGAAAAATATGGGACATATTCATGTTAAGGAGGCGACTACACGACATCAAGGTATCATCAAAATTTTTCTGAGTTACTTGAAAGAATGACTCAACTTAAGTATGTCAACAGAAATCTAACAAGATATAGGCACTTATGGTCCTGAATAAGGACTAAAAATACAAAGGAGATAAAAGAACATGGAGAAGAATGACAAGGTACAATCGGCCGCGAATCAACAACCTAATTGCATGAACGACCAGACGCAATGGACCGGTAGCCAGCAGCCATATGGAATGAATGGCCAAGCACAGCCGTCTGATGGCCAGCAGCCTTATGGAACACAGCCCAATGGCGCAAACGGTTATAATGGCTATAACAACAGCCCACAGGGAAATGCAGCAATGAACGGCTCTTATCCGACAGGAGGAAAGCCGCCTAAGAAAAAGCATCACGTCGTGCTGATCGTTGTCATCGTCATCTGCATCCTTTTAGCAGTATCCTGCATGGCACAAAGCGTTAAATCAGACAAGAGCGGGAAAGAGAACAGTGCCGCTTCTGCGGAAAGTTCACAGTCGGTCGAAGCCAGCAGTTCAGAACCGTCCGAACAGGCAAGTGATGAATCTTCAAGTATCGTAGAAAACAGTGCGCCTGCTGTGGAATCTTCTCAGGAACCTTCTAAGGAATCTTCGGAAACATCGGAAGCGGCTCAGACTAAAGATGAATATCATGTCGGCGATGTCGCAGATGCCAATGGCTTAAAAATTACTTACGTTGCTAGCGGCACATATACCGAAGACAATGAATTTATGCAGCCGAAGGAAGGAAACAAATATATTTTCCTAAAATTTGCATTTGAAAATACATCAAAGTCAGACGAATTCATTTCCGCATCTGATTTTGATGCTTATGCAGATGGATATGCGGTAGAAAACCGCTATCTGGGCGATGATGATCTTTCAGCGACTCTTTCAGCTGGACGCAAGACAGAAGGAACCGTTACTTTTGAGGTTCCAGAGAACGCTTCCGATATCGAAGTCGAATATGAAGTAAACTTTATTACGGAAAAGAAAATCAAGTTTATCTATGATGGTGAAAAGGATTCCGGATTCGTACTTGAAAAAGATACTACGGCAACAGATAATGCCTATTCCGTTGGCGACACGGTTGATCTAAACGGCCTCAAAATGACGTATGTTTCCTGCGAACCTTATACAAGCGACAACGAATTCATTCAGCCTAAAGATGGATATCATTTCGAACGTCTGACCTTGGACTGCGAAAATGACAGCGATAAAGACCAGAGCATTTCCGTTTTGCTGTTTGCATGCTACGCAGACGGTGTTGCGGTTGATCAGTCTTACAGCTTCGATGACGATCTGGATGGCACAGTCTCTCCCGGACACAAGATTGCCGGAACCGTAACTTTTGAAGTCCCAGATGACGCGACTACGGTAGAAGTAGAGTACACGAATAACGTCTGGACATCGGATCACGTCGTATTCAAAGTCAAGTAACAAATATTTTGTAATCTCAAAAAAGAGAATATACAAAATCAATGGAAAGTATCCAATGTCAACATAATTTTCGTAGGAGAGAAATTTCATAATGACATATCATGAGAGAACTGTGTATTTGCGCGGTTCTCTTTTTTTGAAAATGCAACTGGGTAGTTTTGTTGTTCTGAAAAAAGACGCAGATCAATAACTAATCAGCCAGTATGCTACTTGATGACCTGGAAGGTCCTATGATACCCATACACGTTTAGTCTTAAAGGTAGAACTTAAAAGTAGAATTGGAAAGAAATCAAATCAAAGTGTTCAGTAAATGAATATATGAGCTTTACCAGCTTAACTGAACACTGTGTTATCAATTACTCCAAACTAATTTTTGTTATCCGACAGACAAACAAGAAGCGGAGCACTAAAATTTCTTTAAACCTCTTTATAACTATTCGCAAAACGCAAGTTTTACGAAGTCTTAAGCCGGAAAAGAGACCTCTCTCGGAAAAACCTCTTTTCCGCGCTAAACGACCAAGCCTGCTGCATGCTTTGCGGCTTAGTTTCCATATAATACTTTAATCCGGTCTTTTGAGACCCGTTTAGTTTCTTAATTTGGCCGAACCTTGTTTTATCTTTTATCTTTTATCTTTTAATCTCATATGATTCTCCTTATATGATTGTTCTGGATGATTGTTTGATTGTCCTTTATGATTGTTTCTAATGGATCCCTATATATTTATTCCATTTATAATTATTCCTGTGCCGGAAACGGCTTATGGTATATCTATCCCTCTTGAGCTTATCCAGCTTATCGGTCTATATCTGCCAATTGGCCAATTTGACGTTCAACTCGAACTTTTCATGTTGACCCTTTCCAAAATGTTCAGCAGCTCATCGGACTATCTCTCGTATAGCCATAAAACAGAAAAATATCAGTATTTCCTTCAACATTTCGTTAAATTGTGATATTATACGAAAAGATAAATTTGGGAGGCTGATCAGATGGATCTTCAGCGGTTATATAGTTACACCCGCCGGGCTGTCGCGGATTATAACATGATCCAAGACCAGGACATGATCGGTATTGCATGTTCCGGCGGCAAGGACAGTATCGCACTAGCCCTGGCTTTAAAGGGTCTGGAACGGTTTTATCCTCATCCTTTTAAGATAAAAGCCTATACCGTGAGCATCGGTTTTCCGGATATGGATTTTAGCAAATTAGCGGATTTCTTCAAAGAAAAAAATATTCCATACCAGGTCATCGACACTCAGATCAAAGAAATCGTGTTCGATGTAAAAAAAGAATCCAACCCCTGTGCCCTTTGCGCTACCCTCCGGAAAGGGGCTTTATACAAGGCAATGAAAGAAGACGGCTGCAATAAGGCAGCTCTGGGCCATCACCGGGAAGACGTAGTCGACACCTTTTTGCTTAGTCTTTTATATGAAGGGCGTCTTCATACTTTTCAGCCGATCACCGATCTGTCCGATATAGGTCTTACCGTGATCCGTCCTTTGATCTACTGCCCGGAAAAGGAGATCATCGACTTTAAAAACCGGTATCAGATCCCCATCCTGCATAACACCTGCCCGGAAGACGGATATACCAAAAGGCAGGAAATGGACGATCTTCTTCGCAGTCTTAATAAAAAGGACCACCTGACGACGACACGTATCCTGACGGCTATTCAGGAAAGCGGCATCGACGGATGGCATCCGGGAGTCAATTACCGTACTCAGAAAAGGGAGAAATAAATCATGACCTATCAGGAAGAACAAAAAAGAGACATGACGCTGAAGCTCAGAGCCATGCTTCCGGATATGCCTTGTTTCTGCAAAGAATATTTCCGCGGTATCGAACAGTCCAATTCCGAACGCACCAGGCTCGGCTATGCCCGCGACCTGATGATCTTCTTCCGTTTTTTGACCGAGACCGATCCCGAACTCAAAGGGAAAGAAGTCAAAGAGATCACGCTGACCGATATCAAACGGGTGGACGCAGCCAGGATCGAAGAATTTCTGGATCATGTGACCTATTATAATAACGAAAACAACGAAGAACTGAAAAACGGCGAGAACGGGAAGGCAAGAAAATTGGCAGCCGTGCGCAGCCTGTTCAAGTACCTGTACCGCCATGAGATGATCCCCGGCAACCCCGCAGAGCTGGTTTCAACGCCAAAGATCCATGAGAAAAACATCATCCGCATGGATGTTGACGAGATCGCCCGCTATCTGGACGAGGTGGAATCCGGCGAAAAGCTGACCAAAAAGCAGCAGGCTTTCCATAAAGCTACCAAAACGCGGGATCTGGCGATCATGACCCTGATGCTGGGCACAGGTATCCGTGTGTCAGAATGTGTCGGTCTGGATATAAATGATGTCGATTTCAACAACAATGGTATCAAAATCGTTCGGAAAGGCGGCAATGAATCGGTCGTATACTTTGGTCAGGAAGTCAGGGATGCTCTGAAAAATTACCTGGACGAACGGCGGCAGATCCAGGCAAAGGCAGGCAGTGAGGATGCTCTCTTCCTTTCGATCCAGAAAAAACGCATTACCGTTCGCTCTATCGAAAACTTAGTCGGAAAATATTCGAACGGCGTCATTACCATGAAACACATCAGCCCTCACAAGCTGCGCAGTTCCTACGGTACCGAGTTATACAACGAGACGGGCGATATTTATCTGGTGGCCGATGTGCTGGGCCACAAAGATGTTAATACCACCCGCCGTCATTACGCTCAGATCGAGGACAGCCGCCGCCGGGAGGCTGCCAAATATGTTCATTTACGAGAGGACGAAAAGCCGTGACAAAGAAGGCCCTTTGCGTTCTCTGGTCATTTCACACAGCTGCAGCTGAGTAAAACCGTAAACTTTACTCTTGCGGCTGTCTTTTTTCAGCGCTTTTCGAAGGGCCTCCAGGACCTTCTGCCGGTCACTTTCCCGGCTCATATTCACAAAATCGATGAGGATGACACCGGACAGATTACGGACCCTAATCTGCCTTACGATTTCGTCGATCACCGACAGGTTGAAATCGGTCACCGACTTCTCCTTGTCCAGGCCGTTGAGTTTGAGCCCCGTATTGACGTCGATCACATTCAGTGTCTCCGTCTCCTCGACAAATAGGTAGCCTTCTCTTAGCGTTACCTGTTTTTTTACTGCCTTTTCCAGCTGAGACGGGATCCGGTACAGATCCTGCGCCAGGACAGACCTATCCATGTATAAACAACATTTATCCGCCAGATCCGGAAGGTAGACAGCCAACTGTTTCCCGGCCTGATCGAACATTTCCCGGTCCGTAAAGATCAGCTGAGTGATATTTTCAGAAGATATCGTGCTCAGATAACGGACTAAGATGCCGCCTCCATCGTCCAGGATCGTACCGACAGGGGCAAAAACCGCCTTGGCGCGTATCTTCTGATAACGGCTGTACAGTCTCGCTGCCTCGTCCAAAAGATCCCGGCCCGATGCCGTAACAGCACGGCTGCGTACCACATAACTTACCTGATCCAGACCCGGAAAAGACCGGGATAGTTCTGCCAAAGCCCTTCTGCGGTCCGAATCGGTGATCTTTGCCGAAATACCGGTCTTTCGCCTGCCCTGGGTCAATACCAGCAGCTGTCCCGCCACTTCCAATTGATCCGATACCTGAGGACCTTTCTGCCGATCTGCCGATTTTTTGATCTGGACGGCCATTTCCTGACCTACCTTCAGCTGCTCCAGCCTTTCCCTGGGAAGCGGAAGAAAGCCTTTCTGACTGTTTCCCAAGAGGCTCCCGAGAGAAATAAAAGCGGCGCCGAAGGCAGGACGGACCTGGTCGACCCGACCATTTACGATCATACCAACTTCGTAACCGGAGTCTTTCTGTTCGGCTTCGATCATATCTTCCCCGGCCATATATCCCAGAGGCCTATATTCCAGGAGGCGGTCCTGATCATCCAGTAAGGCACCTATCTGCCACTTCTTTCCCTGCAAAGACCTGTCGTAGATCAGGACCTTACGACCGCCAAACTTATCTGTATCCATAATATCCGGCCTGTTATTCATGCACAGGCCAATCGGAAAAATCGGACTCTTCCTGCAGGCTTCCGTCTTCTCTGCGGATATATAAGGCCACGCGATCGATGGTTTCCATGCGGGCCAGATCCATACGGTCGATCGAGCGGTATAAAGCATCCACCAGCAGATCGATCTTCAGATTTTCTTCACTTCCGCAGGCGCACAGCACTTTGAGAAGGCGTCCGTCCTCAACTTTCGCCTCATAGATCAAGGGGCGGGCGTTAACCTCGATCTTACGTTTCTGGCCATGTACTTTTCCGGTACGGGTGATCGTAACCGTGTCCTGCTGCATTAAATTATCGACAGCAGCCTTCCAATCAATACCAAAGGCTTCTTTGCCGGCAGGATCTGGCAGCAGTATCTGATACTCGGCCGCTTTGATCAGAGACATGATAGCCGGACGCGTGTCAGGCAGCGTCCGGACGGCCTTTACATGCAGCCCTTTGGGAAGCTGAGCGTTCAGGCGGTCAAATAAGTCCTGATCGCTGATGTCCTTTTCCGTCCGGATCTCCATGATTTCGTTTTCGCCTGAGCAGCCAAGGCCAAGCGGGTTGGCAAAAGTCATGTGAGGATGGGGGTTAAAGCCCTGGGTATAGGAAAGAGGGATCTTGGCCCTGTTTAATGCCCGCTGCATGGTACGCATCATATCCAGATGACCGACAAACTTCAGCAGTCCCGTTTTGGAAAAGATCAGCTGCTTTCTCATGCTCTTCTCCTTTCATAGCAGACACCGGTCTTGGCAATGCGGCGCATACCGCAGTTTGAGCACATCTCACGGCAGTTAGGAGTCGTCAGTCCTTCATGAGCTTTCATATATTCTCTGTATAAAAACTCTTTGCTGACACCTATATCGATCACATCCCAGGGGAATACCTCGTCCGGCCTGCGTTCACGGTAGTTATAAAAAGCCAGTTCCGTCCCGGTATCTTCAATGGCCTTGCGCCACATATCTTCCTTGTAATAATCGGACCAGCTGTCGAAACGGCATCCATACTTCCAGGCCGTATAGATCACCTTGCCTACCCGGCGGTCGCCACGTGATAAAAGGCCTTCCAGAGTACTCATATAAGCATCATGACAGTTATATTCGATCTTCCGGTCGCGGATCGCCTTGGTAAGATATGCCTGCTTTTCCATAAATTCTTCATAACCGGCCTGCCTGCACCATTGGAAGGGTGTAAAAGGCTTAGGAACAAAGAAGGATGTCGAAGTATTGACCCGGACATCTCTGGAACGTTCTTCTTTAGGGATCTCGAACCACTGGCTGACTACCTTCTTGGACAAGTCGGCAATAGCCTGCACATCATCCATGGTCTCGGTAGGAAGACCCAGCATAAAATAAAGTTTTACCCGGTCCCATTTACCTTCAAAGGCCAGCTTACAGCCGTTTAAGATCTCCTCCTCGGTAATATTCTTATTGATCACGTCACGAAGGCGCTGAGTGCCGGCTTCCGACGCAAAAGTCAGACCGCTCTTCTTGCCTTCCGCCAGCTCTTCCATCAATTTCAGGGAGAAAGCGTCCACACGCAGGGAAGGAAGGGATACGTTCACATGCGGGTAGCGGCGGTGCACTTCGGCCAGGATCTCGTACAGTCCCGGATAATCATTGGAACTGAGCGAAGTCAGCGACAATTCTTCATAGCCCGTGTTTTTCAGCACGTTATCGATCCACTCGAAGATCTTCTCGACCGAATGATTGCGGACCGGACGATAGGTCATACCTGCATTGCAGAAACGGCAGCCCCGGATGCAGCCCCGGAAGATTTCCATGGCAGCCCGGTCGAAAACTGTCTGCATATAGGGGATGACGGGCTTGTCCGGATAGGGAAAATCATCCAGATCTCTCATAACGGTTTTGACAGCCTTCTTTTTGATCCCCGGCAGGTTCGGTTCGATGCTTTCGATCTCGCCCGTATGGTCACAGCCGTCAGCCGGCTGGTCTTTATATGTGACAGTATAGAATTTGGGCACATACATGCAGGGGATCGTATCTACCAGGCGCAGAAAATCATCCCTGGTACCGCCCTTTTCCCTATTCTGGCGATACAATTCGAAGAGATGTTCGTATTCTGTCTCGCCCTCGCCGATATAATAAAAATCGACAAAATCAGCCATAGGCCCCGGATTGTTGGCATTGGGCCCTCCTGCCATGATCAACGGGTCGTCTTCCCCCCTGTCTTTTGCAAAAATGGGGATCCCTGCCAGATCCAGCATGTTCAGAATATTGGTATAAGACATTTCGTACTGCAGGGTAAAGCCCAGAAAATCAAATTCCTTCAAAGGCGTAAAGGTCTCGAGCGAATAAAGCGGGATATGGCGCTGTCTCATGATTTTTTCCATATCGCCCCAGGGGGCGAAAGCTCTCTCGCAGTATACTTTTTTGCAGGCATTGATGCAGGCATACAGGATCTGCAGCCCTAAATGACACATTCCAACGTCGTATACATCAGGGAAGCAGAAACAGTAATGAATATCATATTCGGAAGGGTCTTTGTAAATGGAATTGACCTCGCCCCCAATGTAGCGGGCCGGTTTTTGTACGGAGAGCAGGACCGAATCGGGAATCTGAACTTTCATTGAACTTCTCCTTAAGTTACCAAAACCTATAAAATCTGCTGCTTGAAGCAACAAAAAGGCTGCTGCTTCAAGTCAGCAGAAGGCTGCCGCTTGAAGCAACAAAAAGGCTGCTTCAAGCAGCAGCCTGGGATCTTCTGTAAAATTTATTTTTTACTGTCATTCTTGGAGTCATTCCGGTACATGAGACGCCAGTCGAGGTCTCCCCTGTCCAGACCCAGGATCAGCATTTCCGCTGTCGCCAGGTTGGTAGCGCAGGGAATATTGTTCAAATCGCAATGACGCAGAACATTGGCAAGACTCGGTTCGGTATTCTTGGTATTTTCGGGATCGCGAAGAAAGATGACCATATCGACATTGTTGTTGTCGATCTGCGCACACAGCTGCTGCTCACCAAAGGAACCGGTCAGCAGTTTATGAATAGGCAGATTCGTCACTTCTTCTATCCTTCTGCCGGTCGTGCCGGTGGCCAGAATGTTATGCTTCATCAGAATATGATGATAAGCCACACACAGATTCTGCATTAATGTCTTTTTATTATCATGTGCGATCAGGCCGATGTTCATGACAGAAACCTCCTTACTTTCGACTCATAATTTTCCGCGTTCACCCGAAGCACCAGTCCGACCGCGGCCATGTTGGCAGTCAGAGAACTGAGTCCGTAACTGATAAAAGGAAGCGGCAGACCTGTATTGGGAAGGACGGCTATACATACCCCCATATGGATCAAAGCCTGTATGGAGATCATGACAGCACAGGACGCACACACAACCCTCCCGAAAGGTTCTTTAGCACCACCTGCTATCAGCAGAATACGGATGGACAACAAGAAATACAGTATCATGACGATACTGGCTCCTACCAGGCCAAGCTCTTCGCCGATAATGCCGAAGATAAAGTCCGTAGAAGCAATAGGGACCATTCCGGAATTATGGAATAATCCTTTACCAAAGAGGCCGCCGGCACCGATCGCGATCCGGCTCTGCATGGACTGATAAGCAGTCGTCAGTTCATAGTCTTCCGGATGCAGCCATGCCAGGATCCGTTCCGTCTGATAAGCATTCAAAAGCTTCATCGAACCGGTCAAAGCATCATGAATGACCAGATAAACGGCCAGAACAGCAAGTCCGATGACCGGCAGGATATACAGCCAGCTTACCCTTCCTGCGAAGAAACAGGTAAAGATGATAGCGACGGCAACCAAGGTAGTTGACAGATCCGGCTCCTTGTAAATGAGCAGAAGCGGGACCATCGCTAAGACCACCGCCAAGGCTATAACTCCGACATTATTCCGGTGGGACCGAAACTTGTCGAAGATCCAGGCCAGCATCAGGATCATACCGATCTTGGCAAATTCAGAGGGCTGAATCATAAGATCACCCGCAATAGGAAGCCAGCGGTTGACCTCGTCCCCCTCTTGAGCACCTCTTCCGAACCTGAGGACCAGCACCAGCAGGGCTACCGTAACCAGATAGACCGGAATAGCTGCTGCTTTCAGCCACCGGTACGGAAGCATCAGGATCACAATAATAATAAAGATGCCGATGCCGAAACCGATCAGCTGACGGACCATCAAAGGCTCCAGATAAAAGTGCTGCTGATCATATACCCAGCCATCCGCACTGCCGATCATTACCACTCCGAATAAGGTCAAAACGGTAACGAAGACGATAATATACCAGTCGAGATGCTGAAAGTTCTGTAACCGGGACATATAACCTCTTTTCTTTGTATAATTTGCACAATGCATACGTGTAAACTATACCAATTATTCAAAATATATCACAATGTTTATTTACTGTCAAGAGAAAGGCCATAATAATCTGCGACCAGATCCCTGAAAACGGGTATGGCATTGGAAGAACCGCCCCCGAAAGGTATGACTACCGAAATACTTATCTCCGGATCATCCAGCGGCGCATAGCCTGTAAATAGCGAGTGATCCGGTCTGTCTTCCCTTTCCTGGGCAGTTCCTGTTTTACCGGCCGTATGGATACCGACTGCATCCAGAACGCTCAATTCTTTGGCATGTTCATCCGTAACCATCATTCGCATGCCTTCTTTGACCGTGTCCAGTATATCCTGGCTGATACCGCTTTGGGCAGTATGGTCTTCTCTGGTCCAATCACTTCTTCCGCGCGAATCGTGCACCGCGTCGACCAGATACAGATCCCGCACAATTCCTCCGTCGGCCAGTGTATTCGTGTAACGGTTGAGGTTGGCACATGAGTAAGCCGTCGTACCCTGGCCGATACTGCTTCGCACGGCATCGGAATCCGATGCATGCGGTTCTGTTTCTGATATTTCGATTCCGGTCTTGGAAGCAAGTCCCAGCCGCTCCGCATAGGATGCCAGCGTATCCAGCCCCACATAATCCTCAAACTTATGATCCTTGTCGGGATGACACAGAAGATACCCTACATTATAAAAGAAATAGTTGCAGGAATGGTCCAAAGCGGTCACGACGTTGACGTCCCCGTGTCCTGCCTCGTTCCAGCAGCGGGGCTTATCCGGACTGTTGGCGTATTCGAACACAACGTTATCGTGAACAACCGTATCCTTAGTAATAACTCCCTGGTCCAGTCCGGCTATGGCCGTACACATTTTAAAGGTAGAACCGATGGCCCTGGTCTCGTTGACAGCCCTGAATACCAGAGGGCCTGACTGATCCGCGACGATCCGGTTGAAATAGTCCACGTCGTTCATAAACAGATTGGGATCATAGGTCGGATAACTGACCATGGCCAGTACCTCACCGGATGTCGGATCCGATACGACGACCGATCCGCTGCAGGGATCAAGATCGATATCAGCCGGAGTGATCTCATCCTGGCTGATCTTAGCTTTCAGGCAATCGATCGGAGCAAGTTCTCCGCTGTTCAATTTTTCCCGGCTGCCGTCAGCGTCGCTTATCAGGCCGTTTTCATAAAGAAGATCCATGAAATCGACAGCCGGAAAAGCTCCGCTCTCGATCAGATAATGGTAGATACGATTGCGGAACTGACTTCCCTGTTCCAGTTTATCCAATTCCATATGGATGATTTCTTCAAGAGCCTGGTCCGCATCGGTCCCTTTATCGATCCCGTACGATGAAACATCCAGATAATTATGGCTGATAGCATAGGATAAGAAGGCATAGGGGCTCATCTGGCCGGCTTTATAGGCCGGATATATTGCTTCGTCCTTCTGATAATCATAGGAAAGATGTTCGGCATCTCTCATATTTTCGATCATATAGTCATACAGATCTTTTTGGATCTCATTATAGGAACCGACAGCGACACTCTTCTGGTTAAGGATCAGATCCTGCAGGGCCTCAAGCTGGGAGACGCTTTCGCTTTGATACATGGATAAAAGCGAGGACGCATAGGGCTGACCGCTGCTTTCCAACGTCTGCGACGGTATGAAATTGTTATCGATCAAGGCAATAAGGATATCTTCCACACTGTAAGTGGACCCGTCATCGGACTTCTGACCTGTGATCTTGTCAAGAAGAAGGGACTTTATCTGTTTATACAAGGCATCATAGACCTGTTTCTGCACTTCGGAATCGATCGTTAAAAAGATGCTGTCGCCGGGGTCAGCCTGGGTCAGGTCCGTTTCGCTGACCCTTTCCATAGTATCGGCGTTCAGCTCGATCCGTTTGGTCCCGGTCTTACCCCTCAGTTTATCTTCAAAGGTCAATTCCAGCCCGGACTTGCCGATCGTATCATCGACCTCGTAGCTGCTGCCCTGCTCTTTCTTTTCTTCGAGCTCCTGATCGGAAATCTTGCCGACATAACCGACGATATGAGCAAACAGCTCTCCTTCCGGGTACTGGCGGGTATAGGTATCCTCCACGCTGAATCCGACAAAATCAGCATGCCTTTCCATGATCTTAGCTTCGGTGGATTCCGAGATCTGCCTCATGATACGGACCGGATGCGTCTGATTAAAACGGCCGCTGAAAATGGCATACCGTATCTGAGCGATTTGAAGCATTCGGTCGATATCCGTGTGCTCGATGCCGAAAGTATGGTCACAGACCTGCCAGAAGGCTTCCTCGGCCGAAACTTCTTTTTGCTGACTGGTCAGCTGATCGCGGCTGGTGCCGTCGATCTCCGCGATAAAATTATAAAGACCGATCTCATTGGTCGTTACATTGTAATCATCTTTGAAATAAAAGCCGGCATTCTCGTTATAGCCGATGGGAAACTCCTGGTCCAGCGAGATCTCCTCATGGCTTTTGGCGATCAGATCCAGCAGGAAATCAATAGACTGATTCAGATTCGGATTGACCGTGTCCGGTGTGTAAAATAATTCCCTGGTTTTTATGTTGACGGCAAGCGGACGGCCGGAACGGTCATAAATACAGCCCCTCTGACCGGTCGTCTGTACTTCCTGAAAGACATTGGCCATCGCCTTCTGCTGATAATATTCGGTTTTGGTTACCTGGATATTATACAGGCCTGCCCAGATCAGGCCGAAAGCAGCCGTCAGCACCAGAAACAGGATAAAGACCCTGCTGGTCACTACGTGCACGATCTTATACAGTATGTCTTTCAAGCTAATGCCTTTCTCGTACTTATCTTCTGATCAAGGAACCGTAAGAAGCGGCTGAGCGCCCGTCCCAGAGGATAAAAGACGGAGGTTACGATGGCCGTATAACAGGTCTCAGGAAGGATCAGATGGACAATATAATAGGTAAGGCCCAGATCCCGAGCAAAAAAGCGCAGGATCAGGTACTGTAAAAATCCGTAGGACAGATCAAAAAGGATCACTAAATAGATGGGCAGCACTAAGTTGCTCTTATGATAATCTTTATAAAAATAGCCGCTGGCAAAAGCGATCAGAAAATACACGGCTGCATAATAACCGACTACATGCCGAAACAAAAGATCGGTCATAAGGCCTATACTGAACCCCAGGATACCGCCCCGGTCCTGCCCGGTCAGGATACCGCAGGTCACACAGAAAATAAGGGACAGATTGGGAATGACACCGGCAAAGGAAAGAGAATGCAGCCAGGTAGCTTCGGACAGAAGGGTCAGAAATGCCAGCACTTCACAGACCAGAAACTCGATCATGGCTGAGCACTGCTTTCGGAATCGTCCTGCTGACGGATCTCCTCGTTCATATCTTCCTTCCACAGCTGGGTGATGATCAAAGCCATATCCACCTGATCCAGGGAGACGGAAGGCTTGACGTAGGCAATGCTCTCGTTGGAAGTCCCGATCGGATAAATCTGGGTGACCGTACCGATCGGAAGGCCCGGAGGATAAATATCGCCCAAAGTAGAGGTTACGATCTCATCCCCTACTGCAATATCGACCTGGGTCGTATCAAAACGGATCAGGCAGATATTATCACTGATACGGCCGGTATCCTCGGATGAATAGTTATAAGCCCCCTGAACGACGACCAGATCGCCGTTTTCCCGGTTGACCTGACCGTAAATGACCGAATTGGTATCGACGACGGAAGAAACTTCACTGTAATGGTCATATACTTTACTGATATGGCCGACCAGCCCTCCCCCGGCCAAAACAGGCATATACGGTTCGATGCCGTCAGTCTTTCCTTTATCCAGGATAAAGGTATCATACCAATTATCGGGAGACAGCCCCACGACCTGGGCGCCTGTTTTAGGATAATCCTTATAAAAGGTATCCATATCGTACAGTTTCTCCAGTTCGTCAGACCGGCGAGCCTGAGCCTTCAACTGCCGGTTCTCATCGGTAAGCTGAGATACCTCCTCATTGAGTTTGTCGATTTCATCCTGCAGGTCCCGGGTCTCTTTGATAGATCCGGTCCGTTTGCCCAGCCATCCTTCCAGTTTCGTAAACCCTTTTTCGACCGGTTCCGCGATCGTAAATAAAGTTCCGCGGACAGGTTCCAGATTCTGACCCATCAGCCAGGTAACCAGCAGCAGGACAAGACAGATCCCGGCGGCGATCAGGATCTTCCATTTAGCTTTGAAACGGGGACCTTTTTCTTTCCCTTCTGTATCGTTTCTTGTCATAACTCACCAAATATCTATATCTATCTGTCTCCGGGCTTTATTCCTCCCGGAGCTTTGCAGCCGTTAACGTATTTCCAAATCTATCCGGATCTTCCAGCACCTTGCCGGTCCCGTTGACAACACAGTCAAGCGGATCGTCGGCAATAGTTACAGGAAGGCCCGTATTCTTGCGGATCATGATGTCCATCCCTCTTAAAAGGGCCCCGCCCCCGGTCAGATAGATACCATGATCGTAAATATCCGCCGACAGTTCCGGAGGGGTATCTTCCAAAGTCGTGACCACTGCCTCCACGATCTTCATGACCGGATCGTAAAGAGCCTCCGCGACCTGGAAATTTGTGATTTCGATCGTTTTAGGCAGCCCGGTCAAAATGTCCCGGCCTTTGATGGTCATCGACTCTTCTTGTGTATCGTCATCCACATATGCCGTCCCGATTGCGATCTTAATGTCCTCGGCTGTCCGCTCGCCGATGAAGATCCGGCTGGTCTTTTTAATGTAGGTTTCGATGGCATCGTCAAATGCATCACCGGCCGTTTTCAAAGACCTCGACGCTGCGATACCTCCCAGAGATATGACGGCTACTTCCGTCGTACCTCCTCCTATATCTACTACCATACTTCCGACCGGATCTTCTACCGGCAGACCGGCTCCCATTGCGGCAGCCATTGGTTCATCGATCAGATACGTACTGTTTTCGCTGCATCCGCAGCGAAGGGCTACTTCGATCAAAGCTCTTTTTTCAACTTCCGTCATTCCGAAAGGTCCGCAGATAATAAGTTCCGGCTTGAAACCGAATACCGATTTTGTCACCTTTTTGATGAAGTAACGAACCATTTCCCTGGTCGTATCAAAGTCTGCGATAACACCGTCTCTCATGGGGCGGATCGCCTTTATCCCATCCGGTGTGCGGCCGATCATTTCTTTAGCTTCGGCTCCCACTGCCAGTACTTTGCCGCTTGTTTCCTCTACAGCAACAACGGAGGGTTCGTCGACAACGATACCGGTGCCTCGAAGATATACCAGTGTATTAGCTGTTCCAAGATCGATCCCAAGCCCTCTTCTCATCTGCATTTCCTCCGATCACGGAATGAATTTATCAATAAATAAATAAAACAGGTCCTTTTTTACTCATCTTCCCCTTCGCCGCTGTCTTCCTGCAAGATCCTGCTTTCCCCCTGGGCAAAGGAGTAATAACATTTGTCCCCGATCACGATATGATCGACCAAAGGCAGCCCCATGATCTTACCCATTTTTTTCAAATGCCGGGTCAGCACCGCATCTTCTTCGCTCGGTGCAGGATCGCCGCTGGGATGATTATGAAGCAGGACAAAAGCAAAAGCACCTCTTGAAAAGCCGTTCAGGAAGATCTGCCTGGTATCTACCAGAGACTGTGTAAGAGTCCCGGTCCCCAGTTCTACATCCCCTGCCAGCTCCATCTTGGCATTCAGATATACGACCCGGGTCCTTTCTTCCTTCAGATAGCGCATCTGCTCCATATACCTGTCAGCCAGATCTTCCGGCGTGTTCAGCCTTATATGGGAAGAAACCTGCCGGTTTGACAAGCGGACAGCCAGTTCAAAAGCTGCCTTCACTTTAATCGCTTTGACTCTTCCCATCCCTTTGAAAGCCCTTAATTCTTCCAAACGTAAACTGCACAGCCGGACCAGCGGGTCCGATCCTTCCCCGGAACATTGACTCAGCAGTCTGAGAGCCATTTCGACAGAGGTCTCTCCTACTGTCCCCGACTGAAGAAGAACAGCCAGAAGCTGCGCGTCCGTTAAAGTCTGAGCTCCCTTTTCTTCCAGAAGCTCATAAGGTCTTTCTGACGGGGGAAGGTCTTTGATACGCGGTTTTCTGCCTTCGCGCTCCCCGCCTGTCATTTCTTTTTGTATCCGTTCCATAAGTCCTGTCCTTTCCGGCACAGAACTTATTTCCCAGGTTTTTGTATGTAGCTCTTTCTCAGATCTTCCGATAGATAAAGATCGCCAGACACATACCTAAAATCGAAGCCAGGTTGATGGAGATCTGAAAACCGAACGTCAGTTGGATGATACTTAAATTCAGCGTTACCGTCTGGATCCCGAAAGTTTTACCGTATGCAAGCCATTTGAGCGCATCATAACTTCCCAGCCAGTCGCCTAAAAAGCCTCCTAAAACGATACCGGCGAATAAAAACAGAAAGAAAACCAGCCAGTTCTTTCCTTTGATCGATGACATAATTGCCTCCAAGGTAATAGGAATATCAAGTTATTTTACCACGTCCGGTACCATTTGTACACGTTCATCTTTCAAAGAAGACCCTTCCTCCTTTATGAGCCTGAGGACATGGACAGGGCATTTTTCGGCACATAGACCGCATCCGTCGCAGAGGGCGTGATCGATGACCGGCAGATCGTTCTGCATTGTTATAGCTTTTTGAGGGCACTGGCGGGAGCAGATGCCGCAGCCGATACAGCCGGCCTTGCATATGTCTTTGACGTCCAAGCCTCTTTCGCAGTTGGAACAATAGACTTCTACCGCTGCCTCTTTGGATATCATGCGGATCAGGTGCTTGGGGCAGGCTTCGATACAGGCCCGGCAGCCCCGGCATTTATCCCTGTCAACCACAGCGATCCCGTTTTTGATGTGGATCGCATCAAAGAGACAGGCCTTTACACAATCTCCGAAACCTAGACACCCGTAACGGCAGGACTTGATGCTGCCTCCCGGTATGACGGATGCCTCCCTGCAGGCAGACGTACCGTAATAATGAAACCGTCTTTCTGCCTTATCCTTGGTCCCGCAGCAGGCCGTAAAGGCAACCATAGGCTGACCGGCATCAGAAGACACTCCCATGATGGCTGCCATTTTATCGGCTGTCTCTTTCCCTCCGACACCGCACCTTCCGACCGGAACTTCTCCCGCTGCAACGGCCCTGGCATAAGCATCGCAGCCGGCAAAACCGCACCCTCCGCAGTTAGCACCGGGCAGGCATTCCCTAAGCAGCTGCTGCCGGGGATCTTCTTCTTGCGCAAATTTTTTCGAGGCAAAGCCCAGTAAAAGTCCTGCCAGAATCCCGATCCCTCCCAGGATCAGGAAAGGAATGAATATCGATGCCATGATTTCCCCCTACACTCTTATATCAGTCCCTGAAATCCCAGAAATGAAATGGCCATTAGCCCCGCCGCGATCAGTGCGATCGGAAATCCCTGAAATGCTTTAGGGATCGGGTTGAATTCGATCCGTTCGCGAATGCCGGAAAAAAGAACGATACCCATCAGAAATCCCAGACCGCCGGCAAATCCGCTGAGGACGCTTTCCACTAAGTTGTAATGATTCTGCATATTCAGAACAGCGACACCCAATACGGCGCAGTTAGTCGTGATCAAAGGAAGATATACGCCCAGTGAAGCATATAATTCGGGGCTCGTCTTTCGGATAAACATCTCTACGAACTGGACCAGGGCTGCGATGACCAGTATAAAAGCAATCGTATACAGATATTGGACATGAAGCGGTACCAGGATATACTGATAGACCAGATAGGTAAAAGCAGAAGAGATCGTCATGACAAAGGTTACAGCCATGCCCATGCCTAGAGCTGAATCCATCTTTTTGGATACTCCAAGGAAGGGACAAATGCCCATAAATTTGGACATGACGAAATTATTGACAAAGATCTGTCCGATCAGTATCGTCAGAAAAACAGGCATTAAAAGGCCTCCTTTCCGCTCTCAGCCCGGTGGCTGTCTTTATCTTTTCGATTCCTGATAAAATTGAACAAGGCCATCAAAATTCCAAGAACAAAAAAGCCTCCGGGGGCCATCAGCATCATCAGGATCTTAGGAAAAGCATTCGGAAGTATGGTAAATCCGAACAGAGTACCGGATCCAAGCAGTTCCCGCACAGCTCCAAGCGCCGTTAAAGCCAAAGTAAAACCAAGGCCCATGGAAAAACCATCGACCGCGGCATCGAGAGGCCCGTGTTTGGAGGCATAAGCTTCCGCCTGTCCCAGGATGATGCAGTTGACAACGATCAGCGGAATATACAGCCCCAGACTCTGATATAAAGTGTCATAAAACAGTGCCTGCAGGATCATATCGATGACCGTTACCAGTGTTGCGATAATTACGATAAAAGCCGGTATACGGATCTTGTCAGGAACTACCTTGCGGACCAATGAAATGAGAAGATTCGATAAAGTCAGCACCACCAGGACCGACAGTCCCATTCCCAGGCCGTTGACGGCTGACGTGGTTACAGCCAGGGTCGGGCACATGCCCAGTACCTGAACGAAGGTAGGGTTTTCATCAATGACGCCGTGCTTTAGATGCCTGATAAAACTTTCCATTACTGCCCCTCCTTCAGATACTGCCTGTAATAGGCAAAAACCCGGTTGACCGCAGCAGTGACCCCGTTAGTGGTACGGGTAGCTGCTGTGATTGCGTCTATCTCATTGTCAGCCGAAGCGCCGGTTTTCGTAACTACCAGATCTTGATCGGCAGATTTGCCCACATACTGCTGACGAAAAGAAGGATCCGATGCATGGGAACCCAGGCCGGGGGATTCGCTGGAACGGATGACACTGAGGCCGGTCACGGTCCCCTGATCGTCAATGCCAACTGCCAATTCGATGGGATCGGATGCATAGCCTTTGCCGGTCACTTTGACAGCCCATCCCCCCTTGGCCTGAAATACCTGATCGATGAGGATCGGCTGGCCGTCGTTGGCCCCATCCGCTACTTCGATTTCCTTGAGCCCGTCTGTTCCTTCCGGCAGCACCTCTTCCAGCGCCGCTTTATTGACCGAATCGATTTTACTTTCGATCGGTTTCTGTGTGACCATATGGGCAAGGCCCAGGATCAGTCCGGCTATCGAGCAGATCGCAAATAAGATCAAAGCCGGGCGAAGGACCGAGTCTTCTTTTAATAAAGCTTTTGACTCACTCACGGCTTTTCACCTTCCTTAGCGTTTTTTGCGGACTTAAACAGGTGCTGTTTTCCGGTGCCGTATACCCGCCTCACCGTATAGCGGTCGATCAAAGGCGTAACGACATTCATAAAAAGGATGGAAAAAGAAGCCCCTTCCGGATAGCTTCCGAAAAAACGGATGATAACCGTCATCAGTCCGCAGCCGATCCCGTAAATCAGCCGTCCTGCCTGATTCATAGGTGAAGTTGAGTAATCCGTTGCCATAAAGAAAGCTCCCAGCATTACGCCTCCGGTCAGGATCTGATACAGGCCGTCCCCTCCAAACAGGTAGGAAAGAATAAAGACTGTGCCTAAAAAACCGACCGGGATGCGCCAGTCGATGACCTTGCGGACGATCAGATACATGCCTCCTAAAAGAATTAGGATCTTCGAAGTCTCTCCGAAACTGCCGTTGATCACTCCCAGAAAACAGCTTACATAGCCGGGTGCCTGATCAAGAGCACCGGTCTTAAGATAAGCAAGCGGGGTTGCGGCGGTCATGCCGTCTACCGGAAAAGTCATCATGATCGTAGGGAATGAGACCAGCAGGAAGCAGCGGGCTGCAAGAGCCGGGTTCATAAAGTTTTTCCCGATGCCTCCGAAGAGCTGCTTGACCAGCAGGATCGCAAAAGCCGTACCGATGACCGGCAGCCACCAGGGAGCACTGACAGGCAGATTAAAAGCCAGCAGCATACCGGTAACGACTGCGCTGAAATCGGTGATGGTGATCGGCTTTTTCAATAGCTTTTCAAACAGCCACTCCCAGAAAACAGAGGATGCCACACTGATAACTGTCAGAAGCAATGCCTTCCAGCCGAAATAAAGGGTTGCAAAAATCAAAATGGGCATCAAAGCAAAAGCAACATCTCTCATGATCGAAGAGGTCGTATGGGCGGCATGATCATGAGGCGAGGAAGAGCCGTACAATCCCGTATAATCACTCATTGCCTGGTACCCCCTTTACGTCTGAGTTCGGCCGCTTTCTGTTTACCGACCCGGCAGCTCTGAGTCAGATGCCGTTTGGCCGGGCATATATAACTGCAGCAGCCGCACTCGATGCAATCTGTACCGTGCAGACGGATAAATTCTTCAAAATCTCTTCGCTCGACCAGTTCGTTCAATTTATAGGGCTGGAGGAACATAGGACATACTTCAACACATTTGCCGCAGCGAATACAGGCACTCTCTTTCGGCATCAGGGTATTACGCCGGGACTGGATCAAGATGCAGGAGGTCGTTTTGATGACCGGAACGTCCAGAGAATCCATAGTCATCCCCATCATAGGCCCCCCGCAGATCAGCATGGCCGGTTCTTTGGTCAAGCCTCCGCTTTTGTCGACCAGCTCGCGGATGGGAGTTCCGATGCGTACCCGGTAATTGCCGGGATTTCTGACACAGTCGCCTGCCAGAGTCACGATCCTTCTCTCCAGAGGTCGGCCCTGAGTGACGGCGCGTGAAATGGCTACGGAAGTATCGATATTGAGAACGATACAGCCCACATCGGCCGGAAGCCCTCCCGAAGGCACCTGACGGCCGGTCACTGCTTCGATCAGCTGCTTCTCGCCTCCCTGGGGGAATTTTGTTTTCAAAATAAGGATCCTGATCCTGTCATCGCCTTCGATATAAGGCATAAGACTGGCGGCTGCCTTCATCTTGTTGTCCTCGATGCAAAGCAGACCCTGAGCAGAATCAAATAAAGACAAGGCAATGCGAAGGCCGTTTACGACCCTCCAGGGATCCTCGATCATGACCCGATAGTCACTGGTAAGATAAGGTTCGCATTCGGATCCGTTTATCAAAATATAATCGATGGATATATCTTTCGGAGGTTTTAATTTGACATGGGTCGGAAAGCCTGCCCCGCCCATACCCACGATGCCGGCATAGCGGATCCTGTCCAGGATCTGGCCTTTGGTCAATTCTTTATAACTGACCGGCGGATAAGGACGCTCTATCTCCGTATAAGCATGATCGTTTTCCACGACTACGCTCATCACTTTCCTGCCGGAAGGTGTCGGCATCGGCTTTACTGCCGTTACGGTACCGGAAACGCTGGAATATATAGGCGCTCCCAGCCCTTCTGTGTCCCCGATGATCTGATCGCGAAGGACCTTGTCCCCTTTTTTGACCAAAGGACTGCAAGGCGCTCCCACATGCTGCTGCATGGGAAACACCATGGGACCGTCCGGATCCATGACCTTATCCGAAATGGGAAGATCTTCGGTTATTTCTTTGTGTTCATCGGGATGGATACCCCCGCGGAAGCTGTACTTCTTTACCGCAGACCCCGGATGTTTCTTCAGAAAATTCAATGAAAACGGCATATCTGTCACCCCACGCTTCCTATAAGATATACGTCGGTAGATTGATTGATTTGATTTTACCTAATCACCTGATACTAGTCAATAAAGACGGTTATGTAAATATTTCTGAAACTGTTTTCACACCTGTCGGATCTGTTTCTGTAAAATACGCACATAAAGCCTCCAATAAAGGTTTGAAATTCGTATATACTGATGTTATAATCGTTGTAAAGATAGACTTCCGAGATTTTTACGGAAACTTTATAAGGAGGAATTTCCATGATTCAAATCATCGCAGGACCTTCCGGTGCCGGCAAAACCAAAACTTTGATTGATATGGCGAATGCTCTTGCCAAAACAAATAACGGACATATCGTATATGTTGACGCTGATGAAAGCCAGATCTTCCGTCTGGATTATTCGATCCGTCTGGTCCAGACAACGGAATATCCGCTGGAGACCAGCCAGGAATTTTTCGGCTTCGTATGCGGCATCCTGTCCCAGGACTATGATATCAATACCGTCTTCATCGACGGTCTTCTGAAAAACGCCAAGATCAACGCGGAAGAAATGGGCGGACTGCTCGACCGTGTAAGCGAAGTCGGCGAGCGCTACAACATTCATTTTGTCATTTCCATGAACTGCACCGAGGAGCAGATCCCTGATAAATACAAGGGCTGCCTGCTTCAGTAATACCAAAGGCGTCGGTTTTCGAAAACATTAAAACCCGGGACTTTTATTGTCCCGGGTTTTTGATTTTCCATATGTTTATATATGTCCGTTCCGGATCATATTCTGCATTATAAGCGGCCGCGGAGCGGAAATGGTTTTTCCCTCCATATAAGCCAGGACCTGGGGACATTTACCAAAAGTCACGCTGGCGGCTCGTAGCATCTGATGATATCCTTTAGAGCCCGGATTATATTTACCGTCTCCCACGATGGGATAGCCCTCATAAGCCAGCTGTGCACGAATCTGGTGGCTGCGGCCTGTCATCAGCTCGACTTGGACCAGACTGAAATCAGCAAAGGATCTGACCAGCTGTACTTTGCATTCGGCTCGTTTGACATTGGGATCCCTGCTGCTTTTCCATTGATCCCAGTTTCCCAGGACGGCCTTATTGACCGTGCTGTCTTTTTCATAGGCATGGATCAGGACCTCCGGCTCTTTCCACTTCTCGGGACAGCCCTCTACCAGGGCTTCATAGTATTTCCGAATGGTCCTTGTTTTAAGCATTTCCGCTAGGGCCTGACTGGCCTTCAGTGTTTTGGCCATGATCAGGACCCCTCCCGTGTTGCGGTCCAGACGATGGCAGAAAGATGGCTGAAAGCTGACGGACGGGCTCTTTGCTTTTGCTGCTTTGTTTTTACTTTCCAGATAATGGCGGCAGATCTCCGTCATACTGATATCCGTCGCCTTGCTTTTCTGGGTCAGGACCCCGGCAGGTTTATCCACGATCAGCAGGTTTTCGTCTTCATAAAGTACCTGGGGATCCGGATAGACCCTTATCCGGTCCGTCTGCTCCTTTATTTTTTCCCGGCGCTTGGACAATGATCTTCCTTTGGTAAACTCCTCTTCCTGTTCTTTGGTAAGATACAGGACCAAAGTCTGCCCCGCTGCCAGCGGCTGATTCAGATCTGCCGGTTTTTTCTTATCGATCTTGACCTTATTTTGGCGGATGGCCTTATACCAGAAAGAAGCCGGAGCGCCAGGAAGCTGGATCTTCAGATAACGTCCGAGTTTACGCCCTTCTTCTTCGGCTGTAATTGTATAAGTCAGCATATCGGATCCCCTTACACTTTCCGGCTCCTGTCGGTATCAGAGCCTGAAGATGCGATGGCAGACGCTTTCCTGCGGATGCGCTGCAAAGCATTGTCTGCTGCCTTTTCCGATATGGAAAGTTTTTCGGCTATCTCTTTATAATCAAGTCCCTGCAGGAACAGATCCAGTACCTTCTTTTCCATCTTGCTCAAAACAGCGGTCAGCTTTTCAAGATAATCGTTCCAGGTCAATTTTTCGACCATCGTATCTTCAGGGCTTGTAGCATTATTGTCCGGCATGACATCGTAAAGATGCAGATCCTCGCCCTCTTCATCGACACTGACGGTCGTTTCCAGAGAAACTGCGCCGTTGAGAGGGGTCTGTTTACGGCGGTTGGAAGCCGTAACGGCCGTTTTGATCTGCCTTTCTATGCACATAGCCGCGAAAAGTGAAAAAGGAACGTTCTTATCCGGTTCAAAGGTCCGAATAGAGTTATAAAGCCCGATCATCCCTTCCTGGGCTACATCCTCCGCATCGGCTCCGGCAATATAGAAGCGGCGGGAGATGGACCGGACCAGACCTTTATATTTTTCCATCAAAAATTCGATATCATACATATCAACGGTCGTCTGCGACCGGATCTTTTTGATTCTTTCCTCGTCCGTCATAAGTCCTCCTTACGGCGTTGTCCGGCCATACATCACAGATCCCGCTGATGCGCCGCTTCGTACATCAGGATACCGGCAGCCACCGATGCGTTCAGCGAGGTAACATGGCCTTTCATGGGCAGACTGACCACAAAATCGCACCTTTCTTTGACCAGACGGGTGATACCCTCGTGCTCTCCACCGATGATCAGGGCCAGGGGCCCTTTCAGATCTGTCTGATAGATACTGGTCCCGTCCATATCCGCGCAGGCCGTCCAGATGCCCCTCTTTTTCAGATCATCCACCAATTTGGCGACACTGGACACTTTGGCGACCGGCACATATTCCAAAGCTCCCGCGGCGGTCTTAGCCACCACGTCGGTAAGGCCGACGGCGCTGTGTTTGGAAATGATCACGCCGTGCACTCCGGCACACTCAGCCGTACGCAGGATAGCGCCTAAATTATGAGGATCCTGAATACTCTCGCATACGACCAGGAAGGGGGCTTCGCCTTTATCTTCCGCCCTCTTTAGAATGTCCTCCACTTCCACGTAGGAAACAGCCGCGCAGGAAGCAACGACGCCCTGATGGACCCCGCCCCCGGAAAGTTCCGACAGTTTCCGGTGATCGCATTCAGAAAGCAGGATACGACGTTTTTTCGCTAAATTGATAATGGGGATCATGGATCCGGTATAAGGCGGTTTTTCCACGTAGATCTTTTCGATCTCGCGGCCGGATCGTAAGGCTTCCAGAACCGCGTTGCGTCCGTAAATTACAGTTTCATCACTCATGATCTTGCTTTCCTTTTGCGTTGTCACGCTGCTCATCCAGCCTCTGAACGGCCATATGCATCAGCCGGTAAAGGCGGTCCTGCCGGTGTTCAAGATACAGCCAGCCCAAAAGGGCCTCGAACCCGGTCGCCCACTTGTAATCCACCGGTTTCATGTTTTTGGGGACCGTCAGTGATTTATGATTGCGCGCATGTTTGAAAATGTCGGTCTCTTCCTCGGTGAGATCGTCCAGGATCAGCTGCATCATCCGGGCCTGCGAGGCGGCGTTTACATAGCTTACCGCCCTGCGGTGCATCTGATTGGTCGAAAGATCTGTCCCCTCGACCAGAAGCTGGCGGATGTAAAGGTCAAATACAGTATCCCCCAGATAGGCCAAAGCCAAAGGCCTGACGGCGGTCGGATCCTGCTGAAGATGTCCTTCCTCTATATCCTGTTCGATCAGATCTTCCAGATTATCCACAGGAACCGGCCTTTCTCCTCATATCGGCCCAGGAAGCATGGATGGAAAAGCCCGCTGATTCATAAATAGCCCGAGCCGGATTGTTTTCCGTGGTAAAGATCGTCATATATTGAGCGCCTGCCTTACGGAATTCTTCGCACATACGGTTGAATAAAACCGTCGCGCAGCCGGCTTTGCGGCAGCGGGAATGAATGAGCAGGCCTAGGAGCCAGCCTCTTCCGCTGTCCTCAACAACGATCGGGCCGGCAAAACCTCCGACTCTTCCGTGATCATTGACGATCAGGGTAGGACGGGGTCCGCCCGGACGATTCATCTCCGCCGGGATCTGAGTGTTCCACAGATCATTGTTAAGATCATCGACCAGCCCCTGCATATCCTTATGTTTAGCCGGATCGTAAAATTCGATGGTATATCCCCTTGCCGCCATCTTTTCCAGATAGGGCTTCATCTTCTCCTGAGGCCATTGATAGCTTTTAAGGTCCAGATGATAACTGTTCTGATAGGCAAAGTCGAGAAAGCCGCGGTTCTTAAAGAAAAGATGAGCCGGCGATCCCAGAAGGACCCCGGGAGCGTTGGGATGGATATGACCGGGGGTCCCCGGCAGGACCCAGGTGATCTCTGCCGGATCGCAGTAAGAGATCTCAAGAGAAGGCATGCCCAGCCCCTCTCTTTCGGCATCCTTGTTGACTTCTTGCTGCAGCCAATTGAGCAGCATGGTACCGATCCCTTGCCGCCGGTAAGGCCTGCGGACCCCGATCATGGTCAGGAAATACCGTTTCAGGACCGAGTCAAAGTGTCCGATGACAAAACCGGTCATCTGAGGGCCGTAAGCGGCAAAGATACGATCTCCTTCTTTGGACGGTGTAAGGAAGAGGCCGGTAAACTGATCTCTGGTAAGGATCTGATAGTACTGCTCCCCCTGCAGCGTGTTTTCATTATAAATAGCGCAGGCAACATCTGCATTGTTCTGGTTTAAAATCGTCAGCATACGGTCCATAGGATTCCTTTCTTGACTTTTGTAAAGACCTGCTATTTAATAATAATCAATGTATTTTACACTAAAACCCCAAGGAGGTCAACGAATTGCTTAAAGACCTTATCAATAAAGAAAGCAAGTTAGTGATCGGTCTGATGAGCGGCACTTCTGCCGACGGGATCGACGCGGTCCTTGTCCGCATCACCGGCCACGGCCCGTCGACCAAAGTCAAGCAGCTTGCCTTTATATCGCCCGCCTATTCCGAAGAGGTGCGCGCCCGTATCCTGACGATAGCCGAAGGCAAATTCGGAGGAGCTAAAGAACTGTGTCTGATGAACGCCCTGCTGGGACATCTGTTCGCCGATACCTGTCTTAAGCTGTGTGCCGAAGCCGGCGTCGACCCGTCCGATATCGACCTGGTGGGCAGTCACGGCCAGACCGTATGGCACATCCCTGCCGCGGAAGATTATCTTGGCTACTCTATGAGAGGCACCCTGCAGATCGGAGACCCGTCCGAGATCAACGAAAAACTGGGCTGCACGGTCGTGTCCGACTTCCGCGTCCGCGATATGGCGGCCGGCGGCCTGGGAGCTCCCCTGGTCCCCTATACCGAATATATCCTTTACAGTGATCCAGACCGCAACGTAGGCCTGCAGAACATCGGCGGCATCGGCAACATCACCATCCTGCCCAAAGGAGGAAAACTGTCCGATCTTTCCGCCTTTGATACCGGCCCCGGAAACATGATCATGGATAATGTCATCAGCCGGCTCACCAAGGGTCAAAGCCGCTACGACAAAGGCGGCAGCTTGGCCCTAAAGGGACAGCCCAGTTCAGCACTTTTGTCAGAGCTGATGCAGGACCCTTATTTACAAAAACTTCCTCCCAAAACCACCGGAAGAGAATATTTCGGCGATCCTTATGTAGATAAGATCATGAAACAGGCGGAAAAACTGGTTCTTTCCCCGGCTGACCTGATGGCTACGGTCACCATGTTCACCGCTTCCAGCATTGCCTGGTCCGTTGACCATTTATGCGCCGTGCGGCCCGACCGTCTGATCGTGGGCGGAGGCGGAGCTCAGAACCCGGTCCTGATGGATTACATCCGGCAGTGCCTTCCGGATGTGGAAGTCATGCGCAACGAAGATCTGGGACTGGACGGAGACGCGAAGGAAGCCGTCGCCTTTGCTCTGCTTGCTAACGAAGCTATTTACAGCCAGCCCAACAATGCGCCGGCCGCTACCGGAGCATCGCATCCGGTCGTAATGGGCAAGATCAGTCAGTAAAAACGATAAAGGAATTAGGATCATGACACGAGTAGAAGAGATTTTCAGGGAGGGGCTGGACCGCAAGGTCTATTCAGCCGGCGCTGTCGCCGTCGGAAAAGGCAATGATCTTTTACTGGAGCTGGCCGGCGGAACGGTTTCTTACGAGCCGGGAGCCGCCGCGGTCACTGTCGATACCCAATTTGATATGGCCAGCTGTTCCAAGATCTTCGGCACCACGATGGCCGCCTATCATCTGATCGAAGGGGGCTATATGACCCTGCTGGACCAGCTGGGGGATTATTTCCCCGACTGTCCCGAAGATAAAAAATCGATTACGATCAAACATCTGATGACTCATACCAGCGGCCTTCCCGACGAGATCCTCTTATGGAAATACGCCGGAAGTCCCGATTATGCCGTTGCCACCATCCTGCAGCACCCTCTGGCATATCCTACCGGAGAGGGATGTGTGTACAGCTGCATGGGATTTATCCTGCTGGCCAAGATCATGGAAAAGATCACCGGAAAACCTTTGAACGTTCTGGCCGATCAGTGGACCTTCAAGCCCCTGGGCATGACCAGGACAGGCTATCATCCGGTCGATTCCTATAAGCCGGATCCTACCTGCGCCTATACCGAAGTCACGACCTTATGGGGACCGGGCATACCCGGCATCGTTCATGATGAAAATGCCCGCTTTTTAAACGGTATCTCCGGAAACGCAGGAGTCTTTTCCACCCTTAGGGACAGCGAAAAGTTCTGCCGCATGCTGGCCGCGGGAGGCGAACCTATCGTCTCCAGTCGTATGCTTGATATCGGCTCCGTCAACTACACACCGGGCTTTGATGACAACCGGGGCTTAGGCCTGCAGCTGGGGGGACCGGCTCCTTCCTTTACAGGCGATCTGTGGGGCGAGCACTGCATCTGTCATACCGGCTTTACCGGCACTTCTTTTGCCGTCGACCGGGACAGCGGCTTATGGCTGGTCTACCTGACCAACCGGGTCTATCCCACACGAAATAACGGTGGTCTTACCAGACTCAGACATCAGATCCATAATGCCGCAATGACGGAATTCGGAAGATAAATAAACCTCCGGTCTTAACATATAAGGCCGGAGGTTTTATTATGTTATAGATCTGCAAGATCCGCGGGGATCAAAGTTTGTCGTGGGAAATATCCCGGTAAAGGAACGTAGGCAGGCCATTCTCAAAAGGCGGCCGCGATTCCCCCTGGATCAAGGGCCGGGCATAGGTCAGAAACCGGTCCGAAATGTTGCATCCTCCGTCCGTGATCCACTCGACCGGGAAGTTGCGGTCCTGATTGCAGACCTGGTTGACCGGAACACCAGTATATTCGATCAGATAAGGCTGGCTGGAAACACGGCGGATGCCGACCATAAGGCCGCTCTCCCCCGCTATTGCCAGTTCGACTCCCTTGCGGCCGCAGCCGAAAGCTTCGTCCACATCGGTCAGAGAAGCTTCGACAGCGCTGGCCCGCTGAGGTGTATTAAGCTCCACCGAGCGTACTTTAACACCCAGCCGATTGCGGATCTCGGTCTCCAGGACCTTGCCGCATCCGGCCAGCTGTTTATGGCCGAAGGTATCGGTATGCATATCCCGGGACATCTCACATACCAGGCGCCCGCCGGCATCATGGATCCCTTCGGATACACAGACACAGACCGTATGGCGCTGTTTGAGCAGGTCTTTCACTTTCCGGGTCATGTCATCGATGTCAAAGTCGACCTCCGGCAGATAGATCAGGGCGGGGTTGTCTCCGACAAATTTGCGGGCCAGGGCCGAGGAAGCTGTCAGCCAGCCTGCCTGGCGCCCCATAATTTCGATGATAAGGACTGAATCAACTTTATAGACCTCCGAGTCCAGCACCATCTGACGGACGGCGGAGGCCACATACTTGGCAGCGCTTCCGTAGCCCGGTGTATGATCCGTCAGACACAGGTCATTGTCGATGGTCTTGCAGACACCGATAAAACAGATATCCGACCCGCGGGAGATGCCGGCTCTGGTCAGCTTGTCGACCGTATCCATGGAATCGTTGCCGCCTATATAAAGGACTGCTCCGACCTTATCTTCTTCAAACTTGTCGAAAAGTCTTTCATAGACTTCATCTTTGTAGTTGTTGGGCAATTGGAAGCGGCAGGAACCAAGATAGGCAGCGGGAGTCGTTTTCAGCAGCTGACGGTCCTCCGTGCTGAGAAGGGACAGGTCGATCTTGTCCCCGTCCAGATAGCCGGCGATCCCGTTTACCATTCCGATCACTTTGTCAAAGGATTCGGGGTGAAGGCCAGCCTCCTCGATAATGCCAGCCAGACTGCTGTTGATGACGGCGGTCGGACCTCCGGACTGACCGACTAAAAGATGCCTGCATGAGTTTTGTTCTGTCTGCATGTCCGAAATCCTCCATATCTGATATCTGATTTCCGTCTTGACATTTGACCCGGAATCGCTTATTATATTTAAGCGTTATGCTTCTGTGGCTCAGTCGGTAGAGCGACGCACTCGTAATGCGTAGGTCATCGGTTCGAATCCGATCAGAAGCTTTAATAAACCGGTATGGAAAAACATACCGGTTTTTTATTTACCGGATCCGGGCAGCAAATAAAAAGCTTGCTGCCCGGATCTATTTTAGTCTTTGATCCCGTAATCAGGATCCTGAGCGGGTTTCTGCTTAGGCAGGCGGCCGTACATCTTGGTGTTCTCGTAAATGATGCCTGCCAGCCAGTCGTTGATGCAGCTTCCGTCGATCCGCCATTTCCAGTTCTTGCCCAGGGTGGACGGAGTGTTGATACGGGCTTCGCTCCCGAGTCCGACAAAGTCGTTCATCATAAGGATGCAGGTATCGGCGACCGACATCTGAGCGATGCGCATCATAGTCCAGTTAAAGCCCTCGCTGTCATCCGCGTGCATATATTTTCTGGCAAAGGCTACGTCATCGGCAGGAGCCGTCTTGGTCCAGCCCATGATGGTATCATTGTCATGGGTGCCGGTATAAACGACGCAATTGTGCTCATAATTATGAGGAAGATAGTCGCTGGCTTCGCGGCTGTCGAAAGCAAACTGAAGCACTTTCATACCCGGGAAGCCGCTGCCCTTGAGCATATCTCTTACTTCTTTGGTAAGATAGCCCAGATCCTCAGCGATAATGGGAAGATCCGTACCCAGTTCCTTTTCGATCTCGGTAAAGAAGGGCAGGCCCGGGCCTTTGACCCACTTTCCGTTGGCAGCTGTCTTATCGCCGAAGGGAATGGTATAGTAAGACTCAAAGCCGCGGAAATGATCGATGCGGACCACATCATAAATGGACAGAGCCATACGGATCCGCTTCTTCCACCACTGATAGCTGGGCTTTTCATTCGCCATATCTTCCCAGCGGTACAAAGGATTGCCCCAAAGCTGGCCATCCGCGGAAAAAGCATCCGGAGGGCAGCCGGAAACCTTGACGGGATTCAGATCTTGGTCCAGCTGGAACTGTTTGGTATTGGACCAAACGTCGGCGCTGTCCATGGCAACGTAAATGGGAAGATCTCCGATGATACGGATCCCCTTCTCGTTAGCGTAGGACTTTAAGGCATTCCACTGAGTGAAGAACTCATATTGGCAGAAGCGGTAAAAATCCATATCGTCCGCATAATCTTTGGCTGCCTGTTCAAGCGCCTGAGGATCGCGGAATTTATACGGTTTGTCCCAGGTGATCCAGCTTCTCTGCCCGTTCTGGTCTTTTAAAGCCATGAACAGAGCGTATTCATCCAGCCACTGGCTGTTGGAGTCGACAAAAGCCCGGTAAGCGTCATGGTCGGCCTGCTGTTTGAAGCGATCGTAAGCGATCCTGAGCATTCTCGGACGGTTTTCAAACATTTTTCCGTAATCGACCGATAATGGATCCTGACCGAAGTCAAAGGAGTCAGCCTCCTGCCAGGTCAGCAGACCGTCTTCGATCAGCTTTTCGGGGCTGATGAAATAGGGGTTGCCGGCAAAAGTCGAGAAAGACTGATAAGGAGAATCCCCGTAATTGGTCGGATTCAAAGGCAATATCTGCCAGAAACTCTGCCCGGCTTTAGCCAGAAAATCGACGAACCGGTAAGCTTCTTTTCCCATATCTCCGATCCCGTAACGGGAAGGAAGGGAAAAGACCGGCATAAGGACACCGTTAGTTCTCATAGATAAGTCCACCCTTCAAAAAATATTTGCTTTTTTTGCAAACAGTACCGGGACCGGGCAGGATCGCACTGTATACAACTGTATACATTAAAAGGCGCAGACCTTTTGAGGTCTGCGCCTTACCTGATCTTACAGCAAACCATTCAGTCCCATGGTACTGTCAAAGTTTTATGCAGATCTAACCTTGCGGGGAAATTACGAACGTCCCAGATATTCCCCGGTCCTGGTATCGATTTTGATTTTCTCGCCTTCGTTGATGAAAAGCGGTACCTGAACGGTTACACCGGTCTCAACTTCTGCGGGTTTCAGGGTATTGGTAGCGGTATTGCCTTTAACGCCCGGCTCGGTATGAGTGACTACAAGGTCAACGAACTGAGGCGGCTCGATTCCGAATACATTGCCCTCATGGGACATGATCTTGACCTTTTCGTTTTCCTTGACGAATTTCAGAGCGTCGCCGATCTGGTTCTTGGAAAGAGCGATCTGCTCATAGGTATCATCGTCCATGAAGTAGTAAAGATCTCCGTCGTTGTAAAGATATTCCATATCCTTACGCTCAATGGTAGCACGGTCTACTTTTTCGGTAGGACGGAAGGTACGCTCGATGACACCGCCGTCTACGATATTTTTAAGCGTGGTACGAACGAAAGCAGCGCCTTTGCCCGGCTTAACATGCTGGAACTCGATGATCTGATAAAGACCGCCCTCATACTGAATCGTTACGCCATTTCTGAACTCACCGGCGCTGATTACGTCTGCCATAAATTAATCCTCCTGTACAATACCCAACGTGAATGCATCACGCCGGAAAAATCTCTCGGTATAGTTTACTTGATTTTCCTGCTTATTTCAACTGTTTTTTGCAGATATGCCACTATCCTCTTCATTCCCTCGACATAGGAATCAAAGCCCAGCCCGGCGATCTGGCAATAGCAGACATCCTTGAGGACACTTTCGTGCCGGAAGGATTCCCGCGCCTGAATGTCTGAAATGTGGACCTCGGCAAAGGGAATGTCTACCGAAGCAATGGCATCCCTGAGAGCTATGCTGTAATGGGTATAAGCCCCGGGATTAAAAACGACTCCGTCGATTTTTTCAAAGTAAGCCTGCTGGATACGGTCTACCAGAGCGCCTTCATGGTTGGACTGATAGAAGATCGTTTCCACGCCTATCTCTTCCCCTTTTTGGCGAAGATACTCCACCAGGGCATCGTAATTTTTGGTCCCGTAGATAGCGGGCTCCCGGATCCCCAGAAAGTTCAGATTGGGTCCGTTCATGATCAGGATCTTAGGTTTATCCGTCCGCATGGTATTCTCTTCTTTCTGTTTTTGTTCCATCATTTCCATAATGGAATCCGCCGCCTGGCCGGGCGTCGATCCGTCCACATCCAGTATCTTAGAGGCCGCCTTTTCATAATAAGGCTTGCGCTGAGCCAGCATAGAGGCGATCCTGTCCTTTTTCTCCTCTTCCGTATGAGCCGAAGCCAGCATGGGGCGCGAAGACGTATCTCCCAGCCGCTGTAATATGACCTCTTCCGAAGCCTTCAGATAGACGACCAGCGCATGGGAATGAGCCAGCATAGCGCAGTTTACGTCATTTACCGGAGTTCCTCCCCCCATGGAGATGACCCCGTCCTTATCATTGACTGCTTCTCTCAGTGCTGCCCTTTCCAGAAAGCGGAAATAGGCCTCTCCGGACTCTTGGAAAATGTCGGGGATGGTCCGCCCATCTTTTTTCTCAATGATCTGATCCAGATCCTTAAAGGAACAGCCCAGCTTTTGAGCCAGCACTTTGCCGACGGTCGTTTTACCGCTGGCCATATAACCGATCAGAATGACCGGGAACGAAACCTTCATACGCAATTCTCCGCCCTTTCCATAAAGGACCGGAACATCGATTCGCTCTCCTGATAGGTGAACTTTTTACCTGTCCATATCTCAAAAGACCGGATCCCCTGGTAAAAGAGCATACTCAGTCCTCCGACCGCGGTCCCCCTGCCCTGACGCACTTTTTTCATGAAAGCCGTCTCGGAAGGATTGAACACCATATCCAGAGCAAAACGGATCTGGCTGTAAAACGTTTCTTCTCCCTCCGCCAGGCTGACCGGGAGCATGTCGACATTCGGCGCCATACCGGCGGATGTCGTGTTGAAAACAATAGTGAATTCTTCTTTGACCAGGTTTTCGGCGCTGACGGTCCTCAAACGGGTATCCTTATCTCCTCTTTGACGGATGCGATCCTGGAATTCCTTGACCAGGGCCTTGGCTTTGTCCTGAGTCCGGTTGAAAATCACGATCTCGGAAGCTCCCATCAGATAAGAAACGGCAACGGCGCTGTGGGCAGCTCCCCCGGCGCCTAAGATCAGCACTTTATGTCCCTTTACAGGCACTTTGGCCAGCTGGACCAGATGCGAAAAGCCGTCCACATCCGTGTTATAGCCGACGTACCCTTCCGGAGTCCATTTCAGAGTATTGACAGCCCCTACCAGCTGGGCGGAAGGATCGATCCGGCAGCACAGCTTCATGACTGCCTGCTTGTGAGGAATGGTCACATTGATGCCGGCAATATGAGCGGCATAGGCCCCCTTGATAAAGTCCTCCAGCCCTTCCTTTTTTACATGAAGGGCTATGTAAGCATAATTTTCGTTGATGTGGTCGATAAGGATCTGATGAATGACCGGAGACAAGGTGTGGCCGATAGGATCTCCGATGACCCCGAAAAGAGTCGTATTACCGTCGATTCTCATGTCGGCCCTTCTGTCTTTGGAAGCCGCCAGCTTTTTAGGAACGATCCCCAGCTTGCGGATGATCCTGGCTTCTGCCTTGCGGCGGGCTTTGACCTGCTTCTCATCATGTTCCAGCGAGATGGGCCGGACTAAGATTCCGTAGCTGTTACTGCGCCTTGCCAGGTGGGCATCCATAAAGACCTGATCGCCTATGACAGCGACCTTTCCCTTCAGATCCGGCGCCTGTTTCAAAAGTCTTTTGTAGCCGAACATCAAAGGTTTGGCTGCCCGGCTGGTCCCCTCTACCTGCAGCTGTTTTTTGATACTTTCCACCCGTTCAGAGCGGCCGTTGGACAGAAGCCAGACGGTAAAGCCCTTCTCCTTTAGGCGGGCAAACATTTCTTTTACCGGGACCGGGACCGTATCGGTGTCGAAGAGCATCAGGGTATTATCGATGTCGAACATCAACCCCCTGATCCCTTTTCCCCACAGGGCGTCGAAATCTATATCACTGACCGAAGCGACATATTCATCCGGTCTGAATCTTTCAATCATAACCAATCCGGGCTATTAGTAGCCTTCTTTCCCCTCTTCATAGACCAGATGCTGGTCAAAGCAGGAATCCGTCCCCATATGACAGGCCGGTCCGTCTTTGTGCACCTGGATCAGCAGTGTATCTTCGTCACAGTCAGTCTCGATCGAGACCACATGCTGCACATGGCCGCTGGTTTCGCCCTTTCGCCACAGACATTTGCGGCTCCTTGACCAGAAACAGGTCCTTTTCTCCCTGAGCGTGATCATGAGGCTTTCTTCATTCATCCAGGCTACCATCAGCACCCGCTTGCTGTCCATATCCTGTACGACCGCAGGGATCAGTCCCTGGTCATTGTAATGGATCGTTTTCAGATCAAACATAGCATCTTCCCTGATTTCTCTTACAGACGGACGCGGATGCCGTTATCGGCCAGATACTGCTTGAGCTCTTTGATATCCACCGTCTTATAGTGAAAGATCGAAGCGGCCAGTCCGGCGCTTACCCAGGGCAGCTCTTTGAACAAGGTCAGGAAATCCTCTTTGCAGCCGGCTCCGCCGGAAGCAATGACCGGTACATGAACGTCCGAAAGGACATTCAGCATTTCCAGGTCGAATCCTTCTTTGACACCGTCCGTATCCATGCTGTTCAGTACGATCTCGCCGGCTCCCAGCTCCAGTCCCTGATGGACCCAGTCTTTAAGGAGCCTTCCGGTATCCTGGCGGCCTCCGTGAGTAAAGACGTGAAACTCGCCGCCGACTCTGGCGCAGTCGATGGACAGGACCACACACTGGTCTCCGTATTTATGAGCGCCTTCTTCGATCAGCTGAGGATCGGCCAAAGCACCGGAATTGACGCTTACTTTATCGGCTCCGCTGGTCAGCACCCGGTCGAAATCGGCGATGGTGCTGATGCCCCCGCCTACGGTCAGGGGGATAAAAGTACGGGAAGCAACGTCCGAAACCATGGACGTGAAGAGCTTGCGGCCCTCCGCCGAAGCAGTGATGTCATAAAAAACCAGCTCGTCAGCCCCGGAAGCATTGTAAAAAGAAGCCATGACAGCCGGGTCTTCAACGTCTTTGATCGACTGGAATTTGCGCCCTTTGACGACCCTGCCGTCGCGGATGTCCAGGCAGGGAATGATTCGTTTAGCCAGCATCTTTGTCTCCTATCTCGATGGCCTTTTCAAGGTCGATCCGTCCTTCGTAAATGGCTTTGCCGATGATGGCACTTCGAACGCCCATCTCTTTGAGCCTGCTGATATCGTCCATAGACGAGATCCCGCCCGACGCGGTGATCTCCATCGAAAGTTCCCTTGTCAGTTCCCGGTACAGATCCAAATTGGTACCTGCCAGCATGCCGTCCTTGGAAATATCGGTATAGATGACACGCTTGACCCCTTCCTTCTGCAGCTTACGGCAGAAATCCAGGCCGCTCAGACTTGTCACATCCATCCATCCCTGAACGGCCACCTTACCGTTCAGCGCATCGACTCCGATGACGACAGCCGGACCGTATTCTGCGATCATGCTCCTGGTAAAATCGGGATCTTTAACAGCGCCCGTGCCCAGTATGACATGGTCGATGCCGATCGCAAGATAATCCTCGATCCTTTCGCGGCTGCGGATGCCTCCGCCTACCTCCAGTTCCAGCGCTTTTGTCCCGTTTTTTTCGGCATACTGCCGGTTAAGGGCCGCTATCTTTTTGATCGTATCAAAGTTGACGGAATAGCCCTCGCGGGCGCCGTCCAGATCCACCATATGAAGGTGGCGGGCACCCTTGCTGACAAAGTAGGAAAAAATCTCTTCAGGATCCCGGAAATAGACCTTGACCTTTTGATAATCGCCCTTGGTCAGCCGGACAGCCTGTCCCTGAAGTAGATCGATAGCCGGCCAGATCTCAAGCCTCTTTGCCAAGCCGGTCATAAGGTCTCTCCCACTGTTTCACCGCAAAGGCGGGCAAAGTTTTTCAACATGACCAGGCCCTTTTGGCCGCTTTTTTCCGGATGATACTGAGTACCGAACACATTTTTCTCCTGTACCAGGGCCGGTACCTGAACGCCCTCATAGGAGGCATAAGCCTTCAGGCTCTTTTGGCAGTCTTTGGCATAAAAGGAATGAACGAAATAGACGAAGGTCCCTTCCTCGATCCCGTCCAGCAGGGGACTGGGGCTGCCTGTATAGATCAGGCTGTTCCATCCCATGTGAGGGACCAGCGCCTTGGGATTTTCGATGTCTTTGCGCAGAGAATCCACATATCCCTTGATCAGGCCCAGGCCCCGGTGCTCTCCGTATTCATAGCTTTTTTCAAAAAGAAGCTGCATGCCGAGACAGATGCCCAGAAAAGGCTTGCCTGACCCGGCCGCTTCTAGAAGAGGCTGCCTGAGGCCGTATTCCGTCAGTTTATCCGCAGCATCTCCGAAAGCACCGACGCCGGGCAGGATAACACCGTCCGACTGACTTATGACCTGGGGATCCCGGGTCAGCTGACTGTCGATCCCCAGGGCTTTCAGGGAAGCTTTGAGCGAAAACAGGTTTCCGCAGTCGTAATCGATCACCGCAATCATGCCGTTCTCCTTTCGTTACACGGATCCGTTACGCGAAATGTAAAACAAATGAGGTTACAAAATACCTTTCGTCGACGGGATCTGATCTTTCTTAAGAGGATCGATGGCGCAGGCCATGGCAAGGGCCCTCCCGAAGGCCTTAAAGGCCCCCTCCAGGATATGATGGGTATTCTCCCCGTCAAGCTTTTTCATATGCAGGGCCATTTTCGCGTTATTGGCCACGGCCGTGAAAAATTCCCTGGCCAGTTCGGTATCAAAATTTCCCACCGTTTGAGCAGGCACGGGCACGTCATAGCGTATGGTCGGCCGGCCGCACAGATCGATCGAACACAAAAGCAAGGCCTCATCCATAGGCAGGACAAAGAAGCCGTAACGGTTGATGCCCCGGCAGTCTCCCAGCGCTTCCGACAAAGCCTGTCCCAGCGCGATCCCGGTATCTTCCACCGTATGGTGGGCGTCTACATACAGATCTCCCTCGGTTTCGATGGTCAGGTCCAATAAAGTCTGTTTGGCAAATTCATCCAGCATGTGATCGAAAAAACCGACACCTGTCTTATTGGAATACCTGCCGCTGCCGTCCAGGTCCAGTTCGATATGGACCTTCGTTTCTTTTGTCTGACGATCGATTACTGCTTTACGCATGTCGTCTCCTTTTCCGTGATCGAGAAAAGAGTTTTCAGAAAAACATCCATTTGTTGGTCGGTCCCTATGGTGACCCGGATACGGTCTGTGATCGCAGGATCCGAGAAATGGCGGACCAGGATGCCCTGCTCCTTGAGAGCTTCGTAGAGTTCCTGTCCCCCGATCTTGTCCGAACGCACCCACAAAAAGTTGGTCTTGGAATCCGTAAGGTCAAAACCATGAGCCCACAGTTCTTTTTTGACTCTTTCCCTGGTAGCCGTGATACGGCCGGTAATGTCACTGAAATAATCGGTATCCAGCATGGCCGCCCTGGCGGCTTCCAAAGAAAAGCGGCTGATGGTATAAGAGTTGAAAGAATTTTTGACCCGGTTCAGATAGTCGATCAGGTCCTTCTGACCCATGGCAAAACCGACACGGGCACCGGCCAGAGCCCTTGATTTAGAAAAGGTCTGAATGACCAGCAGATTGGGATAGCGGCCGATCATGGGCACCATAGACTGAGCGCCGAAATCGACGTAAGCTTCGTCTACGATCATCAGCCGGTCCGGATGGCCTTTCAGGACCTCCTCCAGCTTTTGACATGGAAGCGCCAGTCCCGTCGGCGCGTTGGGGTTGCAGATGACCATAGGGCCGTTTCCGTCCTCCGCAATTTCTTCCAGCGGCAGGGACAGATCGTCTTTTAAAGCATGTACCCTGTAAGGAATATCCAGAAGACGGGCCCAGACAGGATAAAAACTATAGGAAATTGCGGCCGTTGTGATAGGAAGATCCTGCGACCCGAAGGCCATAAAGGAAAAGGCAAGGACTTCGTCACTGCCGTTCCCGATAAAGACCTGATCCGGTTCAAGGCCGTATACCTGACTCACTGCCTGCCTGAGCAAACGGCAGGTCGGATCCGGATACAGCCTGAGGTCCTCCGTATGAGCCAGCTCGCTGCTGACTTTCGGTGACGGGGGATAGGGGCATTCGTTGGTATTCAACTTGATGTAGCGCTTATCCTGAGGCTGTTCGCCGGGCGTATAAGGCTCTACCCTTCTGGCCATCTGACTGGCAAAATCCGTCATGATCAGTCCTCCAAAGAACGCTTTTTATCCAGCCGCATCTCGGCCGCGCGGGCATGCGCGTCCAGTCCTTCGGCCCGGGCAAAGAGGGCAATGTCTTTGGCAACGCCCTTTATGGCATCCTCCGTATAATAAGTGATCTGTGTCTTCTTAATAAAGTCATCCACCGACAGCGGGGACGAGAATTTGGCGGTCCCGCTGGTAGGAAGGGTATGATTGGGACCGGCCAGGTAATCGCCCAGAGGCTCGGTCGCGTAGGATCCTAAAAAGACAGAACCGGCGTTTTTGACATCCGGAAGCAGATCGAACGGTTTCTCGACCGAAAGCTCCAGATGCTCCGGAGCGATCTCATTGGCGACCTCGACCGCCTGCTTGAGCGAGTCGGTGACCAGGATCTTTCCGTAATTTTCCAAAGAAGCCTTGGCAATGTCCCGGCGGGGCAGTTTTTCTACCTGTTCATAAAGCTCTTTTAGAGTCTCCTCGGCCACTTTCTGACTGGTGGTGACAAGGACTGCGCAGGCCAGTTTATCATGTTCCGCCTGGGAGAGAAGGTCGGCGGCCACCCACTTGGGATCGGCCTTGTCATCGGCAACGACCAGTACTTCGGAAGGTCCGGCGATCATGTCGATGGCTACCTGGCCGTAGACCATCCGTTTGGCCATGGCCACAAAAATGTTTCCGGGTCCTACGATCTTATAGACATTGGGTATGCTTTCGGTCCCGTAGGTCAAAGCGGCAATGGCCTGAGCTCCGCCGACCTTGAAGACGCGGTCGACACCGGCCACGTAGGCGGCTGCCAGGATGGGATCCGAGATCGTTCCGTTATGAGACGGAGGCGATACCAGGACCAATTCTTTGACTCCGGCAATTTTGGCAGGTACTGCGTTCATCAGCACGGTCGAGGGGTAAGCAGCGGTGCCGCCCGGAACGTAGATGCCGACCTTCTCAATAGGGTTGATGATCTGACCCATCACAGCCCCTTCTTTATCATGGATCAGAAAATCCTGCCTTACCTGATGCTGGTGGAAGGCACGGATATTATCGCGCGCCTCTTTCAGGACCCTTGCCAGCTCCGGATCGATGCGCTCGTAGGCCTCCTCCATCTCCTCCTGGCTGACCTCCAGCTCGGGAGTATCGGCGTGATCGAATTTCAGATTGTAGCGGCGCAGGGCTTCGTCGCCGTTTTCCTTAACATCAGCCAGGATATCGGCAACGGTCCGGTTGACCTCGTCATAGGCAAACTGGCTGCGCATAGGCACCAGATCCTGCCAGCCGGTCTCGGGAAGTTTGGTAATGGTAATCATGCTATCGTCTCCTTAATCGCACGCACGATCTGATCGATGCGGCCGTCATTAAAACGGTAGGAAGCTTTATTGACGATCAGACGGGCTGAAATATTCATAAATTTGGTTATCACTTTCAGATGGTTCTCGCGCAGGGTCGTACCGGTCTCCACTATATCCACGATCACGTCGGACAGACCGACGACCGGGGCCAGCTCAATGGACCCGTTCAGGTGGATAAAATCTGCGTCCCGGCCGATCGAGGCATAATAACTGCGGGCAATATGTTCAAACTTTGTAGCGACCCTGACCTTGCGGTCATAATCTTCAACATAAGTCTGCGGTGCCGCCACGCACATAGAACATTTTCCGAAGCCCAGATCGACCATCTCGAAAACGTCGGCGCCTGACTCCTCCAAAATATCCTTGCCGCAGACACCCAGGTCAGCTCCGCCTTTTTCCACATAAACAGCCACATCCGAGGGCTTGACCAGAAGATAGCGGATCCCGGCTTCTTCATTTTCAATGACAAGCTTTCTCCCGTAATCTTCCATTTCCGGAATGCCCAGGCCCGCCTGGTCCAGCAGACTGTATACTTTATCTCCCAGCCTTCCTTTGGGAAGAGCGATCGTCAGCATCCATTCCTCCTTAGTCCCATAAGGGTGATAAAGCGTCCAGGTCAGCCGCAAAACCGATGGCGCCGGCGTTGGTATCTTCGCCTTTCAGGAATTTTCTTGCCAAAAGGTCATAGCGCCCTCCCGACAGGACCGGCCCCCAGCAGCCCCTGGCAAAGCCCTGGAATACAAGGCCGTTATAAAAATTCAGAGGATTGACCAGAGAAAAATCTACCACGACCGTATGATCATCGTCCTTTTCGATCCGATCGGCTTTTTCTGCCAGATCCTTTGCGGCATCCACTGCCGCCCGGTCAAGTCCTTCCTTCAGAACTTGCTGATAAACATTCTCCGCACTGCCGGAAAGTCCTGCCAGAAACCTCAGTTTATGAGACTCCTTGTCCGGGCATCCCAGCTGGCTGAGCTTATCTGCCAGCTCTTTCTGCATTTTCCGGCTGATCAGGTCCAGCAGGGTATTCTGGTCATCCTCTTCCAGATGCTGATACCAGCTGTCGCTTTGTAAAAATCCGACGTGAGACAAGACAAGTACCGTCCGGCTGGGAAGGCCCATCAGGACCTGCTGGGCCAGAGAAAGGACCGGCAGCGCCAGAGGGACCCTGTCTTTCCTTATCACCTCGCAGCCGATCTGCTGGTGAGCCTGGTACTGGTGAGTATCCCGCGTGTATCGGAAAACGTCTTCATGATAATATAATTTAAGGCTCTTTTCGGGGCGGGCGGCTGCCTGTTTCATAGCAGACAGCGTCACATCCGGCCTCAGGGCCATCAGGGTCCCGAATGAATCCGTAAAGGTCAAAAGATGCAGACCGCCGACAAAAGCCCTGTTCTTGTCAAACAGTTCATATTCGTCAAAAGGGGCGAAATCGATCCGGCTGTAACCTGCCTGTTTCAGCATGATTTCAAGCTTGACGGCAAATCGCTCTCTTGGACCTAACAAGTCGATCTCTTTTTGTGTCATCATTATACTCCCATCCTGCATTTTGCACGATTCTGCATTATGCAGGATTATTGTAAAATTATACGGTTTTAGCCTGTCAGCGTCAAGACCTGTCCTTGCTTTTAACCGGCCGCAAGGTGCTTCGTTTCAATATTTTAAATCAACTTAAATAACTTCTTGAATTTACCCTGAGCCTGTGTTATAGTCACCAATAGATTCCATGTCAAAACCATGACATGGCATAACCATGAATTTTGTTCATAGCGTTATGCTATACAGGAGGTGCTAGTATGTATCATTTCCCGATCGGTGTCATCCTGGATTCCTTCCGCACGGATATTCCGACGGCTCTTGATAAAGCCGTTTCTGTCGGCGCTCAGGGCCTGCAGGTTTATGCGACCCGCGGCGAGATGAGCCCAGACGAACTCACGGGCCAGAAGCGCAAGGATTTCAAAAAGGCAGTTGAAGATCACGGCCTGGCTATTTCCGCTCTGTGCGGTGATCTGGGACAAGGCTTCGGAAATCCCAAAAAGAATCCCGAACTCATTGAAAAGTCCAAAAGGATCCTGGATATGGCCGTTGAACTCGGTACCAACGTGGTCACCACTCATATCGGTGTCGTTCCGGCCGATCCCCGCCATCCCCGCTATCAGATCCTTCAGGATGCCTGCGGACAGCTGGCTGAGTATGCCGATTCCCTTAACGCCCATTTTGCCATTGAGACCGGCCCCGAAAAGGCAACGACGCTTCGCTGCTTTCTTGACGGCCTTCATTCGACCGGCGTTGCCGTCAACCTTGACCCTGCCAACTTCGTCATGGTCACCGGCGACGATCCTGTAAAAGCCGTTTACACCCTGCGCGAGTATATCGTCCACACCCACGCCAAGGACGGTATCCAGTGCTATGCGGAAGCTCCTGAGGTCGTTTACTCCGGCCACAGCGAAGATGACGTCATCGTTACCTCCCCTGCCTTCATCGAAGAGCCTCTGGGAGAAGGCGCCGTTGACTTTGACCGTTATCTCAAAGCGCTGGAAGATATCGGCTATAAAGGTTACCTGACCATCGAACGTGAAGTCGGCGATGATCCGGAAGGTGACATCCGCAAAGCCGTACAGTTCCTCAAGTCCAAATATTGATTCTGTTTATTCATTATAATTTTCACAGGAGGACATACCAATGAGCGAGAAATTGAAGGTTGCCATCGTCGGCACCGGTACGATTTCCAACATGCACATCATCTCTTACAAAAACAACCCCAATGTCGAGCTGTACGCTTTCTGCGATCTTGACGAGAAAAAGCTCCACATGATGGGTGAAAAGTATGGCGTTACCCGTCTGTACACCGATGAGAAGACCATGCTGGAAGAGCTGCCTGAGATCGACGCTGTCAGCATCTGCGTATGGAACAGCAACCATAAACCCTGCACCATCATGGCCCTGGAGCATGGCAAAAACGTTCTGTGCGAGAAACCTATGGCCCTGAACGCCAAAGAAGCCCGCGAGATGAAGGAAGCCGCTGATAAAGCCGGCAAACTCCTGATGATCGGTTTTGTACGCCGCTATGGCAACGATACCAAGATCTTCATGGACTTCAAGGATTCCGATTACTTCGGTGAGATCTACTGGGCTAAATGCCAGTACATCCGCCGCAACGGCAACCCCGGCGGCTGGTTCGGTGAAAAAGAAAAGTCCGGCGGCGGTCCCCTGATCGATCTGGGCGTTCATGTCATCGACCTGACCCGTTATATGCTGGGCAATCCCAAACCGGTCAGCATTTACGGTGCTACCTTCCAGAAACTGTTTGACAGACGCAACCTTAAGACCCCCAAAGGTTATGTATCCTCTTCCCATACCGATCACGATATCTGCAACGTTGAGGATGCCGCAACCGCAATGATCCGTTACGACAACGGCGCGGTCGTCAACGTAGAAGTTTCCTTCTCTCTGAACGTTGAGCATGATTCCGGTGTTATCGAGCTGTACGGGACCAAGGGCGGCGCTAAGATCGATCCGGAGCTGAAACTGTTCTCCGAAGCAAACGGTTATATGACCAATACTCAGCTGGTCGCCAACACGGCTATGGATATGGGCGTTATCTTCCAGAATGAGATCAACCATTTCGTTGACTGCATCCAGAACGGCACGCCCTGCAAGTCTCCTGCCGAAGACGGTATCACTCTGATGCAGATCTTGGACGCTATCTTTGAGTCTGCCCGCACCGGCCACGAGGTTCTTCTGAACCAATAATTAATCTTTCGGCAAGCTTGTCCATTAAAACAAAGCCGGCCTCCTCTTTGGGCGGCCGGCATTTTTAAACGAGGTAAACGACATTATGATGAAAATCGCAGTCAGCTCTTATAGCTTTTCCCAGGCTCAGAGAGACGAACGTCATATGAACCTTTTCGACATGATCAAAAAGGCGAAAGAATTGGGTTTTGAGGGATTTGAAGTCGTTGATTTCAACTTTAAGTCTACTTGTCCGGAAGGAACGTCCCTCATAGAGTATGCCAAACAGGTCAAGGAAGCCTGCGCAAAGGAAGGGCTTACCATCACCAGTTATACCACCAGCGCGGACTTTCAGAACAACGACGTTGATGAAGAAGCGGCCCGCCTGAAAAAGGAAGTCGACATCGCCGCGGCTCTCGGCGCAACGCAGATGCGCCACGACGCAGCCTGGGGCCCCAAAGAAGGCAATCCCTGGATCAGTTTCTACCACCTGCTGCCCCGTCTGGTTTCCGGTATCCGTCAGGTTACGGAATATGCTGCCGCCAAAGGCATCCGCACCATGAGTGAAAACCACGGCTTCTTCGCTCAGGATGCCCTGCGCGTTGAAAAAATGATCAATGAAGTCGATAATCCCAACTACGGCTGGCTGGTCGATATGGGCAACTTCACCTGCGCGGACGAAGACCCTGCTACCTCTGTCGGCATTGCCGCTCCTTATGCCTTTTATGTACACGCCAAAGATTTCATCATCAAACCGGCGGATGGGCCCGACCCCGGCCGCTATTTCTTCAAGAGCCGCAGCGGCAACTATCTGAGAGGCACCATCGTCGGCCAGGGCGACGTTCCCGTTAAGCACTGCCTGGCTGCTCTTAAGAACGCCGGATATGACGGATGGGTCGCCATCGAATTCGAGGGTATGGAAGACTGCATCCTGGCCCTGGAAGCCGGCCGCGAGAACCTGGAACGCTATATCAAAGAGCTCGGCTGAGCCTACAATCTATTTATAAAAGTACTAAGGATATAAAAAATCGGACACCGAAAAGGTGCCCGATTTTTATATATCCAGTTTTTTGCCATCATTTGTCGAACAAGCCAATCTGACTTGCCTGCTCTTCGTTATGTTTCTTAAGCAGAGCCTGGACCTTGAGATGAGGATCCAGCATGCGGTTGACGGACATATCGTGGTTCATGGAAGCGATAAAGTAAGCAATATACTTGGACAGGTCAACATCATAGTACCAGGGAGCCTGCAAAAGCTCCGGACGGCGGTAGGTCAGGTTGGTCGACAGCACTGCGCTGATGACACCGTCTTTATAAGCCTGGTTGAATTTGTCGATGCCTTCCGTAAAGAGCGCGTAGGTGCAGCCGGCGAAAAATCTTCTGGCGCCCCGCTTCTTCATGTCGTAAGCGATATCCAGCATGGACTCGCCGCTGGCGATCATATCATCGTAAACCAGGATGTCTTTTCCGGATACATCCGATCCCAAAAACTCATGGGCAACGATGGGATTATGACCGTTCACCATACGGGAATAGTCACGGCGCTTATAGTACATACCCATATCCACGCCCATCTCGGAAGCATAGAAAACATTTCTGGACATAGCGCCTTCATCGGGGCTTACTACCATGAAGTTTTCTTTATCCAGCTTCAGATCGGGGTTATGCTTTAACAATGCTTTCAAAACCTGATAAGAAGGCATGATGTTATCAAAGCCCATCAGGGGTACGGCGTTCTGGACGCGGGGGTCATGTGCATCGACTGTAAGGATCTCGTCGACGCCCATTGCCTGCAGTTCCTGCAGAGCCACCGCACAGTCCAAAGACTCCCGATAGCTGCGGCGGTGCTGGCGTCCGCCGTAAAGGTTAGGCATGATGACCGTGATCCGAAATGCCTTTCCGCTGACTGCCTGAATGATACGTTTCAGATCGGCAAAATGATCGTCCGGGGACATGGGAACTTCCTTGCCGTACATCTTATAAGTACAGCTGTAATTCCCGACATCGACCAGAAGATACAGATCCAGTCCGCGCACGGACTTATTGATCATTCCTTTAGCGTCGCCTGATTGAAAACGGGGAGTCGCATTGGGGATCAGGAAAGTCAGATCGCCGTTCTGCCCGTCTGCGGCAAAAGTGGAATAAAGTTTGCGGAGTCTGGTATCGACCTGTTCGCCAAGCTCAGCAGCGCTGCTCAGCGCGATCAGTCCAAGGGGCGCGACCTGCTTGTGTCTTACATTGTCGACAGTCAAAGAAAATGGCATATTATTTCCTCTCTCGCTATTAGGTTGTTGTAAACGGCTCCTCTTCCGGCCGTTTGTGACCATTTGCGATTATACCACACAGACAGGTAAATAAAAACTGCCGCTGTTTCAAAAATTTTACAGAAGTAAGCATCGCTTTTTACGGAAGTTTCACCTATCTGCCCAAAAATCATTTCCCTTTTTCGATTCGTGATATAATAAAATCATTATTCCTGTATATCCGAATCACCGGAGGGTCACAAAATATGTTTGATCATTATCGTTATGACGGTACAGAGCCTTTTGATATCAAAAAAGTTTCCACCAGTGAAACAAAGCTGGTAAAAGATAAAGAAGAGGCGGCTCAGAAACTTGACAAGAACAATAAAAAGATCGACGAACTACAGCAGAAACTGTATGCAGAGAAAAAGGAAGGCGTCATCTTTTTGTTTCAGGCTATGGACGCGGCCGGCAAAGACGGGACCATCCGGGCCGTTTTGTCCTGCCTGTCCCCTCACGGAGTTCATGAGGCCGCTTTCAAAAGTCCTTCTTCCGACGAACTTGCCCATGATTACTTATGGAGGATCGAAAAGAACGTCCCGGCCAAAGGAGAGATCGCCATTTTCAACCGCTCCCAATATGAGGAAGTACTGATCTACCGTGTCAAAAAACTATGGAATAGTCAGGCCAATGCGGACCGGATCGATCCGGACAAGATCCTCGATTACCGCTATCAGGACATCAAAAACTTTGAGGAGTATCTGTGGCATAACAATGTCCGCACCGTTAAGATCTTTCTGAATGTGTCCAAAGAGGAACAGGCAAGGCGCTTTCTGGACCGTATCGAAGAACCGGAAAAAAACTGGAAATTCAGCGGTGCCGATTATGAGGAAAGACAATACTGGGACGATTATCAGAAGGCCTTCGAGGCCGCCATCAATAAAACTGCGTCCAAACATGCTCCCTGGTTCGTCGTCCCGGCGGATCATAAATGGTACATGCGTTATGTAGTAAGCGAGATCATCCTTGACACTTTGAAAGACATGGATCCCCATTACCCGGTCGTAACCGAAGACCGCCTGCAGGAATTCGGGCGATATAAGACAGCCCTCGAAAAAGAACTGGGGATCGAAGACAGTCCCGATAAAAAAGAAGAAGACTGATAAAGGCAAGGCTTATATGCCTTGCCTTCATCATCCTTAGATATTACGGGTAAGATCAGCAGTCGGGCCCCCAGACCTCCTGAGCCGCTTCTTTCACCAGTTTCAACTTGTTCCACTGCTCCTCTTCCGTCAGTTTATTTCCGATCTCACAGGAAGCAAAACCGCACTGAGGGCTGATGGAAAGACGATCAAGAGGCAGATAGTCCGCTGCCTGACGGATCCTTTTTACCAGATTTTCCTTGTTTTCAAGCGCCGCTCGTTTGGTGGTTACCAGACCCAGGACAACTTTCTTGTCCCCGCTTACCTGACTCAGCGGCTGGAAGCCTCCCGAACGGGCATCGTCATATTCCAGGTAATAGGCATTGACGTTTTCCCGGGCAAACAGGACTTTGGCAACGGCGTCATAGGCGCCGGTATTGGCATAAGTCGAATGGAAATTGCCCCGGCAGACATGAGTATTGATCTTCAGATCGGCCGGTTTTCCTTCAATGGCTGCATTATTGATGGCCAGGAACTGTTCCTGTATCCTTTTAAGCCCGGCCTGGTCCGTTCCGAAATAAAGGCCTGCATGAGGATCCAGCAGCATGCCCCAGGAGCAGTCATCAAACTGAATATTGCGGCACCCGGCCTCGTACAGATCGCAGATGACCTGATGATATCCGTCGACCAGATCCTGCACCAGATCGTCGGTATCCGAATAATAACGACGGGTATTGTCGATGGCAAAGGGCATGATCATTTGCTCCAGAAACTGGGCCGGAGCGGGGATGGTCTGTTTAGCGACGGTATTTGCGTCTTCGAACTGTTTTACAAACTTAAAATGTTCCACAAAGGGATGCCGGCCGGTCAAAGAAACCTTGCCTGTCAGATAGGTATCGTCGATCATAGCCGCTTCATCATGGAAGGGAAGTCCCGTTTTGGTGGGAGAATGACCGACGCCGTTGAAGGCCCACATAAAGTCCAGATGCCAGGCACTGCGGCGGAACTCTCCGTCCGTGATCACATGATAGCCGATCTTTTTGATCTTACCGACCAGATCCGTGATGCATTCATTTTCGATCAAAGTCAGATCATTGCGGCTGATCTTCCCGGCCGCCTGATCCAGCCTGGCCTGCTTTAACTTGGCCGGACGCAGAAAACTTCCTACATAGTCATAACGAAAAGGAGTATACAGCGCTTCCATTTTTAGTCCTCTCCTTCCGATCCGTGTACGCTTGTGCGTACTTTTACGATCTCTTCCGGTTTGCACAGATAGAGTTCTGAACCATCCACTGCTTCCCGGATCTCTTCTTCGATATCCGTCAGCTTTTTCTCGTCATCTTCGATATCTTTCAGCCTCGGCTGCGTCGTGGGATGTTTGGCCACGAAAATGGTGCAGCAGTCTTCATAGGGCAGGATCGAAGTTTCGAAGGTATCGATCTGTTTGGCGATATCAATGATCTGCTGCTTGTCAAAACCGATCAGGGGCCTGAAGACGATCCGGTCGGCTGCCGCGTTGGTGCATTCCAAGGACGCCAGGGTCTGGCTGGCTACCTGGCCCAGATTTTCTCCCGTGATCATGGCCTGAGCGCCTTCTTTATCGGCCAGTCTTTCCGCGACCCGGTACATGATGCGCCGCATGATGATGGTCAGTTTTTCATGCTGGCATTTGGCGTAGATGTCCAGCTGGATCCTGGTAAAAGGCACTACATAGACCGGTATGGGTCCGGCATATTTGCTGACCCGTCTTGCCAGCTCCAGCACCTTATCGCGGGCCCGGTCAGAGGTATAAGGATGAGCGTGGAAATAGACAGCGGACAGCTGAACGCCTCTTTTAGCCATCATCCATCCGGCTACCGGCGAATCGATGCCTCCGGACAACAGCAGGGTCGCCTTGCCTCCGGTCCCTACCGGCAGGCCGCCCAGCCCTTTGATTTCTTTCCCATACACATATACCTGATTGCGGATCTCGGCATACAGTTTTACCTGGGGCTGATGAACGTCAACGGTCCAGCCGTCTGTTTCATGAAGGACTCTTTCACCGAGCTTCGCGGCGATCTGCAGACTGTTGTAGGGATACTTTTTATCGGCCCTTTTTGCGAAAACCTTAAAGGTACAAGGGCGGTCAAACTCCCGTTTGACATAGGCGACCATAGCATCCCCGATGGTTTCCAGATCGTCCGATTCCGGAACATCGACCGGACAGATGCCGATGATTCCGAATACATGCTGCAGGAGCTCTATTGCCCTGTCTATCCATTCGCCGTCGTCATCCTCCGGCACCTGCAGATAAAACCGTCCCTGCTCTTTTTTCAGGTCGATCTGGCCCAGCTCTTTGAGCCCAGCCCGGATATCTTTCATGAGGATATTTTCAAAAACAGCACGGTTTTTGCCTTTTAGAACGATTTCCCCGTATTTGATCAGAATTCCTTTTTTCATACTATTTCAGAGTTCCTTCCGGCACTTATTTTCTGATGAATTGACGCAGAACAGGTACCTGCCGTTTGAGAGAATCGACCAGAGCATCGGTATCTTCCTTGGTGGTGAACCGGTCGAAGCTGACCCTGACGGCGTGGTCGATCTGGTCGGCATCCAGCCCGATGGCGGCCAGGGCCCTGCTTTTGTCGCCGGGTTTATTGGACGAACAGGCGGACCCGGAACTTACGTAGATCCCGTCGTCCTCCAGCGCATGCAAAAGGACTTCGGACCGGACACCGTCAACTCTGAAATTTAAGATATGACAGGCACCGTCCTCAGGCTTGGGGCCGTTGATACAAACTCCGTCGATCTCGGTCTGCAGACGGTGAGCAAGATCCAGTTTTAAAGCCATCAGACGGTCATCGATCTCTTTATGCTGCGCCCACAACTCGTCCGCTGCCTGGCCGAAGCCGGCAATATAGGGGACATTTTCCGTACCGGATCGAAAATGCATCTCCTGTCCTCCGCCCACGATCAGACTGGGGATATGGAGACCGCGCCTGATATAAAGAAGACCGATCCCCTTTGGCCCGTTGATCTTATGCGCGCTGGCCGAGATCAGATCGATCCCCCATTTATCCGGATACAAGGGATATTTGCAGAAAGCCTGGGTCGCGTCTACGTGGAAGAGGCAGTCCGGATTCGTTTCTTTGATGATCTTGCCCATTTCCCGGATGGGATTGATGCAGCCTGTCTCATTGTTGACGTAAAGGCAGGTCACCAGGATGGTATCCGGACGGATCTTTGCTTTCAGGTCATCCAGCAGGATCTTTCCGGTCGGATCATTGTCCACTTCTTCGATCTGGTATCCTTCCTCCTGAAGCCGTTTGAGATTCTCCGCGGTAGCCGGATGTTCGCTTTTTCCGGTCAAAATATGCATACCCTTATGCCTCAGGCGGCTGGCGGCTCCCATAATGGCGGTATTACTGCTCTCCGTCGAACCGGACGTAAAGAAAATGCTTTCTTCCGACGTCATCAAGATCCTGGCGATCGTGCGGCGGGCCTTCACGATATGGCGCTCCGCTTCCTGCCCTTTGCGATGAAGGGAAGAAGGATTGCCCCAGTCCTGTGTAAGGCACCGTTCGATGACTGCCATTGTATCCTCAGACGGCCGCGTCGTCGCGGCGTTATCCAAATAATGCTCTGTCATATGTTCCCGATCACTCCATTTGTCCGTATTGGTATAAAATCAGGGAGGCAGCCGTAAAACCGGCTGTCTCGGTGCGCAGTATGCGAGGCCCAAGGCTGCAGACACTGGCACCTGCGCCGATCAGATCCTCTACTTCCTTATCCGCAAAACCGCCTTCCGGCCCTATGTATATCGATATTTTTTTTGGTACTTGCTTCTGCCTTGTCAGCAGGGTCTTTAAGCTGACGGCCCTTTCATGTTCGTAACATAAAACAGCCAGATCATATTCCGTGATTTCGTCCAACACCTGTTTGTAACTATGGATCGGTTCTACCTCAGGGATCAGGCCGCGGGCACACTGTTTAGCGGCCGCTTCCGTTATCTTCTGCCAGCGGTCTACTTTCTGCTGTCCTCTTTTTTCATCAAGATGGATAAGAGAACGTTCGCTGTAAAAGGGAACAAAACGGGAAATGCCCAATTCGACCCCCTTCTGCAGAATCAGTTCCATCTTGTCTCCTTTAGGAAGAGACTGATAGAGGGTGATCACAACCTCCGGTTCGCTTACGGACCGGTTCATATCCATGATCTTGGCGACCAGCTGGTCTTCACCGGGGGAAATATCGACGATCTGACATGTGTAGTCGTTGCCCAGGCCATCGCACAGGATCAGCTGATCTCCCACTTCTTTGCGAAGCACATTGACAATATGATGGACATCCTTACGGACCACGATCAGAGGGCCCTGAATGTCTTCACGGGTCACAAAAAATTTCGGCATTACGCTTTACGGCAGCAAAGAGCGCTCCAGCTGCCTTTCTCCTTTACTGTAAGGATCGTAAATCCGCTTTCCTTAAGGCTTTCGATCACTTCATCTTTACGCTCTTTTAAAATACCGGACGCGATAAAGATTCCTTGGTCCTTCATGAAATTGCCGACGGTTTTTCCTAAAACCATGATCACGTCTGCAATAATATTAGCGACAATGACGTCTGCCTTCACGCCCTTCATAGGGTCGATGTCTGTCAGATCCCCGTGATAGACATCCACGATGGTATCGACATGATTTTTCTGTGCGTTTTCCTTTGCGACGCTGATGGTGTTGGCATCCAGGTCCGTGCAGATGACCCGCTTTGCGCCGAGCTTTGCAGCCGTAATTCCAAGGATACCGCTTCCGGCTCCTATATCGCAGACCAGGTCTCCTTCTTTGACCGTATCTTCCAGAAATTCCATGCACATGGAGGTAGTTTCGTGGGTACCGGTCCCGAAAGCCATACCCGGATCGATGTCGATGCGGACATCATCCGGACGACTTTCCATCTGTATCCAGGAGGGAACGATCAGAAGGTGCCTGCCCAGCCGGTGAGGCTTAAAGTACTTTTTCCAGGCATTTCTCCACTCCGATTCGATCACCAGCTTGGTTTCGATCAAGCCGCTGCCGGTGGGAAGAAATTCCCCGATCGTGTCCAGGTGATGGCGGATCTTCAGCACCAGGTCCTCAACGCTTTTGGCATCCGGATAATCTTCGACGCTGAAATAAGCGCGGACCGTCGTATCCCCTTCCTGCAGTTTTTTCATCAGTTCTTCGTCAATATAATCCCAGGCCTTCGGATCCTGTTTATGGCTTAAGATGTCCTTGGGGTCGAAGATCTCGACACCTCCGCAGCCCATCCCCATCAAAGCATCACTTAGTGCTTCGACTGCGTCCGAGGTCGTATGAATAGTGATCTGATGATAATCCATGGATCGAAATTCCTTTCAGAGGGTATTTAGGAAAGCATTAAAAAAGCGGTATGATATTTCTGTCATACCGCTTATTATACGTCATTTTTTCTTTCTAAAAAAGCCCGACTTTTTCGTATTGTCTACCGGCTGCCCCATGGCCTCCGCAAACTCACGCAGCTTTTCTTTCTGAGTTTCCGTCATCCTCTTGGGAACATCGACCACGACTTTTACGAACAGATCGCCCCTCTGGCCGTTGCCGTTAAGATAAGGGACCCCTTTGCCGCGCAGGCGGAACATTTTTCCGGTCTGAGTACCGGCCTCGATATCAAATTGACTGGTGCCGTCCAGAGTAGGTACCGTTAAGGTATCGCCCAGAGCTGCCTGAGCAAAACTGATGGGCTGCTCCATATATAAGTCATAGCCTTCCCGTTGGAAAACAGGATCCGGCTTCACATCGATCGTAATATAAAGATCTCCGTCCGGGCCTCCGTTGACACCGGGCTCACCTTTGCCGGCAAGTCTTACCGGCTGACCGTCGTTGATACCGGCCGGGATCGGAACATCATAAGTCTTGCGGGTCTTGATACGCCCGCTTCCTCCGCAGTTCGTGCATTTTTCGCGGATGATCCTGCCGCTTCCTCCGCAGGTGGGGCAGGTACGCTCCGTGATCATGGAACCTAAGAAACTCTGCTGCCGTACCTGCTGGCGTCCGGTACCGTTGCAGGTAGGACAAGTATCGATGGGGCTGCCGGGTCTTGCACCGCTTCCGTTGCAGACAGGACAGCGGTCATAAGACCACAGCTCTACCTTTTTGGTGCAGCCGAAGGCTGCTTCCCTGAAGGATATAGTCTGACGGCTGGCCAGATCACGCCCCTGCCGGGGAGCGTTGGGATTGCGGGTCTGGCGTGTTCCGAACAGATCGCTAAAGGTGCTGTACCCGCCCGCGTCTGAGCCTGACCCGAAGCCGAAGATATCTCCGAACATATTGAAGATATCACTTGTATTCATATTTTCAAATCCGGACCCGCCGGCCGTACCATCAAAGGCTGCGTGGCCGTACTGGTCATACTTAGCTCTCTTTTCGTGATCGCTCAGTACGCCGTAGGCTTCGGCCGCTTCTTTGAATTTCTCTTCTGCTTCTTTATCGCCGGGGTTGTTATCCGGATGATATTTCTTGGCAAGCTTCCGATAGGCGCTTTTCAGTTCCTGGTCGGTTGCGTTCTTGCTTACACCAAGAACCTCGTAGTAATCTCTCTTCTCCGCCATTATTGTAAACCTCAGATATGCATATTAAGGCTCCCGCAGGGTTTCCCCCACGGGAGCCCTTCTTACATGAAGGACATTTCTTCTCTTGTTGGATCAGACTTCATGGTAGTCAACATCGACAGCGCCGTTATCGCCTTTGCCGCCGTTGTTATTGTTTCCGCCGTTATTCTGAGGGCCGTTGTTAGGTCCCTGCTGACCGCCAAAGCCCTGAGTGCCACCGTTGAAACCACCCTGTCCGGGATTGCCCTGCTGCCCCTGCTGAGCAGAAGCCTGCTGATACAGTTTGGTGGACATATCGTTGAGCGCTTTGGTAACCGCTTCGGTAGCAGCTTTCAGATCGGCTACATCGGAATCGGTCATTCCGTTCGGGTTGTTCTTATGTTTCGCGACCAGATCCTTCAGTTTGCCCAGCTCGGTCTGGATGCGGCTCTTATCACCTGCCGGAACTTTATCTCCCAGCTCCTCCAGAGATTTTTCAGTCTGGAATACCATCGAGTCGGCATTGTTCAGCGTTTCGATGTTGTCTTTACGTTTCTTATCGGCAGCTTCGTACTGTTTTGCCTCATCGACGGCCTTCTGGATCTCTGCATCGGACAGATTGGAAGAGGCCGTAATGGTGATCTTCTGCTCTTTGCCGCTGCCAAGGTCCTTGGCGGTAACACTTACGATACCGTTGGAGTCGATATCGAAGGTAACCTGGATCTGCGGAACTCCGCGGGGAGCTGCCGGGATGCCGTCCAGGCGGAAACGTCCCAGAGTCTTGTTATCCGCTGCGAACTCACGCTCACCCTGTACAACATGGATATCAACGGCCGGCTGGTTATCTTCAGCGGTCGAGAATACCTGGCTCTTGGATGTGGGGATCGTGGTGTTTCTGGGGATCAGAGGAGTCGCAACACCGCCCAGGGTCTCGATGCCCAGGGTCAGAGGAGTGACATCCATCAGAACGATGTCACCGGTACCGGCTTCACCGGCCAGCTTGCCGCCCTGAATGGCTGCACCGATGGCAACGCATTCATCCGGGTTCAGAGTCTTGGAAGGCTCTTTCCCGGTAAGCTGAGCGACCAGAGACTGTACAGCGGGCATACGGCTGGAACCGCCGACCAGAAGGACCTTGCCCAGATCGGAAGTGCTCAGACCTGCATCACGAAGGGCATTCTGAACGGGGATACGGGTACGCTCCAGCAGATCGGAAGTCATACGCTCAAAGTCCGTACGAGTCAGGTGAACGGACAGGTTCTTGGGTCCGGACTCATTGTAAGAGATATAAGGAATATTGATATCCGTCTCGTTCATGGTAGACAGTTCGATCTTGGCGTTTTCAGCTGCATCTTTCAGACGCTGCATTGCCAGACGGTCGGTCGAAAGGTCGATGCCCTCGCTCTTCTTGAACTCGGATACCAGATGATCGATGATGCGCTGGTCCCAGTCATCGCCGCCCAGATGGTTGTCACCGCTGGTAGCTTTAACTTCGACAACGCCGTCGCCGATATCGATGATCGAAACATCAAAGGTGCCGCCGCCCAGGTCATAGACCATGACCGTCTGCTCAGCTTCGTTATCAAGGCCGTAGGACAGAGCTGCCGCGGTAGGCTCGTTGATGATACGTTTTACGTCAAGACCCGCGATCTTGCCCGCGTCTTTGGTTGCCTGACGCTGTGCATCATTGAAGTAGGCCGGAACGGTGATGACCGCTTCGGTAACGGGCTCGCCCAGATAAGCTTCCGCATCCATCTTCAGCTTCTGAAGGATCATAGCGGAGATCTCCTGGGGAGAATAGCTCTTTCCGTCGATCGTAACTTTTTCGTTGGTGCCCATCTTACGTTTGATGGAGCGTACGGTCTTATCAGGGGCAGATACAGCCTGGCGTTTTGCCAGCTCGCCTACCAGACGCTCGCCGCTTTTGCTGAAAGATACGATCGAAGGAGTCGTGCGTTTTCCTTCTTTATTAGTTATAACAGTCGGTTTTCCGCCTTCCATAACGGCTACGCAGGAGTTAGTCGTTCCAAGGTCGATACCAATGATTTTACTCATGATAAAATCCTCCTAATCTATTTAAAAATTTACTTCAGTTCGCTACTTTGACCAGACTCGGACGGATCACTTTACCGTTCATCTTGTACCCCTTCTGGAATACCTGAACGATTTCCTGTTCGCCCTTGTCTTCGTCATCCACATGCATCATCGCATTATGCTGAGCAGGATCGAAGGTCTTGCCTTCGTCCTCCATCTGTTCGACGCCGAAGGTTTTCAGGACCCTCAGCACCTGATCATATGTCATCCGGATGCCCTTGAAGAAAGGATCGTCTTCCGGATCCTTCCCGTCGGTCTGTCCGGCTGTGATGGCTCTTTCAAGATTATCGATCACCGGCAGGAGCGCTTCGATGACCTTTGTCTCACCTCGTTCAAAGGACTCGGCTTGCTCTTTGGTCGTGCGCTTACGGTAATTATCAAACTCCGCCAAGAGACGCAGGGTCTTTTCTTTATTGTCAGCCAGCTGTTTTTTCAGCTGATCGGTTTCCGAAACCTTGCTTTCTTCTTTTGGCTCTGCCTTAGCTTCCGGCTTCGTCTCTGCCTTTGGCTTTTCTTTTTCTTCTTCCGGTTCTTTTTCCGGAACTTCTTTTTGATCTTTGTCGGCGTCTTTTGCGGTCTTTTTGTCACTTTCGGCTTGTTGATCCGCTGTTTCCCTGACCGCTTCCGAGCCTTTGTCCCCGGCTTCGGTCTCTTCTGCCTCCGTCTTCTTTTCTTTATCTTCTGCTGTCAATTTGATAGCTCCTTTTCAGCCTTTTTGTCGTAATAGCCGCAGACATTAGGAATCATCCTGATCCACGCTGTCATCCTTTGAATCGTCCTCACTATCCTCCGGAGCTTCTTTGAACAGATCGGGGAAGTCCCGCATCAGATTTTCCAGTGCGGATACGACCATATTATAATTCATGCGCATGGGCCCTACTACCGAAATAGAGCCGACACTAGAATCATTGTAGCGGTAATTAGCCGTTACGATACTGCAGTCATGCAGCTGTTCGATCGTATTCTCCGTTCCGATCCGGATCTTAAGACCGGTCTTGGAATCGTCATCTTCATCTTCCATCCGGATCATATGCAGGACCTGATCCTTTTGTTCAAAAAACTCCATCAATGATCTTGCGCGGGCAATATCACTGAATTCCGGGAAATTAAGAATGTTGGTGGTCCCGGCCGTAAAGACATCGGTGTCGGCTGAATGCTGCAGCGTATCGTTGATGGCATTCAGCAGACTTTCCATGGTATCGGAATCCAGTCCGCATTCTTTCTTGATCTTTTGGATCAGCGGCAGGTTGATATCATCGATCGCTCTTCCACAGAGCTCCTTGTTCAGAACGTCCGAGACTTCATACAACTTGCGGTCACTAACAGGACCGGCCAAAGGAATGATATGATTGCGGACGATGTTGCCGTCCACGACCAAGATCATAACGGCCGATTTCTGATCGAGCGGTACCAGCTGAACATGTTTGAGTTCTACTCTGCGAAGCTGCGGCATGGTAACCACCGATGTATACTTCGTCATAGCCGCCAGAATATCACCGATCTCTTTCAGAAGGCTGTCCAGCTGCATCGTTTTTTCTTTCAGCATACTGCGCAGCACATCTTTTTCCTGTCCGCTGACCTGATCCTTTTTCATGATCTGGTCAACATAAAGCCTGTATCCGCTGGATGTCGGAATGCGGCCTGCCGATGTATGAGGCTGTACGATCAGTCCCATTTCCTCCAGGTCAGACATCTCATTGCGGATCGTAGCGGAACTGAATTCGGTAACGAACTTTTTCGAAATCGTTCGTGATCCAACCGGTTCAGCCGTTTCCAGGTAATTCATAATAATGGCCTGCAGGATCTGAAGTTTGCGTTCATTCATATCCATTTCATTCACCTGCTGTTTCTCGGTCTGTTAGCACTCGGTTCATTAGAGTGCTAACATCTTGCTATAATATAATCCTGACTATAGAAAATGTCAAGCTTTTTTCTAAATTTTTACCGGGGCGCTTGAATAATATAAAAACGGCGGCATTCCGGGCCCGTACAGGCCGGTATACCACCGTTACATTAGTCATTATGATCAGCTGCTTTTTCCGGATCCCGGTCAGCTCTCGTTTACTTTTTTATATAGCTTTTTCAGCTTTCGATCCGCCTGCTGGCGAAAACCATTCAGGTAGGAAGGATTCTCGGCTGCAAGCTGATCTTCGAACTTATCCAGAAGTTTTTCCAGTTTCTGTATTTTTTCAAGGCTGGCTGTGTACAGGCGGGCCGTATCACCCATCCAGTCACTGTACAGGGTCAGTTCTTCTTCGGTAAAGGTAAGCCTCAGATTTGTTAAGGCCATCCGGTGGATCTCATGAAGGATGGCTGCTCTCAAACGCAGTTGATAAGGGATCTTCCAGCTATTGCTGGTTGTCTGTCTGGTGTGATACCGCACATTCAAAACTACTTGGGGAAGGTTAGCCATCTTGGTATGACCGATCATCTGGCAGAAGAAATCATAATCCTCGCAAACAAAATATTCCGGCTTTATGTGAAAGCCCTGATCGATCAAGGATTTCCGAAACAACATATTCCCATTTGACATAACGCAGCGTACCGCCATTCCGCCGCTTATGTCCTCATTGGTTACTGGAAATTCCACGATGCTGTCGGCCTGTCCGAAGGTATGATTAAAACCGCCGACAAGTCCGTAATCATCGTGATGATCCAGAAAATCACATTCCCACTCCAAGCGTTCCGGTACAGATATATCATCCGAATCCATGAAGGCAATGTATTGACCCTTAGCCATACTGATCCCGGCATTTCTGAGGATAGGGAGATTGCTTCTTTTACATAGTCCTGACGGTTATAGACCGGCATGATCACAGAAACTTTCATAATCTTTCCCCTCGATTTGCAGTGGAATATAATACAGTATTATAAAGGTTTTATTTTAATAATGAAATATACTGTATTAATCAATTAAAAAGTCCACAAATACCTGATTCGACAGATCCACTCCCCGGTCTGTCAGATGCAGCCGGTCTTCCTCTTTACATAAAAGACCATCTTGGCAATGCTTCTCGATTGCATTACCGTAAACCTGATAAAGATCCTTTTTAAACAATCGTTTAAAATCAGAGTAAGTGATCCCCCGATCCATCCGCAGGCCCAAAAACATGAATTCCTCCATCTGGTCTTTGATCGTCATTTTTTCTACGTCCCTGCGGATCCCCTTCAGGGATATTTCTACTGAATCGGCCTGTGCCAGTTTATTGTATTCCGCAAGATTCTGTGTATTATGCCATCTTGTTTCATCATACAAAGAAGATGCGCCGAGTCCCAGTCCCAGATAAGGCCGCCGCATCCAGTATCCGCTGTTGTGACGGCTTTGGAAACCAGGTTTGGAGAAATTGGAGATCTCGTAGCGTTCAAAGCCAAGGCTCCGCAAGGTTTTCACCGCTTCATGATACATGGTCCTTTCCGTATCTTCATCCGGAAGAGGAAGCTGTCCTTTCTGAAAAAGTCGGTAAAACTCCGTCCCCTCTTCTACGATCAGACTGTAGCAGGATAAATGGGTCACTCCCAGCGATACCGCTTTGCAAATAGAATCCGTTACATCCTGTACGGTCTGCCCCGGCAGCCCCGGCATCAGATCCACGGAAAGATTGTCAAAACCGGCATTTTGAAATAGTCCCAGGCTTTCCTCTGCCTGCTTTTCCGTGTGGATGCGACCCAAAGTTTTCAGCAGCCGGTCGTTAAATGTCTGCACTCCTATACTGACACGGTTGATCCCTATCCGTTTCATGATCTGTGCCTTATCGAAAGTTATGGTCCCGGGATTAGCCTCAATGGTGCACTCCGCATCCGCCTGCAGGTCGAAATGCTCCTTAATGGCTTCCATGATCGTTTCCAGATCACCGGCTGGCAAAAGGGAGGGGGTGCCGCCGCCCAAGAAAACAGATGAAACCGGCATGTTCGTCCGGCTGCCGTAATAAGCAATTTCCCGGACAAGAGCCTGTGTATACGAATCCATGGCTTTTTCCGTACAGGAGGAGAAGGATAAAAAGTCGCAGTAGCGACATTTTCTCAGGCAAAAGGGAATGTGGATATACAACATCAGGGTATTTTCCAGCTGCTCTTTGGTTTTCGTATCCAATTCAATCCCTCCTCTGCCCGCTTATGAAAAAAGAGCCGTGCTGCCGGCTCTTTCTTCTAATGATTTACTGCTCTTACTTATTTCATACCGATATCATGGCGGTAGAAAGCATCTTTGAAGGTGACCTTGTCGATGTTGGCATATACTTTCTTGATGGCTTTGTCCAGATCATCGTCCAGTGCAACGATACCAAGGACACGACCTCCGTTGGTCACGATCTGACCGTTTTCATCGAACTTGGTGCCTGCATGGAAGATCATCATATCGTCACGGCCGTCAAAAGCATCCAGACCGCTGATGGGATAACCTTTCTTGTAGCTTACCGGATAGCCGCCCGATGCCAGAACGACACAGACGGCCGCGTTATCCTTCCACTTGATGTCGATCTTGTCCAGGGTGCCGTCGATGCAGGCTTCGAAAATATCGACCAGGTCCGTATCCAGACGAGGCAGGATGACCTGCGTTTCCGGATCGCCGAAGCGGGAGTTGTATTCCAGCACTTTGACACCGTCTTTGGTCAGCATCAGACCGTAATACAGGACGCCCTTGAAAGTGCGTCCCTCCGCATTCATGGCGTCGACCGTCTTCTGGAAGATCTTTTCCTTAGCTTCCGCCTCTTCCTTAGCCGTATAGTGACGGCTGGGAGAGAAGGTTCCCATGCCGCCGGTGTTAAGTCCCTGGTCATGATCGAAGGCCCGCTTGTGGTCCTGGGCACTGACCATGGTCTTTACCGTTTTACCGTCGCAGAAAGACAGGACCGAAACCTCATCGCCGGTCAGGAACTCTTCAATAACCATCTTGGCGCCGGCCTGGCCGAATTTTTTATCGACCATGATCTCATCGACGCCGTCCATGGCTTCTTTCTCGTTATTGCAGATCAGAACGCCCTTGCCCAGTGCCAGGCCGTCGGCCTTAAGCACGATCGGATAGGTATTATGCTCTTTTAAGAAAGCCTTTGCCTGATCCGCGCTGTCTACTTCCCAGTAGCCGGCCGTGGGGATGCCGTATTTTTTCATCAGGTTCTTGGAGAAGACTTTACTGCCCTCGATCAGAGCCGCATTTTTACGGGGTCCGAACACACGAAGGCCGCGGGATTCAAACTCATCCACTACGCCCAGCATCAGAGGATCGTCCATGCCGATCACGGTCAGGTCGATCTTTTTCTCCTCTGCAAAATCCGCCAACGCCTTAATATCCGTTGCTGCGATCGGAACGCATTCAGCCAGCTGGCTGATACCGGCGTTTCCCGGTGCACAGTAGATTTTTTCTGCTTTGGGACTCTGTGCTAACTTCCAGACGATGGCATGCTCGCGTCCGCCGCCGCCTACGACTAAGATCTTCATTGTACATCCTCCTCTTTGAGGTCCTCTTTTAGGATCCTTACCCGGTGTCCCTCGATTTTAAGTCTTCCTTCCGAAAACAGCCGTACTGCTTCGGGAAGAAGCTTCCATTCACAATTCTGCATGACTCTCAGCTGCAGGGTCTCAGGCGTATCTTCCGGATCGATGTCGACCGCTTTCTGCAGGATGATGGGACCGCTGTCGGTGCCTTCATCCACAAAATGAACCGTCGCACCGGTCACCTTGACGCCGCGCTTTAAGGCTTCTTCGTGAACTTTCAGTCCGTAAAAACCGTTGCCGCAGAAAGAAGGGATCAGACTGGGATGAATATTGATGATGCGTCCCTGAAAAGCCTGAATAAAAGGCTTGCCCAGAACGACCAGAAAACCTGCCAGAACGACCAGATCGATCTTACGCTCCTGAAGAAGATCTCTCAGCGCAATTGCATACTCGTCATTGGTTTTATAACGGACAGTTGGAAGATAAAGGGCTTCGACTCCGGCTTTTTTCGCCCGCTCCAGCGCGTAAGCTTTTTTACGGTTGGAAACCACGCAGACAAATTCGGCCTTGGGCATGGTTCCTCCCTTCCAGGCATCCAGAAGAGCCTGCAGGTTGGTGCCTCCGCCGGATACTAAGACCGCCACCCGGGTCATACGATCACCCCGGGAGTCTTCTGATCGGACGATACGATCTCGCCCAGCTGATAAGCCTCCTCGCCTGCCTCTTTCAGCAGACGGATGGTCTTATCAACATTTTCTTTATCTACGACAAGCATCATACCGATGCCCATGTTATAGGTATTGTACATGCCGTGTTCGGAAATATCTCCGATTTTCTGCATAAGCGGGAAAATAGCCGGGATCTTCCAGGAGCCTTTTTCGATCTTGGCGTTGGTATAATCCGGAAGCATCCTGGGAATATTCTCATAGAAACCGCCGCCGGTGATATGGGAGATCGCTTTGACTTCTACTTCCTGTCGAAGAGCCTCTACCGCTTTGACATAGATGCGGGTAGGAGTCAGCAGGACCTCTCCCAGAGGACGGTCCAGGACGCCGAAATCTTTCTTCAAGGTCTCTTTGGCGCCATCTTCGTCCAGCTTGAAGATCTTGCGGACCAGAGAAAAACCGTTGCTGTGAACGCCGCTTGAAGCAAGGCCTATGATAGCATCCCCGGCTTTTACCTTGGAACCGTCGATAACGTCCTTGCGATCCACGATACCTACCGAGAAACCGGCTATATCGTACTCATCCTCGGGCATCAGGCCGGGATGCTCGGCTGTCTCACCGCCAATCAGAGCACTGTGGCTCTGCACGCAGCCGTCAGCTACACCTTTAACGATAGAAGCGATCTTTTCCGGATAGTTTTTGCCGCAGGCGATATAGTCCAGGAAAAACAGAGGGCTTCCGCCGCAGCAGATAACATCGTTGACACACATGGCAACCGCGTCGATCCCGACGGTATCATGTTTATCCATCAAAAAGGCAACTTTCAGCTTGGTCCCGACACCATCGGTACCGGAAACCAGGATGGGATCTTCCATCTTATTGCCTGCCAGGGAAAACAGTCCGCCGAAACCTCCCAGATCGGTCACGACATTGGGGCCGAAGGTCTTCTTTACGTACTGTTTCATGAGAGCAACAGAAGCATAGCCTGCTTCTACGTCGACACCGGCGTTTTTATACTCGATCGCCATGAATGTACCTCTCTTTTCGAAGTTTATAACACATCCCTCTTCTTCCAAGAGGAATGTGCTGAGCTTTTCTGTCTAACGAATCGATTTTACCCTCTTGACCTCTGACTGTCAACGTCAATGTCCAGAAGGCGGAGGATGAATTCCTTAGCCTGTTCCTGGCACGGCCCGTTGTAATAAACGCCGATATAAACTTCTTTACCGATCAGTTCCCGGTCGATCAGATCGTTGGTGCCTGTAATGTTGATCAGATAGGGAGCCTTGTCGACCACCTGACTGGTCCGTCCCTGGTCATTGGAAATGGTATATTTGAGTGAAACGACTCCTTCCGCCTTTTCCGAAGCGTTTTCTTCAGCCTTCTTTTGGATCTCTTCCATTTCCTCATCGGTAAACAGCTGATCCAGGCTTATCAAATAGCCGCTTTCAACATCCTCGGTCAACGAATCCAGATCCCCGATTACTACATCCAGCAGCTGCGCTTCGACACTGGCCGCTTCCCGGTACTTGGTCGTATAAGCCTCTTCTTCCTCACCGGTCCCGTAACCATTATAAAAAGCATAGGCTTTGACTTCTTTTTTGCCGTTTTCGGTAAGGGTCGGAAAAGCATCCGTCAGGTCCGAAGCAAAGGTGTCAAATAGGTCCGGGTCATAATAAGCCGCATGTACAGCAACCCCCAGACAGCTTTTTTTTTCCTTATTCCAGGTAAAATGTCCCAGCAGGCTGATCCCTATTACCAGGGCGACCGCAACGGCTGCGATCCGTCCCCAGTAATAGCGGAAAAAATAGGCGATCTTAGCACCGAACCCTAACTGCTTGGCCTCTTCTTTTGCAGTTTCACGGTCTTTATCCATTGGTTTCCTTTCTTTATTTTTGAACAGTTAGAACAAATTCCTGCGGTAATCGCCGAATACAGAACCCAGGGCCTGGGTAAGGGTGCTGACTTCAATGATACGGGCACTGCTGTTTCCGGGTACGATCTGTCTTCTGACAGCGCCGGCAGGGACATAAATTTTTTCAAAGCCGATCCGGGCCGTTTCTTTAACCATGATCTCGATCGATGGAACTTTTTTCAGTTCACCGGTAAGCCCTACGTCCCCGATAAAAACAGACCGGCTGTCGATGCCTTTCTGAAGTACCGACGAAGCAAGGGACATCAAAACGCCAAGTGATACGGAAGGCTGATTAAGGCGTAAATTCCCGGTCGACTTGATGACGACGTTCTTATCATATAAAGACAGGCCTCCCCGCTGCTCCAGGATGGAGAGAAGCGTCCCCATCTGATCTCTGGACAGACATTCCGAGATGCGGGAGGGGTAAGGTGTATAACTTTTGGAGATCAGGCTTTCCACCTCAACGATCATGGGACGGGTACCCTGCTTGATGACGGCCAGGGCACTTCCGAAAACATCGGAGTCGTCGGCCCGGTCGGTCATGAAATACCGGGACGGATTGGTTATTTCCTCCAATCCCTTTTCTCCCATGGTAAAAAAGCCCATCTCACCGATGCTGCCGAAACGGTTTTTGGTTGCCGATAAGGTCCGTATCTCTTCCTGTGTGTCGGCTTCCATAAACAATACCGTGTCCACCATATGTTCCAATGAGCGGACTCCGGCCAGCTCATCCTCTTTGGTCAGCTGCCCTGCCATCAGAACTGCCTTGGGGTGTTCCGGTTCTTTCGCTACTCTCAGGATAGCATTGGTGCATTCTACGATCTGGGTGGGAGAACCGGGACGGGAGGGATATTCATCCAGGTAAAAGGTCTGGATACTGTCTAAGATGATCAGCTGCGGGTCCAGCTTGTCGATGACCGTCAGAACCTCGTTCATATGGGATGTCGAATAGACCCATAAATTATCGGGGATCCGGTCGATGATCCGCTGAGCCCTGCGCCTCACCTGGCTTTCGCTCTCCTCGCCGGTCACATAGAGGACGGTCAGCCCTCTGTCTGACTCCTTTTGAGCAACCTGCAGAAGAAGAGTCGATTTGCCTGCACCGGGTTTGGCCGCCAGGATGGTGACCGAATCCCGCACGATCCCTCCGCCAAGGACCCGGTCCAGTTCCCCGATACCGGTAACCAGACGGGATCCCTGATCTACAGGCACCTCTTTTAATTTGTTCAGCTTCCCTTTCAAGTGGGATGTCTGATACTGGGCATGCGCCCGTGCCGCCGGATTTTCCGCCTCCTGCACGGTCTCCTCCATGCAGTTCCACTGATGACAGCTAGGACATTGTCCGCTCCATTTGGCGCTGATATAGCCGCAGTGGGAGCAGACATACACCGTTTTACTTTTGGGCATCCTGAGTATCCTTTTTGATGATCAATTCACGGCCCTTTGCAACGCCATTCGCATTGTCATTGGCATTGTCATTGGCGTTGCTGCTGGCATCAATGATAAGCTGATCGCCCCGGGCGAATTTTCCCGACAGGATACCGTCTGCCAAGGCGTCGTCCACATGACCGGTCAGGTATCTCTTTAAGGGACGAGCTCCGAAGGCGGGATCATAACCGGCCTGGGCCGCCAGATCTCTGGCCGCATCGGTCATGCTAAGGCTGATATCCCAGGTTTCTTTGACACGGCGTCGGATCTGGTCAAAAAGAAGATCCACGATCTGACGCGTTTCATCTTTTGTCAAGGCATGGAAAACGACGATATCATCGATACGATTGAGAAATTCCGGCCGGAAGGTCCTTTTGACCTCTTCCATGACGCCGGACCGCATCTTTTCATAGTCCTGCCGTTCATCGCGGCGGGTAACGAAGCCCAGTTGTTTATTGGCCTGGATCGCCCGTGCGCCTGTATTGGAAGTCATGATGATGACCGTATTTTTAAAGTCGACGCGGCGGCCCTGTCCGTCAGTCAGGCGGCCGTCGTCCAAAACCTGCAGCAGCAGATTGAAAACATCGGGATGAGCCTTTTCCATCTCATCGAAAAGAATGACGGAATAAGGACGTTTGCGGACGGCTTCCGTCAGCTGTCCTCCCTCTTCATAGCCGACATAGCCGGGAGCAGCGCCTACCAGGCGGGAGACCGTATACTTTTCCATGTATTCGGACATATCAATACGGATGATGGCATCCTCTTTGCCGAACAAAGCCTGGGCCAGAGCCTTGGCAAGTTCGGTCTTGCCCACGCCTGTCGGTCCCAGAAAGAGGAAGCTTCCGATGGGACGGTTGGGATCTTTCAAGCCCAGGCGTCCGCGGCGAATGGCCTTGGCAACAGCACTGACGGCTTCATTCTGACCGATGACTCTTTGATGAAGGACTTCTTCCAGATTTTTAAGGCGTGCCGATTCGGTCTGGGCAAGCTGCTCGACCGGGATTTTGGTCCACAGGGCGACTACATGTTCGATATCCGCACGGGTCACTTCCGGTTCCGTTTCCACAGCCGTGGCACCGGCAGGAGTCTTATCGCTTCCCGTGCCGCTCTCCTGTTTGGCCAGGTCGTTTAATTCTTTGGTCAAACGGACTTCTTCCTTCTTGTAATCTGCCGCCTTGGCAAAGTCATTTTCCAATACGGCCTGCTCCTTACCGGCCAGGGCCTTATCCAGTTCCGCCTTAAGGCTATCTTCTTTGCCTGTCAGGTCATTGCCTGCCACGATATTGCTCGTAAGAGAACTGCCCGATGAGGTCTTCTCAGTAAGTTCTTTTTCCTGCTTCCGGGCAAAGCTGTTCATATGAGCCCGGGCCCCGGCTTCATCGATCAGATCGATGGCCTTGTCCGGAAGATTTCGGTCCGTTATATAACGCTGAGACAGGCGGACGGCCGTCTTCAAGGAATCCTCGCTGTAATGAACATGATGATGTGCTTCGTAGCGCGGCGCGACACCCTTCAGAATGGCCAAAGCCTCTTCTTCTGTCGGCTCTTCCACCATGATGGGCTGGAAACGACGGGCCAGCGCTGCGTCTTTTTCGATCCGTTTGGAGTATTCATTGACCGTGGTAGCTCCGATCAGCTGCATCTCCCCTCTGGAAAGGGCCGGTTTCAGAATATTGGAGGCATCCATACTGCCTTCTGCCGAACCGGTCCCGACCAAAGTATGGATCTCATCCATAAAAAGAATGATGCGGCTGTCGGCCTTGACTTCTTCCATGCAGCGTTTGAGACGTTCCTCAAACTCGCCCCGGTACTTGGTGCCGGCGACCATGGCCGCCATATCCAAAGACAGGATGCGTTTGTCCTTCAACAGGTCCGGGACCTGGCCGAAATAGATACGCTGGGCCAGGCCTTCCACGATGGCGGTCTTGCCTACGCCTGCCTCTCCCAAAAGGACCGGATTGTTCTTGGTCCGGCGGCAGAGGATCTCCATCATACGTTCGATCTGACTTTCACGGCCAATGACCGGGTCCATCCTGCGGATATATTCCTCCGAAGTCATGTCTTTGGCAAAGCGCTCCAGGACCGGACGCTTTTCTTCGGGGCTTTCATCATCCATCATAGGAGGCACTCCGGCCCGCATATAACGGGGATCTTTGCGCTGTGGCTGAGGGATGCCCAGTTCATGCTGGATCCTCATAAACATATCCGGCAGGTTTCCCCCCAGCATGGCGATAAAACGGCAGGCCATACTGGTAGGAACACTGAGGATGCCGACCAGGATATGGTCGGTACCCGTCATGCCAGCGTCCATCAGTTTTGCGGTCTCATCCGCATGGTCAAGGACTTCTTCCGTCTGAGGAGCCAGGACCAGCTTTTCCTTTTTATGATTTTCTTCGGATGACGAAATATCCAGGTTACGGATAATGGCATCTATATCTTCCGCTTTGATATGGCAGCTTGCCAGGAAGTCAGACGCATACGTATCCTTCTGGCAGGCCAAAGCATAGAGAAGATGCCCGGTGCCTATATAGCCGTGTCCCAGGCTTCGGGCATATTTTCCCGCCTCTTTTAAAGCCTGCTGCGCGCGTTTTGTCAGCATAGATCTCCTTTCTCCTTACGGTTTGGCTAAAATTTTCTTCAAAAACTGCCCGGTATAAGATCCCGGGGCCTTGGCTACCTCTTCGGGGGTACCGGTGGCAATGACTCTGCCGCCTCCGTCTCCTCCCTCAGGGCCCATATCGATGATATAATCGGCTGTTTTGATCACATCCAGGTTATGCTCGATGACCAGCATGGAATTTCCGTTCTCTACTAATTTCTGCAGGACTTCGATCAGTTTATGTACGTCTTCGAAATGAAGACCGGTCGTAGGCTCGTCCAGGATATAAAAGGTCCTGCCCGTCGCCCGCTTGGACAGCTCCGCCGCCAGCTTGATCCGCTGCGCCTCGCCTCCCGAGAGTTCAGTCGAAGGCTGGCCGAGCTTGACATAGGAAAGCCCTACATCATAAAGGGTCTGGATCTTGTCGCGGATCCTGGGCACGTTCTCAAAAAAGTGTAACGCCTCTTCCACCGTCATGTCCAGAACATCCGAGATCGACTTCCCTTTATATTTGACCTCCAGCGTTTCGCGATTGTAGCGTTTTCCGTGGCAGACCTCGCAGGGTACATAGACATCGGGCAGAAAGTTCATCTCGATCTTGATGATACCGTCGCCGCTGCAGGCTTCACACCGGCCGCCCTTGACGTTGAAGCTGAACCTTCCTTTGGTAAAGCCTCTCATCTTTGCGTCCTGGGTCGACGCGAACAGATCCCGGATCAGGTCGAAGACGCCGGTATAGGTCGCGGGATTGGACCGGGGAGTCCGGCCAATAGGCGACTGGTCGATCACGATGACTTTATCCAGATTTTCAAGGCCGGTAATACTGTCGTAATGGCCCGGTTTTACACGGGCATGGTTTAGATCTCGGGCAAGGATCTTGTACAGGATCTGGTTGACGAATGTACTTTTTCCCGAACCGGATACACCGGTCACGCAGGTAAAGACGCCCAGGGGGATATCAAAATCGGTGCCCTTCAGATTGTTCATACGGGCTCCTTTCAGGTGCAGCCAGCGGTCGCTCAGGGGGCGTCTCTCTTTAGGGACCTCGATCTTCCGCCGGCCTGCCAGGTAATCACCGGTAATGCTTTCGGGGCAGGCTTCAATGTCTTCTACCGATCCCTGGGCAACCAAGCGGCCTCCGTGGATACCGGCCTTGGGGCCGATGTCCACCAGATAGTCCGCCTCCCTCATGGTCTCTTCATCGTGCTCGACTACGATCAGCGTATTGCCCAGGTCTCTTAAATGTTTCAAGGTGGCCAGCAATTTGGCATTGTCCCTTTGGTGAAGGCCGATACTGGGTTCGTCCAGGATATACAAAACGCCTACCAGGCCGGAACCGATCTGGGTAGCCAGCCGGATCCGCTGGGATTCACCGCCGGACAAGGTACCCGCCGCTCTGGACAAAGTCAGATAATCCAGTCCCACGTCATACAAAAACTGCAGACGGGCTTTGATCTCTTTCAAAAGCTGCTGTCCGATCAGCATCTGGCGGTCTGTCAGCGTAAGGTTATTGAAAAACTCCAAGGCATCTTTGATGGACAGGTCTGTCAGCTGGGCAATGTTGAGTCCGCCGACCGTTACCGCCAGGGCGTCCGGTTTCAGGCGGGCCCCGTGGCAGGTAGGACAGGGAGTATGGGTCATAAAGGTTTCATAGTCCGCTCTCCATGACTCAGGAGTCTCGTTATAACGGCGGCGCAAGGTCGGGATGAGCCCCTCATAATTCATATCATAATCTCTGGCCCCGTAGCGGCCTTCATAAGAAATATGAAAGGTCTGGTCATCGCCTCCGTACATGATCATATTCCGGACCGATTCCGGAAGGTCCTTATAGGGGGTATCCAGGGAAAAATGATGGGCCTTGGCCAGCTGCCGGAAGACTTTTCCCGAATAGCTGTCCTTATTGGAGATCGAACCGTAGCCTGGAGCAGTAATAGCCCCCTGGTTCAGGGACAGGTCCTTGTTGGGGATCAGAAGATCCGGATCGAATTCCGACTTTACCCCCAGGCCCAGGCAGTCCGGGCAGGCTCCGAAGGGATTATTGAAAGAAAAGCTCCGGGGCTGAGGCTCCTGGACGCTGATGCCGCAGTCGGGGCAGGAAAAATTCTCACTGAAGGTTTCGACCTTGCCGTCGCCTTTGTCAACGAACAAAAGTCCGTCCGTAAGCTTGAGCACCGTTTCAATGGAATCGTTCAGACGTTTTTCAATACCGGGTTTTACGATCAGACGATCCACCACGATCTCGATGGTGTGCTTGATGTTTTTATCCAGCTCGATTTTTTCGTCCAGGCTGTACATGTTTCCGTCGATGACGGCCCTGACGAAGCCGGACCGTTTGGCCTTCTCCAGCAGTTTTTCATGACGTCCCTTGCGTCCCTGCACGACCGGAGCCAGCAGCTGGATACGGGACCCCTGGGGATAAGCCATGATACGGTCGACCATCTGGTCTACGGTCTGCTTTTCGATCACACGTCCGCATTTAGGGCAGTGAACGATGCCCACGCGGGCGTATAAAAGGCGCAGATAATCGTAGATCTCTGTGACGGTCCCCACCGTCGAGCGCGGGTTCTTGCTGGTCGTTTTCTGATCGATGGCAATAGCCGGAGACAAACCTTCGATGCTCTCGACATTTGGTTTGTCCATCTGACCCAGAAACATACGGGCATAGGAAGACAGCGATTCCATGTACCGTCTCTGCCCCTCCGCAAAAATGGTATCAAACGCCAGGGACGACTTGCCAGACCCCGACAGGCCCGTAAATACGATCAGCTTGTCCCTGGGGATGGTCAGGTTCAGGTTTTTCAGGTTATGTTCATTCGCACCTTTGATGCGGATCACGTTGGAAGCCATAGATCCTCCTTCGATATGACCTTACTGGCCGTCTTTGATTTCCTGAACGGTCAGCTGCAGCTGCTGGATCTGATCGCGCAGAAGGGCGGCTTCTTCGAAATGGAGCTCCTCCGCTTCTTTGTACATTTGTTTCCGCAGCTGGTCGATCTTCTTTTCCAGTTCTTTAATGCTCATGGATTCCGGATCCAGAGCCATATTCTGGGCTTTGGATGCGGTCTCCTGAGTCGGGATGGTGGCGCTGATGACATCGTGCACCTTCTTGACGATGCTTCTGGGGACGATGCCGTGCTCCTCATTATATTGGGTCTGGATCCTGCGGCGGCGCTCGGTCTCATCGATGGCGCGTCTCATAGAATCCGTCATGGTATCTGCGTATAAAATAACATGGCCGTTGACATTGCGGGCGGCGCGGCCAATGGTCTGGATCAGGGCCGTCTCGGACCTGAGGAAACCTTCCTTATCCGCATCCAGGATCGCGATCAGCGATACTTCCGGTATATCCAGTCCCTCTCGAAGCAGGTTGATGCCGACCAGTACATCGTAAACATCGGTACGAAGATCCTTGACGATCTGCAGCCGCTCCAGGGTCTTGATGTCCGAGTGCAGGTAATTGACCTTGATGCCCGCATCCTGCAGATACTTGGTAAGGTCCTCCGCCATCTTTTTGGTCAATGTCGTTACCAGGACCTTTTCATGATTGGCTGTCGTCTTTCGGATCTCCCCGATCAGGTCATCGATCTGTCCGCTGATAGGATGGACCTCGACCTTGGGATCGATCAGTCCGGTCGGACGGATCACCTGCTCGGCCATCAGCTGCTGGTGTTCCTTTTCATAAGGTCCGGGAGTCGCCGATACAAAAAGCACCTGATGGATCTTGGACTCAAACTCTTCAAAATTAAGAGGCCGGTTGTCCTTGGCGGAAGGCAGGCGGAAACCGTACTGGATCAGGATATCTTTGCGGTTCTGGTCGCCGTGGTACATGGCCCTTACCTGAGGGATGGTCATATGGGACTCATCGATCATCATCAGAAAATCTTTGGGGAAGTAGTCCAGAAGGGTCATGGACGGGGTCCCGGCCGCCCGTCCCTCCATGTGGCGGGAATAGTTCTCGATACCGCTGCAGAAACCGGTCTCTCTCATCATTTCGATATCGAAATGAGTCCGCTGGGACAGGCGCTGGGCTTCCAGGATCTTACCCTCTGCCTGCAGCTGCCTCAGGCGGTCTTCCAGCTCTTCTTCGATGCTGACCAGGGCCTTTTTCATCTTTTCCGGGGCCGTCACGTAATGGCTGGCCGGAAAGAGCCAGATATGTTCCCGCTGGCCTATGATCTCGCCGGTCATGACATTGATCTCGACGATACGGTCGATCTCATCCCCGAAAAATTCGATGCGGAAGGCGTTGGTCTCTTCCGCAATGGGCATGATCTCAAGGGTATCGCCCCTCAGGCGGAAATTGCCCCTCTCCAGTACCATATCGTTGCGGGTATACTGCATATCGATCAGACGCCGGCAGACATCCTGAGGATCCCGGATCTGGCCCGGACGAAGGGAAAGGCTCATGCCCTGATATTCGCTGGGATCACCCAGGCCGTAGATACAGCTAACGGACGCGACAATGATCACATCTTTACGCTCGAATAAGGCAGCGGTCGCCGAATGGCGCAGTTTATCGATCTCGTCGTTGATGGCGCTGTCCTTTTCGATATAGGTGTCGGACTGAGGCACATAGGCTTCCGGCTGATAATAGTCGTAATAGGACACGAAATACTCAACGCTGTTGTTGGGGAAAAACTCCTTGAACTCGTTGTAAAGCTGGGCAGCCAAAGTCTTATTGTGAGCCAGCACCAGAGTCGGTTTCTGGATCTGCTCGATGATCTTGGCCATGGTAAAGGTCTTGCCGGAACCCGTAACACCCAGCAGGGTCTGAAAACGGTTTCCTTTTTTGAAGCCTTCCGTCAGCTTTCTGATCGCTTCAGGCTGATCGCCGGTAGGCTGAAAAGGCGATACTACCTTGAATTTACGATCCTCCTGCATATATCCTCCTGATAAAAAAAGCAGAATTACGGTTCCGGCCTGGGCCTTCCCGCTTTTCTGCTGTTTCATTTATGATTCTTTTTCCGGGTCTTTTTGCTTTTCTTCTCCGGTCTCTTTAAGGATCCGTTTGGCCGTTACCTCCAGCACCGTTTTTCTGTTTGCTTTGGTAACCAGGAAATCAACGTCCTGATAGATGTAATGCTCTCCGCTGACCGGGATGTGTTCCATCTCTTCCATAAGAAAGCCGCTCAGGGTCGTCGATTCGAATTCATCCGGATCGGTACTCAGACCCAAGGCTTCGAACACGTCATCCAGCTCGGCCGTACCCGTCATTTTCCAGCGGTTTTCACCGACTTTCTGGATGGTAACCTCCACCTCGTCGTGCTCATCATAGATCTCACCGACCAGCTCTTCCAGGATGTCTTCCATGGTCACCAGGCCTTCGATACCGCCGCTTTCATCCAGGACCAGGGCCATATGAGCCTTGCTGCGCTGGAATTTCTTCAAAAGGTCGGATATCTTCATGCTCTTGGGCACATATAAAACATCTTTTAAGAGGCTCAGGTACTCTTTGCCCCCTTTGATGTAGTTGGCCATAAAGTCTTTTTCGTACAGGATGCCGATGATATTGTCGATCGTCTCATGGTAGACAGGGATGCGGGAAAATCCATTATTGAAGAACAGATCCCTTACCTCGTCCATGGGGGTAGTATCCTCGATAGCCGTCATGTTGACGCGGCGGGTCAGGACCTCATCGACATCGACATCATTGAACTCGATCGCGGAGCGGATCAGGTCGCTTTCATCCTCTTCCAGTCCGCCTCCCTCTTCGGCCTCCTCTACCATGGTCATCAGTTCATCTTCGGCAGCATTCTCAACTGTTCCCTTCTTCCTGCCCAGCCGTTTGGCAAAAGCAGAAACCGGTCTAAAAAGCAGGGACAGAGGCTTTAAAATGATCTCAATGACACGAAAAGACGGGGCCGCATTCATGACGAACCGCTCCGGCTGCTGATTGGCAAGGCTTTTAGGAAGGATCTCGCCGAAGATCAAAACGACGACCGTCATCACAATGGTGGCTATCGTCGTACCGTAAGCAGGAGACAGGTTGGTGAACATAGTGGTAGCGATCGCCGTTGCCAGGATATTGACAAGGTTATTGCCGATCAGAAGAGTCGATATGACATCATCCATCTTCTCCTGCAGCTTGAGTACAAGAGAAGCCCGCTTGTTCCCGTTGCCCGACATATTCTTCAGACGGATATGGTTGCTTGACAGAAAGGAAGCCTCCGTGCCTGAAAAATATGCTGAACACAAAACCAGTACTACTAATGTGATGATTTGCCCGGACAGGCTCATGGCTTATTTTTCCTCCCCCTTGTCAGATGGTTTGGAAAAGTCCGACCATACTTCAAAAAAGCACGATCGGCCAGCCTCATCCTGACCTGCAGCAGCCGGCTTTGATGCCGGCTTAGTAGACTTGGGCTTTGATTCGGGCAGAACAACGTCCATAAATATTCCTCCTAATTGTTGTTGAAAATATGAATTTAGAGTTTATTATACAATTTTCCCTTTCTCTTGTAAAGTAAAACAGACAGGCTGCCTTATGCAGGATCTGTCTGTTTACCGCTTCTTATTTGATTTTGTCCGGTCAGTTCAATTCCTCCTGAGCATCGATGTCCATGTCCGCTTCGCCTTCGCTGAGCTCTTCTCCCGTGTCGGGGGCCAGACCGTATTTGGCGCGGACCTTGTTTTCGATCTCCGTCATAAGCTGAGGATTATCGTTCAGATACTGTTTGGCGTTCTCACGTCCCTGTCCCAGGCGCTGGTCATTATAGTTATACCAGGCACCGCTCTTGATAACGATATCTTCTTTGGCGGCCAGGTCCAATATATCGCCTGCCTTGGAAATACCGGTACCGTACATGATATCGAACTCCGCCTCTCTGAAGGGAGGCGCTACCTTATTTTTGACGACCTTGACGCGGACATGGTTGCCTATGAACATGCCGTTCTGCTTAAGACTTTCGGTGCGTCTTACGTCCAGGCGGACCGAAGAATAGAACTTCAGCGCGCGGCCGCCGGTCGTGGTCTCCGGATTGCCGAACATAACGCCGATTTTTTCACGCAGCTGGTTGATAAAGATGATGATGCATTTGGTTTTGCTGACAGCACCGGTCAGTTTCCGAAGAGCCTGGCTCATCAGACGGGCCTGCTGTCCGACATGGGAATCCCCCATCTCACCGTCGATCTCAGCCTTGGGTACCAGAGCGGCAACCGAGTCGACAACCACGACATCCATGGCGCCGGAACGGACCATAGTCTCCGCGATCTCCAGGGCCTGCTCGCCGTTATCCGGCTGTGAGATATACAGATTATCGATATCAACGCCCAGGTTTTTGGCATATTTGGGGTCAAGGGCATGCTCGGCGTCAATAAAACCGGCGATCCCTCCGCGCTTCTGGGCTTCGGCGATCATATGAAGGGCCAGGGTCGTTTTACCGGAAGATTCGGGGCCGTAGATCTCAACGATACGGCCTCTGGGGATACCTCCTACGCCCAGCGCAATATCCAGGCTCAAAGAGCCTGTGGGAATGGATTCGACATCCAGATTGGCTGCGGAGTCGCCCAGTTTCATGACAGCGCCCTGACCGAAATCCTTCTGGATCTTGCCGATGGCCGCATCCAAAGCCTTTTGTCTTTCATCTGTCTGCATGTTGATAACCTCCTGAAAATTGGTATGTACCAATCCTCTTATTTTTCTTCCAGGATAGCCAGGCGGAGCAGGTTGAGAGCCTGGACCGCGGCAAGCTGCCGGTTGGAATTGCGCCGGCGGCTGAAATGTACCGTTTTTGCACTTACCTTGCCATTTACATAAAGGCCGATGCACACGGTCCCGACCGGCTTTTCCCTGCTGCCTCCTGTCGGCCCTGCGATACCGGTCGTTGAGACCGCTGTTTCCGTATGAAAAGCCTTAGCAGCTCCTTCAGCCATTTCACGTGCCGTCTGCTCGCTGACCGCACCGTATGCGTCCAGCGTTTCCTTCCGGACATTCAGATGCTCCATTTTAGCCTCGTTGGAATATGTGACCAGAGCCCCTTCCAGCACCGCCGAAGCACCGGGGAAGCTGACGATCCGCCCGCTGACCCAGCCACCTGTACAGGACTCGGCAGTGGCGATCTTCCAACCACGCTTTTCAAGCAGGTTGACGACTGTCCCTTCCAAAGTATCTTCATCCGCTCCGAACACGTAATTTCCGAACATGGACCGTATCTGATCTTCCACCGGCCTGATCATAGTCCGGGCTTCCTGCTCTGTCGCCGCCTTTGCCGTGATGCGGAGATCGACGATCCCTTCTTTTGCATAGGGAGCCAGGGTCGGATTCTTCATGGCCAGCATCTGATCGTGAAGTTTATCTTCTACGCTTGACTCACCGATCCCGCAGATATGAAGGGTCCTGGAGACCATGACCTGTCCGCTGAATGACTTTAAGTAAGGAATTACCTGCTCATCAAACATGGGAACGATCTCGGACGGAGGTCCCGGCAGCATGATCAGGATGCGCTGATCTTTATCCAGAATAAAGCCGGGAGCCGTTCCGTTGTCATTATAAAGGGGAATGCAGCCCTGGGGAAGCATAGCCTGTTTCCAATTGTTTTCCGTAATGGTGCGGCGGGTACGATTCATATAGGCCTCGATATGGGCCCGCGCTTTTTCGTTCATTTCCAGGGGAAGGCCGAAAAATTCTGCTCCGGTCTCCTTGGATAAGTCATCCTCGGTAGGCCCGAGGCCTCCTGAGGTGATGACGACATTGGCGTGCTGATAGGCTTCCTGCAAAGCCTCTTTCAGCCGCTGGGGATTATCCCCTACCACCTGCTGGTGATAGGTGTTGACCCCGATCGAAGCCAGTCCTCTGGCCATATGGGAGGCATTGGTATTAACGATATCTCCCAGCAGGATCTCGGTACCGATGGCAATGATCTCACAAGTCAGCTGTCTCACGTTACTCTTCTTTCAGGACATTGGCATTCCGCGCGATATAGTCGACCACCGAAATGATCGACAGGGCGGTGGAAATATATACCAGGACCATTGCGAAAACATACCACCCGGATGCGGTGATGGGGATCAAAAGAGCAATGACGGCAAACATCTGAACTGCCGTCTTGACCTTTCCCCACGGGCCCGCAGCGATCACGACGCCTTTATCAGCTGCTACCAGGCGGAAGCCGCTGATGACGAACTCACGCCCGATAATGATAACAACGACCCAGGCCGGTACCAGTCCTTTGCCGACGAAACAGATCAGGGCCGAATCCACCAGCAGTTTATCCGCCAGAGGATCCATGAACTTGCCGAAGTCGGTGATCATATGGCGGCTCCGGGCGATACGGCCGTCGACAAAATCTGTAAGTGACGCCACACAGAAGATGACCAGGGCCACCCAGTTTTTCGCCGGAAAGGGAATAAAGGGGACCAGATAAACAAAAACGAAAACCGGGACCAGGATCATTCTGAAAACTGTAAGTTTATTGGGAAGATTCAATTTCATAGTATTTCTCCGATCAGGTCATACTCATAAGAACCGGTCACCTTGCAGCGGACCATATCGCCGGACTCGTACTCGTCCGGACTGTTTAAGAAAATAAAACCGTCGATATCCGGCGCATCCCGGTAAGTCCGGGCGCTGTAGACGTGTCCTTCATCGCTGTCCTCCTCAGGAAGACGCCCCTCGATCATAGCGGTCATCTCTCGGCCGACCAGCGATGCGGAGATCTCGCTGCTGACTTCTTCCTGCAGCTGCATCAGCTCCGCTTCCCTCTCTTCTTTGACATCGTCCGGGATCTGCCCTTTCATCCTTGCCGCCGGTGTCCCGATCTCCTGCGAGTAGGTGAAAACTCCCAGGCGGTCGAATCGGCTGGTGCGGACGAAATCCTTCATTTCACTGAATTCCTCTTCCGACTCCTGAGGAAAGCCTGTGATCAGAGTAGTACGGATGCAGATATCCGGGATCTCTCGGCGCAGCTTTGCCAGAAGATCCACCAGCATCTGTTTGGTATGATGGCGCTTCATGCGTTTAAGGACCGTATCGCTGCAGTGCTGGATGGGGATATCGATATAATGGACGATCTTCGGTTCTTCTTTTATGGTCTGGATGAGCTGATCCGTTACATCCTCCGGGTAGCAGTATAAAAGCCGTATCCACTCCAGGCCGTCGATCTTACACAGATCTTTTAACAGTTCCGGAAGAAAATAATCATCGTACAGATCCCGTCCGTACTTGGTGATGTCCTGGGCTACGATCATGACCTCTTTGATGCCGCCCCGGGCCAGATCTTCCGCTTCTTCAAGGATGTCTTCCTTTCTGCGGCTGCGGTAATCCCCGCGCAGGTATGGAATGATGCAGTAAGTGCAACGGTTGCTGCAGCCTTCCGCTATCTTCAGGTACTCAAAGTAGCCGGGAGTGATCACGGTACGTCTCTTGTAGGAAAGGTCGCGCTCGTTCATAGGATCGACTGCTTTGACCTGCTTTTTATGGTCACAGAGAAGCTGGTCCAGGACCTCTACGATCTTCTCGTAGCTGCCGGTGCCGACAACAGCGTCGACCTCCGGCATCTCTTCAAAGATCTGGTCGGCATACCGCTGGGCCAGACATCCGCTGACGATCAGCGCCTTGCATTTGCCCGTCTTTTTGTAGCCGCCCATTTCGATGATGGTGTTGATGGATTCTTCCTGAGCCGCCTGGATAAAGGCGCAGGTGTTGACGATGATAGCATCCGCCTCGTTATCGTCTTTGGTGATTTCATAACCATGCTCGGTCAGAAGATCCAGCATGATCTCACTGTCGACCGTGTTTTTATCACAGCCCAGCGAAACAAAGGAAAGTTTTTTCGACATAGTCCTCCTGGAACACGTATAACTTGCCTGTCCTTTATCACTGCCCTGCCTGCATCTGCTGTTGCAGATAATAAGCTTTCAGACAGTTTTTCATCAGCATGATGATGGTCATAGGTCCTACCCCGCCCGGGACCGGTGTGATATAGCCTGCCCTGCCCATACAGCTTTGCATGTCCACGTCTCCGGCCAGATGACCGCCTACCCGGCTGATGCCGGCATCGATGATCAGAGCACCTTCTTTGATCATACTGCCGTCGATCAGATCAGGCTTGCCTACGGCCGATACGACCACATCTGCCTGTCTGAGCAGTTCTTTTAGGTTGCGGGTATGGGAATGGCACATGATAACGGTGGCATTTTGGCGCTGCAGCATCATGGAAACAGGCCGTCCTACCGTACTGGACCGTCCGATGACCGCGCACACAGCCCCGTCAAGGTCATAGCCGGTACGGCGGATCAATTCCATGATTCCTTCGGCCGTGCAGGAAACAAATTCGCCGTCGATGCCCATAAGCAGTTTGCCTGCGTTGGCTATATGAAAGCCGTCGACATCTTTTAAAGGATCGATCGACTGAGTGACTTTGTTCTCATCGATCTGTCCCGGAAGGGGAAGCTGAACCAGGATCCCGTTGACACTTTTATCCCGGTTCAACTCCTCTACTTTCTGCATCACCTGCCCGGTCGTAGCCGTATCGGGCAGTAAAATGGTATCCTGCAGGATACCTAATTTCCCACACATACGGGACTTGTTGCGGACGTAGATCTGAGAAGCCGGATCTTCCCCGACCAGGATAACTGCCAGTTTGGGAGCGCTTCCGTCTCTGACACGGATGGCTTCGACCTCCCGGGCGACCTCCTGCTGCAGGGCGGCAGCAACTTCCCTGCCGTTGATTATATTAGTCTGCATTTTTGTTCGATTTTTTCAAATATCAGAACAGACCGGTGATGTGTCCGTCCTCATCGACGTCGATGTTCTCTGCGGCGGGTACCTTGGGAAGGCCGGGCATAGTCATGATATCTCCGGCCAAGGCGACGACAAAGCCGGCTCCGGCCGATACGTTGACTTCGCGGATGGTGATCTTAAAGCCCTGGGGCCGCCCCAATTTCTTGGGATTATCCGACAAAGAGTATTGAGTCTTGGCAATGCAGACAGGAAGGTTCCCGTAGCCCATCTGGGTCAGCTTTTTCAAAGTCGTCCTGGTCATGGGGCCCCAGATCACTCCGTCTGCTCCGTAGATCTTGGTCGCGATAGTCTTGATCTTGTCCTCCAGACTCATTTCGTCCGGATACAGAGGATGGTAGTTGGACGGTGTGGTGTCGAGTGTCTTCAGGACTTCCTGAGCGAGCTCGATACCTCCTTCGCCGCCTTTCTCCCAAACCTTGGACAGGGCAAAACGGCAGCCCATCTCGCGGCAGCGTTTCTCGACATAATCGATCTCTTCCTGGGTATCGGTAATAAAGGAATTAAGAGTAACCACGACCGGAACGCCGTACTGCTGCAGGTTCTGGATATGAGCTTCCAGATTGCAGAAACCGTCCTGGACCGCTTTCAGGTTCGGTTTTGCCGTGTCTTCTTTCTTGACACCGCCGTTATACTTCAAAGCGCGGATGGTGGCTACCAGAACGATCGCGTCCGGTTTCAGGCCGCCGATCCTGCATTTGATATCCAAAAATTTTTCAGCTCCCAGGTCGGCGCCGAAGCCTGCCTCCGTGATCACATAATCTGCCAGCTTCAGGGCATACTTGGTAGCTCTCAGGCTGTTGCAGCCGTGAGCGATGTTAGCAAAGGGACCGCCGTGAATGATAGCGGGATTATGTTCAAGGGTCTGTACCAGGTTAGGATTAATGGCATCCTTTAAGAGTGCTGCCATAGCTCCCTGAGCTTTCAGGTCGCGGCAGTAAACCGGTTTTCCGTCATAGGTGTAGCCGATCAGGATACGGGAGATGCGCTCTTTTAAGTCCATAAGATCCGTAGACAGACACAGGATGGCCATGATCTCGGAGGCAACGGTGATCATATAACCGGTCTCTCTGGGAACTCCCTGGCTCTTTCCGCCAAGGCCGATCACGATCTGACGAAGGGCCCGGTCATTCAGATCGACCACCCGTTTCCAGGTAATAGTGCGGGGATCGATATTGAGCTGGTTGCCCTGCTGCAGATGATTATCGATCATAGCAGCCAGAAGGTTGTGGGCCGTGGTGATAGCGTGAAGGTCTCCCGTAAAGTGCAGGTTGATATCCTCCATGGGGACGACCTGAGCATAACCGCCGCCGGCCGCGCCGCCTTTGACGCCGAAACAGGGACCCAGAGAAGGCTCGCGAAGCGCGACGACCGTTTTCTTGCCCAGCTTTCCGAAGGCCTCGCCTAATCCTACCGAAGTCGTGGTCTTGCCTTCACCGGCGGGAGTCGGGTTGATCGCCGTAACAAGGATCAGTTTTCCGTCCGGACGATCCTTTATTTTTTTCCAAAGGCTATTGTTGAGTTTCGCCTTGTATTTGCCATAACAGTCCAGGTCATCCTCGTCGATCCCGAGTTTGGCCGCGACCTTGGTAATTGGTTCCATCTCTGCTTCCTGAGCGATCTCAATGTCTGATTTAAAGGCCATCTCTACACCTCCTATATATCCTGCCGGTCGAAGACCGGTTGAAAAACTTGGTTACTGGCGGGCATTCCACTCCGATTCCCATTCCTGCATGGTCATCAGAACCTTACGCGGTTTCCCCGTTCCTTCATCGGCGCTGACGATACCTCTTTCCTCCAAAGCATCCATCAGGCGGGCCGCCCGGTTAAAACCGATCCGGAAGGCTCTTTGCAGAAAGCTGATCGAAGCCTTCTGTTTTTCGATCACTAATTTGGCCGCGTCATTCAGATATTCATCCACCTCGTCATCAGTCCCGGATGGATCCTTCTGCCCTTGTTTAAGTTCATCCATCATCAGATCGTCATACTGGGCCGTTCCGTTTTGCTTGACGAAGCTGACGACATTTTCGACTTCTTTATCCGACACAAAAGCGCCCTGGATACGGACAGCCTTGGACGAAGTCATAGGCCAGAAAAGCATGTCTCCCCGGCCCAGCAGTTTTTCCGCTCCGACACTGTCCAGGATGGTGCGGGAATCCACACCGGAGGCAACCGCGAAGGCGATACGGGAAGGAATATTGGCTTTGATCAGGCCTGTGATAACATCGACCGAGGGTCTCTGGGTCGCAATAACCAAATGCATGCCGGCAGCCCTGGCCAGCTGGGCCAGGCGGCAGATCGACGCCTCTACCTCTTTGGAGGCGACCATCATCAGATCCGCCAGCTCATCGATAATGATCACGATCTGCGGAAGTTTAGCAAGCCCCAGTTCCGGGTCTTCCTCAACAGCCGCATTATAACCCTTAAGGTCGCGTACATTCAAATCTGCGAACTGCTTATACCGGCGGGTCATTTCCTGCACGGCCCAGTTCAGGGTCCCGGCCGCCTGCTTGACATCCGTTACGACCGGCAGGAGCAGATGCGGGATCCCGTTATAAATGGACAGTTCAACGATCTTGGGATCGATCAGGATCAGCTTTACATCATTGGGGTCGGACTTATAGATAAGGCTGATGATCATGGAGTTGATGCAGACACTTTTACCGGATCCGGTCGCACCTGCGATCAGAAGGTGGGGCATCTTCGCAATATCTGCTACCCTGACTGCCCCGTCGATATCCTTTCCCAGGGCAAACGTCAATTTAGACTTAGAACTCCGGAAAGTGTCGCTGTCGATCACATCGCGCAGCATGACGATACTGTTTTCTTTATTAGGGATCTCGATGCCGACCGCGTTTTTACCGGGAATAGGCGCTTCCACACGAATGGAAGAAGCGGCCAGATTCATGGCTATATCATCCGTCAGATTGACAATACTGCTTACCTTGACCCCCTGAGCCGGCTGAAGCTCATAACGGGTGACGGTCGGTCCCCGGTTGACCTGAATGACTTTCGCCTCTACCTTATAATTGCGCAGAGCTGTTTCCAGCTTTCTGGCACTGGCTAGGAGCTGGTCCCGGCTGACGCCGCCGTCATCATTTTTGCCTTCTGCTAAAAGATCGATCGGCGGGAACATGTATTTGCTGCTGGGTCCGGGCTTCTTTTCGACCGCAGCATCATTGGAAACCGTTGCGCCGGCGGCCTTCAAAATATCCTGCTGATCGGTCATACCGGTCGGGAATTCCTCTTTGGCAAATACTTTGTCCGTTGAAATATGGGACGTGTCCGGGGAAGATTTCTCATCCGAGGAAATCTCTGCTGAAGATGTCTCCAACGAAGACGCCTCCTCCGGAGAAGTCTCCTGCAGATCCGCCTTTTCCGAGCCTTGATCCTCTGCCGTGCTTGTTCCTTGCGCAGCTTCCGGATCAGGCGACCCTTCGGGCACTTCTTCTTCGTGAGAAAGGTCTTCTTCCGTTACGGGAACGTCATCCGGGCCGAAGAATTCTTCCGGCGTCAGATCCTCTTCCACGATCCGGTCCATGCCATTGCCGTGAACGATCACATTGCCGTCTGACATGACCGGCTCTTCCGCTCCCGATCTCTCCTGTATTTCTTGAGCATCCGTCCCGGGCTTTTCTTCGATGCCCGTGACCTTGATCTTTTGAGAGCTACTTTCTGCCTGTCTGCCCGCCGTCGAAGAAGAAAAAGACGAATCCAGAAGAGGGATATCGACCGCTCCGTCATCGATCGGTTCAAGTCGGCGGATAGGCTTAGTTTTTACCTTTTGATCGACTTTGGACAAGGCGTCCCGGAACTTTTCCTGCCCTTTGGAAGAGGTTTCATTATTATCAGAAACTTCGTTCCGATTCTCTTTCGGTTTACTTTCGGTCAGGCGGCCGTCTGTCGGATAAACCTTTTCCTTTGCGGAAAGTTTATCATTATCCCCGGTCCCTGCCGCTGCCTCAAAATCATTTAAACTTATCTGGTCCCGGAAGCGGCCTTGCTTTGCTCTTTCTTCTTCCTGTTCTTTTTCTTTTTCAAGGCGTATCTGGCGTCTTTCCTGATTCCGCTCCTTTTGATAACGGGCATACTCCTGAGCGTGGTCTCTGACTTTTTGTGTCCCCTGCTGTGTTTTCCTTCCGGCCTTTTTCAGCCCGGAGACAAAGGAATGTTCCGTCAGAACGATCAGAAGGATGATCAGCAGGAAAATGATGACAATAATAGCGCCGGTACGGCCAATGACTCCGGTAAGAAAGCGGCCGATCAGCCCTCCGGTCAGACCGCCGGTACGGACGCTGGCGTTCTCGTACATCAAACCGGGTGTATTCAGATTTTCACTGTTGATGATATGAAGAAGCGCAGAAACCAAAAGCAGGATGGGATAGCCGATCCACAGCTTGCTCCACAGCTTACGGCCCTGGGCGCCGAAAAGTTTCATCAAGGATAAGACCAGTGTATACAGGGTCAGCAGATAGGCAGAAAAGCCGAACAAGCCGACAAAAACTTTATTGACCAGGGTCCCGAAGGCCCCCATCTGCCCTTGTAAGTAAATCCCCAGAGTCAGCAGCAGCATGATCAGCACAATGACCCAGCCGGCTATCTCTGATTTAAGGCGGCTGTCCATAGGAGCTTTGGCGGCGGATCTTGAACGGGACGCCGATGACCATCCGGAAGAGGGATGGGACGCAGTACGCCTGCTGTTGGTACGTTTTTTTGAAGACGTCCCTGTTTTTTTACTACTTTTTTTCGCGCTCACCGGTCATCGGCCTCCTTTCTTTACGTATTTTGAAATAGTGCGAACGATCCGTTCCTTTCGGTGTTTAATCTTCCTTCACTTACATGACAAGTCCCGCAATAATCGTTATCAGTCCTGCTGCTAAGCAGTAATAGCCGAAATAATGGAACTTATGGCTGATCACCATCCTGCGCAGCCATTTAAGGGCAAAGTACCCGGACAGGCCTGCAACGATCATGCCAATGAAATAGGGTCCGAAATTAGCCGCATCTTTTGCTGTAATATTGAACAATTCCAGAAGAGCGGCCCCGATAATGGCAGGAATAGACATCAGGAAAGAAAAACGAAAGGCAAAATCCTTATCCAGTCCGCAGAACTCTCCCGCTACGACCGTCGATCCGGACCGGCTTATACCGGGGACGGTGGCGATACCCTGGACGATGCCGATGAAGATCCCGTCATACCACTTCATTTCTCTTCCTGTTTTGCGTCCGTCCGGGATCTTTTTAGACAGCAGAAGGAGCGCAGACGTGATCAGAAGGGAAATGCCGACGGCAACGAGTGAGCTTAAAAACAGGTCTTCAAGGAATTTTTTAACAATCAGGCCGATCAGAGCCGTAGGAATACTGGCTGCGATGACCATCAGACACATCTTGCGTTCCAGGTACATCCGGATCGGTTCTCTATTCCGAAGCCACCGGAAGCATGCCGCGATCAGGCGCACCAGTTCCACGAAAAAGCTTTTCACATCTTTCCAGAAGACCACAAAAACAGCCGCCAGCGTACCTACATGCAGTAAAACATCAAAGAAGGCGGAAGTCTCGACATTGGTCTTTAAAAGGTGGCTGAAGATGACCAGATGACCGGAACTGGAAACCGGCAGGAACTCAGTCAGCCCTTGGATCAATCCCAACAGGATAGCTTTGAATATATTCATAAAAATCCCTTTTCCGGAAAGAGCAAGTTATAGACACTCTTTCCCAACTATAAACATTCTTATTTTACCATAAGGACAAAAGCAAGTAAATGACCAGCCTTTAGGGGAAATTGACCTTACAGACAATAAAGGAAGTCGGAATTGAAGCGCTCATGCAAATCATAGATCCGGCATAAAAAATTTTCTCGCCTATGCCAGATCAGCAAAAAAGCTGGCATTGATACCATGCCGGCTTTTTCTCAAAAAAATTACTGAGCACTGACTTCCTTATTGGCTGTGTTCTGAAGAAGTGCGCCTTTAAGCTGACTTTCGATCTGAACCAGTTCCTTTTCCGCACTGACGCGGGCCTGATGACCTTCCTGCTGGATACGGATACTGTCATTGATAGTCGCAATCAGCTCATCGTTTACCTTTTTCAAGGTCTCTATATCTGCCAGGCCTCTTTCGGATTCCTTCATGGTCTCGACGGTATTCTGGTGCAGCATCTGCGAATTTGCCTCCAGCAGCTTGTTGGTTGTCTCGGTGATCTGCTGTTGATTCTTCAGAACTTTTTCCTGCCTTTCCAGTCCGATAGCCAGAACGATCTGATTTTTCCACAGAGGGATCGTCTGCAGGATGGCTGTCTGTATCTTATCTACCAGAAGACGGTCATTGTTCTGGATCAGGCGGATCTGAGGAGCCGTCTGCATGGCGATCGTCTTAGAGATCTTCATATCATGGATCTTTTTCTCAAAGCGATTTACGTTCTCCTCGTAATCTTTGACTACCTGCGCGCTCATGGGGTCGCCTTTTGCTTCCGCTTCTTCACGCAGCCTTGGCAATGTATTGGTCCGGATATCGGTTATCTCTTCTTCTCCGGCCTTGATATAGACCTGCAGATTGCGGAAATGGTCGATATTCATATCATACATGGTATCGAACATGGTAATATCCCGTATCATACTCATACGGTCTTTTTCCAGTTCATTGCTGATCCGGTCTACCTGCACTTCGACCGTCTCATAGCGCTGCGCGAACTTGTGCAGGGAGTGCAGTAATGATCCTATGATCGGGATCTTGTCCGCATTCAACAGATCATCGACATGCATAGAACGGACCTGATCGGACAAGTCAGCCAGAAGCTGACCGGTCCTTCCGCTGTCTTTGACCTGGACCTTCTGCAAAATCGTATCGGAGAAATTCTGAATATCCCGCTGGGCACCGATCCCGTATTGAACCAATACGTTGGAATCCGTTAGATCGATCTCTTTCCGGATCTGAGCTACCTTTGCCTCCTGCTCCGGTGTCAGATTTTCGACCTGTGTCTCAACTGCTAAGGCCGTCTGCTGCCGGACCTGTGCCGTTGTGTTATCCTGCTTAGCATCTTTCTTTTCAAGCAGTGATTCCAAGGTTACATCACTCATTTTCATTTCCTTTCCTATTCCTGGATTTTTTATTGTTCCGATAAGGCGTCGATGATCTTTTTCATGGTCTTGTAATTAGGCATCTGAACGACCTGATCCACCGTCGGCTCCAGACCGATGCCCTGAAAAACATCCAGGTCTTCGCTGACCCCTGCCATACCTGTTCGAAAACCATGCTTTTGCCAGGCGATCTTCTGGATCTCTTCGTCCTCCAGGGCATCGATAGCGGCGGAGGCCTGCTCGTCCAAAGCGATCATCACGTGTGAAGACCATACTGTGGGAGTCGGATACAGCATGATGATATCGTCTTTGATCTTCTCCCAGGTATCCGGATGCTGGGCCGTAAATTCCAGCAGCTGACTTTCATAACCGACGGCCAGCGGTTTGGATCCCATTCCCATTTTCAGAAATTCATTGAAGATATCCGCTGATGAAGATTCCATATAACCGGACTTTTCGAAAATTTCTTTGATTTCTTCCAGGTACGGCTGGACCGTAGTCTCTGTCGCTACCCCTCCTGTCAGTGTATTGGCCAAAAGTCCGGCGTACATATTGCCTGAATTTGACTTGGTCGGATCTGTTGAGCTGATCGTTATATTGCCGTACAAGTCCAGACCGATCGATTTCCAGCTGGTACCGTCTTCTACCATACCGATCAGTCCCTTCAGATCAACAGAGTAAACACCGTCCTTCTGACTGACGATTCCCACTTTTTCCAATGCCCGGGCTATTTCTTTATGGGTATAGATCACGATGGGGGTACTGAAAATGATATCGCTTCTTACCGGTTTTCCTACTTCCGATTTATACAGCTCCAGGGCCGTCTGACTGGAAGGCCACAGATAATCTCTGCCTTCTTTATCGGCTGTGACCATGCCCAAAGAGCCTGCTTTGGAATAATCAAGGGACAGGCCGTATTTTTTTCTGAGGACCTTCTGCACATCTTCATCTTCCAGAAATCCGATCTTTTCGCCTCCGACATATCCACTAAGCTCGGTCACGGCTGTACGTGTCTTGAGTACGCTGGCACCGATCGCAGTCAGGATAACGGCCGCGACAATGATCAGACCCATTAATTTCTTTTTCACAGATCTATAGGTCTCCTTCCATCTTCATGGTCTCCTGCAGTACTTTGATATCCGTCTCGATTTCCATCAGCTCTCCGGCGGTCAAACGCTTCAGCTGCTTATCAAAGGCGGTATCAAGGGCAGCCAAAGCGTCTTCTGTCTGTGCAGCTACCCGGCCTGCCTGTCCCGAATGCTGCAGATCGATATATTTCCGGACCAGCTTCTCCGCCATATCCAGGTAATAGTCTGCGAAGCGGTGGGCGTCTGAGATCTTTTCCGGATGGGCCTTCAGATAGTCCAGGATCTCTCCTCCCGTAAGGATCAGGCCCTCCACGTTTTTATGAGCTTTCTCTGACTCAATGGCCGGCAGATTCTTTTTCAAAGACTTAAGGTCGGCCTTTGCTTCTTCCATCAGGACCAGCGAATTTTCTCCCCCTTTAAGGGCTTCCACCTTGACACGGCCGATCCTGGGAGACGGTTTCAGCAAAAATGTTAAGCCGATGTAAAGGGCAGCTGCCAAAAGACCGCTGATCCATCCTTCCAGGGACAGTCCCCTAAAAAGGAAAAAGAAAAATGCGATCGAGATAATCACGGACAGGGCGTATGTCAGAAATTCTTTTGCCTTATTCACCTTGATCAGTTCCTTCTGTGTGAAATAGTCCAATCAGCTTTAGATACGGACTTTGCTGCAATCAGTTATAACCTCTGACCTGACGGAAGGCACCTGTAAGGTCGTTTCGCCCGTCAAAGACACGGGCATTGGTCAGTTCAGCCAACTGGTCGAGCTGTTTAGGGTCTGCATCGCCGTACATGATGGAAAAAACAGGGACCGTATCGCGATCCGCCCGGTACGTTTCTGAAAAATCTCTAAAGCCGTTTTGAGAAGCGCCGTCCGTCATCACAATGACAGCCGGTGTGTACTGAGATAAATCATAGCTGCTCATCTGTTTGATGCCCTCTGTAATAGCGGCATACATGTCGGTCCCCCCGTTGGTCTCCAAGTTATCGATCTTATCGTATAAAGCCTCCAGGTCCGCTCCGTTTCCTTCCGCCTTCCAGACGTCCATTACATCGCTGCTGAAAGGGATCACGATCGTAACGTCCCTCTCAGATGCCTGCAGGAAGTTTTCCCGGGCAATTTTCTGGATCAGCAGCTGCTGCATGGCTGCTTTCAGCTGCTGGCTGCCCTCCCCGTACATACTGCCGGAAAAGTCCAGGCAGTAAACGGAAAGAGAAGGTTTTCTCAGTTCCGACTGATAAAGGTTCAGCGCTTCGGTCACGACGCCGGTATCCGGCATCTTGATGCTGGAAAGCACTTTATCCGGCTGAAGGCCCCAGTCTGAACGGAAAACGTCCTTGTTATCTTCATTGATCCCTACATAAGCACTGCGCCGTCCGGTCTTCTGGATCTGATCCTGAGCGTCATCGGATAAAAGATACTGCTGAAAATCCAAAAAGATCTTCTCTTCTTTATCATTTCCCCGGTCGACATAGGCAAGAGGAGAATCCACCACTGCCAGGCCGTCCGTAGGATAAACGACATACAGCGGCTCTTTTCCCTCTTTTTCCAGTTCCTTATTGGCCGCGATCATCAGACACTCGTAATTGACCATGGCGTCGTAATCACCTGCCACGAACATATCTTTAAGCCAGTCTGAACTGCCGGATGAACGGTCGATGCCGGATAGAAGGTCGGTCAGTTTCTGACGGACTTCTTCGTTTTCCAGGTCTTTTTGACTGATCACGTCCGGGCTCCCCGCTAAGGCGCTGATAAAGCCAAGATAAGCGCTGGCCCCGGAGTTGGACTGGGTCGCGCTGGTCATGCAGAAAGTCAGCTTGCCTGCCATGATCGCATCGAGAATGTCCGAGATCGAAACATCTTTGCCGACAAATCCAAGGTCCTTAGCCAGTGATTTACGGATGCCGAAAACGACCGGATTAATAGATATGGATTCGGCATGCTTGATCCGATGCATGGTATCGCCGGCATTCATCCAGATGCTGCTGGCAGGCCACACCGCGTCATAATCAAAGTCCTCCTGCTGAAGGGCCCTCATAATGTCCAGCGACCCTTTATAAGTCATGACGATGGTAAGGCCGTGCTTATCGGCATATTTTTCCAAGATCGATTCCAATTCTTTATTTTCAGAGCCGGACAGGATCCTCAGCGTCCTGCTGCCGCTGCCGAGAGTGCTGGTATTTGGGTCACTTTTTGATTCTTTATTCTGGATCCCGCATCCGCTGAGAGATAAACTTCCGATCACCAGGACCATGACCAGAAAAACAGCAATCAGCCGTCCGGATCTTTTTTCTGCCTTTTTTATCATGCAATCCCCCCCTTGGCAGATAGTTAAATCAATATTGATACGAAATCATGATACCGTACCATATTCAAATCAGTGTCAGGGGCATGTAAATTCAGCGTAAAAAAAGCAGGCGGCTATTCTGCCACCTGCTTTTATCATTGTTTATTAACTTGTCTTACAGCCGATCATTCATCATCGCCGCGGTCATTGCGTTCCATACGATAGCTGTGATGAGGAGCGCTGCTGCGGCGGTCGCGGCTGAAACCGCCCTGGCGCTTTTCTCCGCCTTCCGGAGGAGGAAGAAGAGCCTTGCGGGAAACTTTTACCTTACCCTTGTCGTCGATGCCGATGACTTTGACCATGACCTCATCGCCAAGATGCAGAACATCCTCAACATTCTTGATATACTCGTAAGAGATCTCGGTCACGTGCAAAAGAGCGTCTTTGCCCGGCAGGAGCTGGACAAAGGCTCCGTACTTTTCAAGACGTACTACCTTAGCGTTATAGATCTCGCCTACTTCGATCTCCTTGGCGATGGACTCAATGGTCTTGATCGCTTTGTTGATCATTTCTTCATCGGTACCGAGAACATATACGCTGCCGTCCTCTTCGATATCGATCTGAACGCCGGTATCTTCGATGATCTTATTGATGGTCTTACCCTTAGGACCTACCACCTCACCGATCTTGGAAACGGAGATCTTAGTGGAGAAGATCTTAGGAGCATAAGGAGACAGATGCTCACGGGGAGCGGAAATAGCCTTGGCCATAACTTCGTCAAGGATATAGTCACGGGCTTCATGAGTGCGGCGGATAGCGCCTTCGATCACGGCCCGGGTCAGTCCGTGGACTTTGATATCCATCTGGATAGCGGTTATGCCCTTATGAGTACCGGCAACCTTGAAATCCATATCTCCGAAGAAGTCCTCAAGTCCCTGGATATCCGTCAGCAGGACGAAGTCATCATCGGTATCCCCGGTGATCAAACCGCAGGAAATACCGGCTACCGGAGCCTTGATCGGGACACCGGCTGCCATCAGGGCCATGGAACTTGCGCAGATGGAAGCCTGAGAAGTAGAACCGTTGGAACTTAATACTTCCGATACAGCACGAATAGCGTAAGGGAACTCTTCCTCGGAAGGAAGTACCGGGACCAGAGCACGCTCAGCCAGAGCACCGTGACCGATCTCACGGCGTCCGGGCCCGCGGCTGGGTTTGGTCTCACCGGTAGAATAAGACGGCATGTTGTACTGATGGATATACCGCTTGGTCTGTTCGTTATCGTCCAAAGAATCCAGGATCTGACGATCCGACAGGGCGCCAAGGGTCACAACGTCCAGGACCTGAGTCTGGCCGCGGCTGAACAAAGCACTGCCATGTACGCGGGGCAGCAGATCAACCTCGGCATGAAGAGGACGGATCTCGGTCATCTTACGGCCGTCGGGACGTTTGCCGTCGACTTTTATCATCTTGCGGACGGTCTTCTTCTGATACTGGTAGACACCTTCGTCGACATAGGGGAGCATGGTCTCCTGCTCTTCTTCCGGCAGGGTCGCAATATAAGCTTTCAGATCTTCCGTAACCTTGGCGACACGCTGGTCGCGCACCATTTTGTCGTCTGTGAAAACGACCTCTTCCATCTGCTCAGGCGGGCATACCTGCTTTAAAGCATCAAAAACAGCTTCCGGAACGACCTGTTCCTGATAAGACATCTTAGGTTTACCGACAGCCTTTACGATCTCATTGATCCAGGCAACGATCTTCTGGTTGGTTTCATGGGCCAGGAAAATAGCCTCGATCATCTTATCGTCCGAAACTTCGTTGGCGCCGGCTTCGATCATAACGACCTTATCAGCGGTGGACGCTACCGTAAGATCCAGATCGGATACCTTGCGCTGTTCACTGTTGGGGTTGATGATCAGCTGACCGTCGACCAGACCGACAGCGACCGCAGCGATGGGGCCGTCAAAGGGAATATCGGAAATCGATACGGCAATGGAAGAACCCAGCATAGCCAGCTTCTCAGGCTGGCAATCCTGGTCGACACTTAAAACGGTGTTGACGATGGACACGTCATTGCGCATATCTTTGGGGAATAAGGGGCGCATGGGGCGGTCGATGCAGCGGCTGGTCAGCGTCGCATTCTCGCTGGGACGCCCTTCCCTTTTTAAGAAACTTCCGGGGATCTTTCCCACGGAATACATTTTTTCTTCATAATCAACGCTCAGGGGGAAGAAATCGACTCCCTCTCTGGGCTCTTTGGAAGCAGTAGCCGTTGATAAAACGGTAGTATCGCCGTAAGTCATCCATACGGCGCCGTTGGCCTGCTCCGCGACTTTGCCGACCTGGGCCGTCAACTTATGGCCTGCCAGCTCCATCTCAAAGGTCTGAACCTGTGACATACAATAATCCTCCTGTGTTCGTTACGTACCTCAGCCTTCGACCGCCGGCGTCACAAATGCCTGCGGTCATCCTAAACCATGAAGATATCTTTACACACAAAAAATGCAAATCCGTCCGTTAATGGCGGATCTGCACTTTAGCTGTATCCGATTATCTTCTGATACCAAGTTTGGCGATCAACTGACGATAAGCATCGATGTCTTTGGACATCAGATAGTTCAGAAGACCACGGCGGCGGCCGATCAGCATCAGCATACCGCGGCGGGAATGATGATCCTTCTCATGAGTCTTCAGATGCTCGGTCAGGTGATTGATGCGCTCGGTCAGAAGAGCGATCTGAACCTCGGTCGAACCGGTATCATGCTCATCCTTGCCAAACTCTTTGATGATTTCTGCTTTTCTTTCTTTGGTCATTGTCAGGACCCTCCATAAGATTTTTATCCTCCGGTGTCTAAGTAACGGTCGGAGAAACCAGTCACTGAGACGCGGAATCACAATTTGAAATTATACTACTCCTGTTTCATCTTATCAAGGCAAAATTCAATTTCTGATGAATAAAATATTCAATCGTTCAAACCATGCTCCTGTAAAAGAGTTCGGCTCTCCAGCTCTCCTCCCGTCATCACGGCATCTTTCCCGAACCGCTGATACAGGCCCATCAGGCTCTTGTTAAGGCTTTCCTCCCTGAGACTGCGGTCCGCCTGGCTGATCGTAAGTTGAAATTCCGGCTGTTCGGTCAATGAAGAAGCGCTGATCCCCAACAGACGTACCGGACCGGACAAGGGAGACTTTTTCAAAAGCCTGGCAGCTTCCTTATACAGCTGCGAAGCGGACTGGACCGGATTGATCAGGGAAACGGCCCTGGTGTGCAGTTTCAGGTTGCTGTATTTGATCTTTAAAGTGATGGTATATGCATATACCTCTCTTTTCTGAAGACCGATGGCCACCTGTCTTGCCAGCAGTTTCAAAGTACTGTCCATCTCAGCAGGATCCGTCATATCATGCTGATAGGTGACCTCTTTTCCGTATGACTTGGCTTTTCCTTCTCCCAGGCGCTCCACATGATCCGAAGCTATCCCCCTGGCATGACGGTACAGCTCGCTTCCTGCCTGTCCGAACCGTTTGACCAGACTCTCCTCGGACCAGGCCGAGAGCTGACCGATCGTATCGATCCGGATCCCGTGCAGTACGGCGGCCCCTTTGGCTCCTACGCCGGGCAGGGCCTTGACCGGCTTATCCTTCATGTATTTTTGAAAAAACTCCGGATCCGGAATAACGAAAAAACCATCCGGCTTCTTCTCCTCCGAAGCCATTTTTGCGGTCATTTTGTTATAAGAGATACCGATCGAACAGGTGAGCCCCGTCGTATCCAATACCCTCTTTTTTATCTCATGCCCGATCCGGTCCGCACTCTTGAATAATTTCAAAGAGCCCGTAATGTCCAGGTAGCCTTCGTCAAGGCCCACATATTCGATCTGGTCCGTATAATCCGTAAGGATCCCGTGAATGCGGTCACTGACCTGGCGGTAACGGTCATACCGTCCGTGGCGGTAGATACCCATGGGACAAAGGCGGTAAGCGTCTTTAATGCTCATACCGCTGTGGACCCCGTAAGCCCTGGCTTCATAGGAACAGGTAGCGACGATCCCTCTCTCTGTGGGAAGGGCTCCTATGATCAGCGGCTTTCCCTTTAAGGAAGGGTCGTCCCGGATCTCAACAGATGCAAAAAAGGCATCCATATCCATATGAAGAATCGTCCTCATGACAGTCAGATCTCTGACATTCCCTCAGAATCTGTTCCTCCTTCCTCGGTCGTCTCGACCAGATCCTGGGCTTCCAGATTTAGCCGGCCGGCCTCAGGAATCTGTCCTACCACGTTGTTGATCAGCCAATCCATGGTCACGATGCGGCCTGTGGGCATGTAGCCGTCCTCTTCCGACCTAAGGGTCCCCTGCTGGTCATAGATGAAACCGTCGAAGACATGGCAGAAGTCATGGATGATGGACCGTTTGTAGTAGCGCATCAGCTGCGTTACTCCTTCCGGCAGCCTGCTGGAATATACCAGATCGATGACCCCTGCCGACAGGCCCCACCAGTAATTGATAGCCTTGGTCTGATCCCTGTCAAGGTCGCTCCAGGAGCCGGACAGGATACTGCTGAGGATCTTTTCGTAAAAAATCCCCCAGTTCCAGAAAGGCATAGCCAGCTCTTTGCGTTCCCGGTCCCTGACCTGGTAAAGGCCGAAACGCCGATCCTTCCTGCCGGGTGTGATCATGTCCTGATGAGAGACCATATCACAGTCAAGCTCTGACAGCCTGCTGTCAACATCTACCCCTTTCATGGTCGACCATATCAGAAAAACTTTGGCTCGCGGATTGACCAGCTGGACGCCCCTTGAAAAAGCATTGATCGAAGCGATCATTCCTGAGATAGGATAATCCGCAATATAAGCAATGCGGTCATTCTGCGTCATGACGCCGGCAAGGATACCGCTTAAAAATTTAGCTTCGTACTCACGCCCGTAATAAGTGCGGATATTGCCTACGGCCATGTTGACCGAACAGTTCAGAAATTTTACGCTGGGGAAGCGGACAGCCGCCTTGACCGTATCGTCGATCAGCTGGGGCGTGGTCGTAAAGACGACATCATTGTCCCCTGCCAGGTCGCAGATAGTCTGATAGGGCGTTTCTTTTTTATTGAAGATATTGTCCACGTCCGTGATCTTGATCTGGTCTTTGAGACTTTCTTCCACATACATACGGCCGAGTTCATGGGCATAGGTCCAGGCGCTTGTTTCCATCGTTTTACTGTGGGCAAAAGCGACCCTGAGTTTTGGTTTGGCCTGGGGAGTAATAAAGACATCCTGCAGGACCCTGACAAAGCTTCTGGGAGCCTGTTCCTTATCCGCCTGTGGTTCCAGGTGAAGGCCTACAGGGGCTTCCTCCTGCAAAAGTTCGATATTATCCCGTATTTTTTCCAGCCTTTCCCTGAGTTCCTGATCCGTACTTTCACTGATCGAAGACAGGGGATAGATCTTCAGATATTCCAAAAAGACATCCGACGGAGAGATCCCGCTTGTGGGGCCGGCTGCCTTTTTAAAAGCAGACTGTATGCGTGAATAGCAGAAATGGAATTCCTTCTGGAATTCAGAGTCCCATTCAGCTTTCGTACTGCGGCCGGTCAGTTCCAGGATACGGTCATAAGATCCCTCCCGGGTAAAATTCAGATAATTGATGCGGGCGATCTTATAAAAGCGCAGGAACTCCTGATAGATGCGGGAGGCTTTGCTTCCGTCGGGTTTGGCAATGACACGGGTCACGATGCCGCTGATCTCGACCGCTCCGTAAAACTTAAGGACACTGACCCTCTTGTTGCCTTCGACCACATAAAAGCGGTTCATAAATTCATAGGCTTTGATAGGGTCACGGATGCCCTCCTTCAGGTGGATATCGTTCAGGTTCATCCATTTGCGGGCAAACTCGGAACCTTCGTCAAGAAGAGGCATAAAGTTGCGGGCAAAGGCTGTGCTGCGTCCGACACCGTTGGTACCGACGATCTGATCGATGGGAATGATCACCTGCCCCAGCGATACTTCCTGCTCGATCTGCAGGTTATGAGTCAGATCTTCCAATACCTGAAGATAAGGGTAGACACCCTTGGCCAAATCCTTCTGATACTGCTCCCGGCCCAGACGCAGGGCCATTTTGTAATCGCCTGACGTAGACATAAGCACTCCTTAGACTTAATAAGACCTTTCCTACTGCTGCCAATAGTTTGGAAGTTAATAGTTGAATTGTTAACAATTCGTTAAATTTGCCATATATCCAGTGAATTATAGCAAAATGCCTTGCATTTGAAAAGTTTGACTCTTATAATTATATACCAATCAAAAGAGTAGGTATGTTGCACCTGCTCTTCTGATACACCTGTTTTTTAGGAATGCGAAAACTGGTCCAGCTCTTTATTCGAAAGTAAAAAAGGAGTGACGAACCTATGTTATGTCAGATCTGCCATAAAAATACAGCCGTATTATTTGTCAATAAACTTGAAAACGGAGTCAGCAAGCCCGTCGCCATGTGTCTGTCCTGCGCCCGTAAAAACGGGATCCCTCTCAATGATCTTTTGAAACAGAACGGGCTGACCCCCGAGGAGATGGAAAACATCGGGGAGCAGATGAACGAGCTTTTCCCGGACGGCAATATGGATGAATTAAAAAATATGATGCCGCAGGACTTCCTGGATATGATGAGCGGCGCTTCCCGCCCCGGTGAGGAAGATAATGCTTCGGAAGGTGACCAGCCGGACGAAGACGGTGTTTATCACATGGACATGTCCCCCGAGGACGACACGGATAAGGGTCCCCGCCGCAAGAACGATCATCTGAAGACCTTGAGCAAGTTTGGTTCCAACCTGACTTTAAAAGCATCTCAGGGAGGCATCGACCCGGTCATCGGCCGTGATAAAGAAATCGACCGCCTCATGCAGATCCTCAACCGCCGTACCAAGAATAACCCGGTCCTTCTGGGTGAGCCGGGCGTCGGTAAAACTGCCATCGCGGAAGGCTTTGCCCTCCGCATCGCCCAGGGCAAGGTACCGGTAAAACTGAAAGATAAGCAGGTATACCTTTTGGATATGACCGGCCTGGTCGCCGGCACTCAGTTCCGCGGCCAGTTCGAAGCCCGTATGAAAGCCATCATCGATGAAGTTGCCAGGGCTAAGAATGTGATCCTGGTCATCGACGAGATCCACAATCTGGTAGGTGCTGGCGACGCTCAGAACTCCATGAACGCTGCTAACATTCTTAAACCGGCCCTGGCTAACGGCAGCATCCAGGTCATCGGTACGACGACTCTGGATGAATACCGCAAATATATCGAACAGGATGCTGCTCTGGAACGCCGTTTCCAGCCCATCATCGTTGACGAGCCCAGTCCCGAGGAAACGGTCCAGATCCTTAAAGGTGTCCGTCCTATCTATGAAAAATACCATAATGTAACGATTTCCGATGAAAACATCGAGGATGCCGTTTATCTGGCCCAGCGCTATATCCACCAGCGCTATTTCCCCGATAAGGCGATCGATGTGATCGATGAAGCCGGCTCCCGTGTCAACCTGAGAAACACCGGTCTTGTCGATCTGGCAAATCTGGAAAAGACCCTGCAGGTCACCACCCAGAAAAAGGATGAAGCTGCCGGCAGCGAGGACTACGAAGCAGCTGCCAAATATCAGTACGAAGAGGCCAAGCTGCAGAAAGAGATCGAAGAAAAGCGGAAGGAAACCGAACATGTGCCGCTGACCTATGATGATCTGGCCCAGGTCATCGAAAGCTGGACCAAGATCCCTGTCAAACGGCTGACCCGTCAGGAATCGGAAAAGCTGATCCACTTGGAAGACAGGCTGCATGAGCGCATCATCGGGCAGGATCAGGCTGTTTCTTCCGTAGCCAGAGCCATCCGCCGTAACCGGTCCGGTTTCAGGAAAGAACGTAAACCGGCTTCCTTCATCTTCGCCGGTCCTACCGGTGTAGGTAAAACGGAGCTGGCCAAGACCCTGGCGGTCGAACTGTTCGGAACAGAGGATGCTCTGATCCGTATCGATATGTCTGAGTACATGGAGCGCCATACCGTGTCCAAACTGATCGGAGCGCCTCCCGGATATGTCGGCTACGATGAAGGCGGTCAGCTGACCGAAAAAGTAAGACGCCGCCCCTTCTCTATTATTCTGCTGGACGAGATTGAAAAAGCCCACCCGGACGTCTTCAATATGCTGCTGCAGATCCTGGATGACGGCCGACTGACCGATGGCCAGGGACGCACGGTCAACTTTGAAAACACGATCATCATCATGACGACCAACGCCGGCGCTTCCTTCCGCAACAACGGTCTGGGCTTTAATAAGACAGCTCCCATCGCTATGCAGGACAGCATCAAGGCCGCGTTGAAAGATATTTTCCGTCCTGAGTTTTTGAACCGTGTCGACGAGATCATTCCTTTCTCTTCTCTTACCAAAGACCAGCTGCGTCAGATCGTTGACCTGATGCTGAAAGATGTATACAAGGCTGCCAAGTTCCATAATATGACCGTCGAAGTCGATGATGAGGTAAAGGATTATCTGACCGAGAACGGCTACGACGAGCAGTACGGAGCCCGTCCTCTCCGCCGCCTTATCCAGCGCAGCATCGAAGATGAGATTGCCGAAGCTTTCCTGACCGAGGAAGTCCGTCCCGGCGATGCTGTTGCCGTAAAGATGGCTGATGGCAAACCCACCATCATCAAAGTCGGTCTGGTACCTATCCAGATGCCCTGCCCGCCCCAAAAAACGGAACCTTCTGACGATCAGGAGGCCGGTCAGACACCCCAAGAAAAAGCACCGGCGGACAAGTCCCCGGAAGATACCGCAAAATAAGATTCCGCATTCATCCGATCGTACCGCCTGTAAAACGACCCCGGAAGGGTAACCTTCCGGGGTTTTTCATGCACTTTCATGGGTAATGCAAGTACGCATATTCTATTGGTTTTCTTTCTTTTTCTCTGACAGGCGCCCTATTTCCTCGATCTTTCTTCCTTTTTCATAGAGCGGCATCAGCTCTGAATCGGAAAAGTCCGACCACAGCTTTTCCTGCAGATCGCTGAGCGCATAAGAAATCTTATCCGACGTGCTTAAGATATAGGACGGGGCTTTGCGCTGTTCCTGGTTCCAGTGATAGAAGCGGGCCAGCGAATCATATTTGATTTCCTGCTGGGTCGAAAAATAATTGATGGTATCTTCCAGGACCTGGATCATATACAAAGTCAGCAGATCTCCGAACTCATCCTGATAAACAGACCAGTACGCTTCCGTGACCCTGTCGTCATCGGTAGGAAGGACCCGGTGGCCTGTGTATTCATTCATCAGCTCGTAGACATAGGTATAATCATCAGGGCTCATATCTCCGTCCGGGATCAGAACGATGTCGTCTTCGGAAGGCTGGTTCGGATCCGGCTGACCGTATGCGTCCTCTGCATCATCGTCGTCCACCAAAGGAGTCGATCCTTCCTCCCTGTCATCCTCTTCTTCATTCAGATCTTCCATCTTATAACGGGAATTATAATGGATGGTCTGGTATATCTTCCGGGAAAGTATCTCCCACAGACGCTCTTTATCAAAATTCTCCGTATAGTAATTCAGAAAATCTCTTTCATCCATCAGAAGATGATGCTCTTTACGGTAAGTATTGCTTTTGTCTTCGCCCTGCTGGTAGAAATCCTTGGCCGAGGAAGCCAGGATGCGCTTATACAGGTTGGAGCGCAGCATGTCGAACTGCTGGAAAGCCTCCAGATAAAATTCTTCCACCGAATCTTCTGTCAGATAGGAAGCAGGATTTTCGGGATGAAGTGGAATGATGCCCTTTTTCTTCATCTCATAAAGGACTTCTCTGGAAGAGTCACCGTGGATCAACTCACTTTTGACACTGTCTTCGACTTTATCGAACTGATACTGCAGCTCATACTCGATATCATCCTTCAAATCGCCTGCAATCAATTTCTCATCATAGGAAAGAGCCGAAGTATCCATGCCCAGATACTCTTCCATCGTCTCATACTGACTCAATCTCTCGTAAAAGACAGGATGATCTTTTTTCTGATCCAGGATCGTTTCATAAAAATGTTCCGCGATCTCCGATACCAATACAGGACCGTCAATACCGGCCGTCAGAAGTTTTTTTACATCATCCAGCATTGGTCTTCAGTCTCCCAGATGAGTAAGGTGCCAGATGCGCTCGTCATATTCCAGAACAGCGCGGTCTGCCGCAAATCCACCGGATTTTGCTACGTTGACGATGGCTTTTTTATTCCATTCCGGCTTGTTGACATAAACGGAAGAAACCAGCTTCTGAGCTTTGCAGTAATCTTCGAAGTCAGCCAGTACCAGATACGGATCGGCAACATTGCCATACGAATTAAAGAGCAGTGAATTAACGATATCCGGGAAAGCGATCTCACGGCCGGGAGCGCCGACGCCGCTTCTCATCAGATCCAGGACACGTTTGATCCACTGGTTGTTCTGATAGAATTGCATCGCGTTATAGCCATGGCGCAGTGTTTCATTGACCTGAGCCGTACGCATACCGAACAGGAAGAAGTTATCATCCCCTACCCGGTTGTATATCTCTATGTTGGCACCGTCATAAGTACCGATCGTGATCGCGCCGTTCAGCATGAATTTCATGTTGCCGGTACCAGAAGCCTCGCGCCCGGCAGTAGAGATCTGCTCGGACAGGTTGGCAGCAGGGATCAGGATCTCTGCTACCGTAACCTTATAATCCGGAATGAAGACCACTTTCATCTTCTGGTTGACATCCGGATCGTTATTGACCATATCCGCGACCGCATTGATCAGGCGGATAATGTCTTTCGCGCGGCTGTAGCCGGGAGCCGCTTTGGCACCGAACAGGAAGGTCCTGGGAACAACGTCCGCATTCGGATTGTCTTTCAGTTCAAAGTAGCAGCGCAGGATATGGATCACATTCATCAGCTGCCGCTTGTATTCATGCAGGCGTTTTGCCTGAACATCAAACAGGGAGTGTGTATCGATGGAAACGCCTACTTCCTGTTTCAGGTAATTGGCCAGACGGACTTTGTTTTCATGCTTGATCCATTCGAACTGTTCCAGAAAGGCACTGTCCTCGGTAAAGTTCATCAGTTTGGACAGCTCTTCGGGATCTTTCAGCCAGCCGGTACCGATCGATTCGCAGATCAGGTTGGAAAGGCCCGGGTTGCCCTGTCCCAGCCAGCGGCGGTAGGTGATACCGTTGGTGACATTGCGGAATTTTTCCGGTGTATCGATATAGAAATCGTGGAAGCAGTCATCCTTCAGGATCTGAGAATGCAGTTCGGATACACCGTTGACGGAGAAGGAGCCGACGATCGACAGATTCGCCATGCGGATCTCACCGTTCTGAACGATAGACATCTTATTGATACGGTCCCAGTCGTTGGGGAAGATCGTCCACAGATGCTCGCAGAAGCGGCGGTTGATCTCGCAGATGATCTGATAAACACGGGGAACGATTTTCTTGATCAGGTCTTCGGGCCAGCGTTCCAGTGCCTCTACCATGACGGTATGGTTGGTATAGGCAATAGTATGGGTGGTCACATTCCAGGCATCATCCCAGGTCATGCCGTAATCATCCATCATGATACGCATCGTCTCCGGGATCACCATGGCCGGATGAGTATCGTTGATCTGGAAAACATAATGATCCGGAAGAGACATCAAAGTGCCGTATTTTGCATAATGGTTCTTAAGAATGGACTGTACGGAAGCACTGACCATGAAATACTGCTGTTTGATACGCAGGGACTTACCCTCATAGTTGTTATCTTCCGGGTACAAAACCTTGGACAGCACCTCAGCGTTAGCCTGCTGCTCCATCGCCCTAAGGTAAGACCCCTCATTGAACAATTCCATGTTCATGTTATAAGGAGATTTAGGCTGCCACAGACGAAGGGTGTTCACGGTTTTGCTGTCATAACCGGAAATCAGCATATCGTTGGGGATAGCCCGTACGACATCCGCGTTTTCAACGGTTACCTTAAGTCCGTTATCCGTCCACTGCTCTTTGATCTGACCGCCGAATTTAACTTCGACCGCTTCATCCTCTTTAGTGATCAGCCAGCTTCTTCCGGTATCCAGCCAGCTGTCGGGCAGTTCGATCTGCTGTCCCTCGATGATGCGCTGTTTGAACAGCCCGTATTCATACAGGATGCTGAAACCGGTAGCAGGAAGACCCTGAGAGGCGGTTGCATCCATATAGCAGGCTGCCAGACGGCCCAGGCCGCCGTTTCCTAACGCTGCGTCCTGTTCGACACTGCAGATCGTGTCGAAATCTTTACCGTAACTTTTCAGAACTTCTTTTAATTGATCGACGATTTTCAAATTATAGGCATTGTTGCGCAGCGACCGGCCCAGTAAAAACTCGATCGAAAAATAGCAAAGCTGTTTAGCGTTTTTGGCAGCGATCTCACGCTGTGATAAAACCCACCGCTCCATCAAAAGGTCACGAAGGACCTGAGCGGTTGCATCATACACCATATTGTCACGAGCTTTGATGCCGCTGATGCCGTAATGCCGCTGAAGCTTCCCATCGATCAGCTCTTTTAATTCATGAGCGTTGGGAATCTTCATTCCCGAAGGTCCGTGAGAATGATTTACCGAGCCGTTTTTTCGTCTGTCAGTCATGTAGCTTATTCCCTTCATATATTAGGTGTTTTTACATAGACGTTGCCAGGACTTGCAGCGTCCTTTATAAAACTTCTTAATACAGGAAAGCCAGATGAGAAATTTTTCCCATCTGGCTCCCATAACCTTTCCTATTTTACACTTTTAACGCTTACCTGTCAACATATGATACAACTGCAGATATTCACGGGCCGGGCCGTTCCAGCTCACATCCGTCTTCATAGCATTGGTGACAACCGTCATCCACTGATCTTTATTGCGGAAGGTGTTCTCTGCCTGACGGATAACATACAGCATATCATGGGCATTATAAGCGGCAAACGTAAATCCGTTGCCTCTTCCCTCCCATGAAACGTAAGGCTGTACCGTGTCCTTAAGACCGCCGGTCTCGCGGACGATCGGAATAGTTCCGTAACGCATCGCGATCATCTGAGACAGGCCGCAAGGCTCACTCTGCGACGGCATCAGCAGGATATCCGCCCCGGCGTAGATCTTCTGGGCCAGATCATTATTGAACATGATATTGGCCGAAACCTTGCCCGGATAGCCCTTCTGTGCATTGCGCATCATATCTTCATAGCGCCAGTCTCCTACTCCCAGAACGACCAGCTGGACGTCATCCCACAGGATATCGTTCAGAACAGCGGCTACCAGATCCATTCCCTTGTGGTCTACCAGGCGGGAAACGATGGCAATGATCGGAACGTCCTCACGCACATTCAGATTCAGAAGCTTCTGCAGCTCCGTCTTATTGACCTTTTTGTCTTCGTAGGTGTCCAGGGTATAGTTTTTGAAGATAGCCGGATCCGTCGCCGGATCGTATTTGACGGTATCGATCCCGTTAAGAATACCGGACAGTTTACGGCTTTCGTTCCGCAGCATCCCATCCAGGCCATGTCCGTAATAAGGATCCTGGATCTCTTTCGCATAGGTAGGAGAAACCGTGGTCACCCAGTTAGCTGCTTCGATACCGGTCTTCATATAGTTGACGCAGTTATCGAACTTCAGGTAACCGCCTGCATAATCATTCCATTCAACACCCAGTACGTTTTCGACGATATCCGGCGGGAACATGCCCTGATACTGAATATTATGGATCGTATAAACGGTCTGCAGGTTTTTGTAGGTATCGTTGATATTACGATAAAACTTATTCAGATAGAAGGGGATCAGTCCGGTCTGCCAATCGTTGCAGTTGATGACATCCGGCTGGAAATCGATGTACTGGATCATCTCCAGAACAGCCTTGCTGAAGAAGGCATATCGTTCGCCGTCATCAAAATAACCATAATAGCCTTTGCGGCCGAAGTAATACTGATTATCCAGCAGATAATAGGTGACGCCGTTTGCTTTTGCTTCAAACAGACCGCAGTACTGGCTGCGCCAGGAAAGCGGGACCCAGAAAGACCGGACGAAGGTCATCTGATCTTTCAAAGACTGAGGGATATCCTGGTAATAAGGAATCACAACCCTCACACCCACCAGTTTCTTTTTCAGTGCCTGAGGAAGTGCTCCGGCTACATCGCCCAGACCGCCCGATTTTGCAAAGGGAACAGCCTCAGAGGCTGCGTATAAAACTTTCATGATACTTTAACCTTCCCGAAGAGTAATCAGACAACCGAACCTTTGGCCAGGACCATCGGATACAGATTATAACCGAACAGTTTGCGGCTTTCACGGATCACCACGTCTTTATCCGTGATCACATAATTCAGTTCGGAATCTTCCTGTACTTCGGTATCCTGCATAATGATGGAATTGCGGATCACCGCTCCCTTATGGATATGGACGCCTCGGAAAATGATACTGTTCTCAACGGTTCCCTCGATTACACAGCCGTCAGCGACCAGACTGTTTTTAACCGAACTCTGTCCCCGGTAAATGGTAGGCGCTTCATCACGGATCTTGGTATAGATCTGACGGTTAGTCCCGAACAGCTGCTCACGGATATCGGTATTAAGAAGATCCATGTTCGTTGCAAAATAGGAACTGATGGAATCGATCTTCTGGAAATAACCGCTGTACTCAAAACCGTAGATCTTCAGGTCATTGATACGGCGCTGCAGTACATCGCGGTGCAGGCTGTACATATTGTGGCTTGAGCATTCCAGGATCAGCGTCTCCAGAAGTGAACGCTGCATGATCATCACACCCATGCTGAGGTTGACGATCTCATCGGAAGGAGCCGGATCCATGGCAATATCAATGACCCGTCCGTCTTCCTGGGTCTTTATCACACAGTTCTGACCCACGTCTTCTTCCGCAGGCTTGAAAGCCTGCTTCTTATACATCATGGTAATGTCGGCGCCTTTACTCTTGTGGTATTCAAGGGCAGCGTCCAGATCGATATTGGCGATGCTGTCGGCGTTGGCCATGATGACATATTCCTGAGAAGATTTACGGATAAAGGATTCAGCGTTGCGCAGCGCTTCCATCTTTCCTCTGTAAGCGGTACCCTGTGAGAAGAAGGGAGGCAGCATATACAGTCCGCCGTTTTTACGGGAAAGGTCCCACTCTTTTCCGCTTCCCAGATGGTCCATCAAAGACTGATAGTTATTGCGGGTGATGATACCGACTTTCGTGATCCCTGAATTGACCATATTGGACAGGATAAAGTCAACGATACGATAACGGCCTCCGAAGGGGATCGAAGAAAGGGCCCTCTTCTGGGTCAGGGATTTCATCACATTGTCATCCTGATAGGCAAAAATCAAACCAAATGCGTCGTTATTCATGTTATCCGTCTCCTCAAATTCGATTTTCGCCCAGCATCTCACCAGCCTGGACAACCTGATCTTTACCGATAACAACATCATCACCGATTACAGCCAGATAACCGGTCAGTTTTCCGGGATGAACTGATTTGATCGCATCTTCACGGCTCATGCCGACCTTAGCACGTTCGCCGATGGTAGCATCCTGGCCGATGATGGAATACTCAACGACTGCACCATCCTCGATGTGAGTATCGGGCATGATCACGGAGTTTTTGACGACCGCTCCCTTACCGATATGGACTCCGTAGAAGATGACGGAATTTTCAACGGCGCCTTCGATAACGGCACCTTCGGTGATCATGGAATTGGTGATGACGGCATCCGGAGCTGTGTAATGCGGCGGCTCATTAGGGTTGCGGGAATAGATCTTCCAGCTGGGGTCCCCTAATTTGATAGGACTGTCTTCCCCCAGAAGTTCCATATTGGTCTCCCACAGTGACGGCAGCGTTCCGACGTCTTTCCAGTAGCCGTTGAATTCATAGGCATACAAAGGTTCTTTATCTTCCAGCATCCTGGGGATAATGTTTTTGCCGAAGTCATTCTGGGAATTAGGATCCGCTTCATCTTCGATCAGGTACTGGCGCAGCTTCTTCCAGCTGAAAACATATACACCCATGGAAGCCTTCGTTGACTTGGGATGAGCCGGCTTTTCTTCAAATTCATAAATACGGTTATCATCATCGGTATTCATGATGCCGAAGCGGCTGGCTTCTTCCAAGGTAACGTTGAGTACGGCGATGGTGCAGGAAGCTCCTTTTTCCTTGTGGAAGTCGATCATTTTGGAGTAATCCATTTTATAGACATGGTCGCCGGACAGGACAACGACATATTCGGGATCATACCGTTCAATATATTGGATATTCTGATAGATGGCATTGGCAGTACCCTTATACCATTCCCCGTCCTTTCCCCGAACGTAGGGCGGCAGAACGGAAACGCCTCCGTCGTTGCGGTCAAGATCCCAGGGCTGGCCGTTTCCTACATAGGCATTCAGGTCAAGGGGCATATACTGAGTCAGTACACCGACCGTATCGATACCGGAATTGACGCAGTTGCTCAGCGGAAAATCAATGATGCGGTATTTCCCCCCAAAGGGAAGCGCCGGCTTGGCAACTTTTTTTGTCAGGACACCTACACGGCTTCCCTGGCCTCCGGCAAGCAGCATGGCTACCGCCGTCTTTTTCATACGCATATTTTTCTCCTCCTGTAATTTCCGTCTGCCTCCTTGGGATACAGGCGGATCAAGCATATTTAAAACGGGCAATTGCTTGCTAAATCAGATCTTGCTTTACTCTTTACCATCTTCCGATGATTTATCTTAGGAAGATGATTTGTCTTCCGAAGTGTCGGTCGCGGTTTTATCTTTCTTTACGGCTGTCTTTTTCGTGCTTTTTCTCTTCTTGCGGAGAGTAAAGAAAACAGCTGCCATGGGCGGAACCGTAATGCTGATCGAATAATCATATCCATGCATAGGAGTCTCTTCCGCGCTGATCCAGCCTTCGTTATGAACACCGGAACCTCCGTATTTTTCATCGTCCGAATTGAGAGCTTCGACATAATAAGCATCCTGGGCAACTCCGATACGGTAATCATAGCGCACGACCGGGGCAAAGTTGACGACTTCGACAACTTCCTCACCCTCACGGTCGATCCTGCGGAAGGAAACGATATTCTGCAGATTGTCATCATAGCAGATCCATTTGAAGCCATCCCAGGAATCATCCTGCTCGTACATGGCTTTGTGCTTCAGATAGAAATGGTTCAGATCGATCACATAGTTCTGCAGTTTCTGATGCATATTGTAGCCAAGCAGAAACCAGTCAAGCTGTTTATGGTAATCCCACTCGATGAACTGACCGAATTCGCCTCCCATAAAGAGCAGCTTCTTTCCGGGATGGCCCATCATATAGCCGTAAAAGGCCCTCAGGCCTGCAAACTTCTCCTCATAACTGCCCGGCTGTTTGTCGATCAGAGATTTTTTACCGTGGACGACTTCGTCATGAGACAGCGGCAGGATATAGTTCTCAGAAAAGGCATAGGTCAGCGAGAAAGTGATGTTGTTGTGATTGTCCTTGCGGAAGAAGGGATCCAGCGATACGTAATGAAGCATATCGTTCATCCAGCCCATGTTCCACTTGAAGTTGAAGCCGAGGCCTCCGTCGGAGACCGGTTTGGTCACAAGCGGCCAGGCGGTCGACTCTTCCGCGATCATCAGAACCCCGGGGTACTCCTTGAAGATATTGGTATTGAGGTTCTGAAGGAATTTGATTGCTTCCAGGTTTTCATAACCGCCGTGGATGTTGGGGATCCATTCACCGTCACGGCGGGCATAGTTCAGGTACAGCATGCTGGCGACCGCATCAACGCGCAGGCCGTCAAAGTGGTAATATTCCAGCCAGTATTCGGCACTGGACATCAAAAAGCTGACGACTTCGGGACGGCCGTAGTCAAAGACTTTGGTCCCCCATTCGTAATGCTCCCCTTTCCGCGGATCGGCATATTCATAGGTAGGACTCCCGTCGAAATTGGCCAGACCCGATTCATCTTTGGGAAAATGTGCCGGTACCCAGTCCATGATGACACCGATATTATGCTGATGCAGGATATCGACGAACTTCATTAGATCCTTAGGGGTACCGTAACGGGACGTAGGCGCAAAATAACCGATGACCTGATATCCCCAGGACCCATCGTAGGGATACTCCATCAGCGGCATGACCTCTACATGGGTATAACCCATCTTTTTAAGATAGGGAACCAGTTCATTGGCCAGTGAAACATAATCATATACGTCGCCGGTATCACGCAGACGCCAGGAACCTAAGTGCATCTCGTAAATATTCATAGGCTCGCGGTACGGAACGGACGTTTTGCGTTTTTCGATCCAGCGGGCATCATGCCAGTTATAACCGTCAAGATGATAGATCTTACTGCCGGTCGACGGTCTGGTCTCCATATGAACGCCGTAGGGATCGCTTTTGAAAACAACGCGGCCGTCACAGCCGACAACACGGTATTTGTAGGTGTCGTATTCCTTGAAGCCATAACCGTATGCTTCCCAGATGCCCCCGTCGTCAATCTTTTTCATGGGGATGGCGCCGTCTTCTTCCGACCAGTTGCAGAAATCACCGGTTACACTGATATAGCGTGCCTTAGGAGCCCATACACGAAAGACCGTGCACGGTTTGCCTTCCGGATCGACTGCATCATGACTTCCGAAATACAGATAGGACCGGTAATTAGTCCCTTCGTGAAAAATATATGCAGGAAAATTTTCCTTTTGCTCAGCCATTTTGGTATGACCTCTCTTGCTTTTTTTTTATTATAGCACGGGCTCTTGGAAGGCGTCAACGAACTTTCGTTTAAATTGCCCAAAACCACAAGGCATATTATACGGATTCTTTAGCATTAATTTACATACCGCGGGAAACATCCCGAGGCCATGTAAAAAGTTTAGCGATCGTTGACCTGCATGCCCATCAATTTCATAGCCTCTTCCTCTGAAATGATGGGGATCCCCAGCTGACGGGCCTTTTTATTTTTCGTGGAAGTGCTCTCAATATCGTTGTTGATCAGATAAGAGGTATTCTTGCTGACCGAAGAAGCCGCTTTGGCTCCCCTTTCGATCAAAGCACTCTGCAGCTGATCCCGGTTTTCAAAATGCGTAAGCGATCCTGTGATGACAAAAGTAAGTCCCTTAAGAGGAAGCTCTTTTGCAGCCGATTCCGGCTTTTCGATCTCGATAAAGTTCAGCAGGTCCCGGATCATGGCTTGGTTATCCGGCTGCCTGAAGAAACGGAAGATGCCGTCGGCCAGCACAGGCCCTATGCCCTCAATGGCTGAAAGACGCTCCGTGTCAGCCTGCATCAGGCTGTCCAGATCCTGGTCAAACGCATCGGCCAGAAGACGGGCGCCTGCCGTCCCGATACCCGGTATGCCGATCCCGTTCAAAAACCGGAATAGCTGGGTATGACGGGATCTTTCGATCGAAGAAAGGAGCTTGGCGCAGGACTTTTCACCGAAGCCTTCCATTTTCTCGATCTGTTCCTTATGGTCTTTCAGACGATAAAGATCACCCAGTGATTCCAGCCATCCTGCGTCGGCCATACGGGCGGCGGTTGCTTCCGAAAAACCGTCGATATTCATAGCCTGCCTGGAAGCGAAATGCTCCAAGGCCTTCAGTAATTTAGCGGGGCAGGAAGGATTCAGGCAGACCAATTCCTGAACATCGTCCCGGGTTACCACCTGAGTCTGTCCGCCGCAGCGGGGGCAGACATCGGGAACGGGGTCAGGACCGGTCTTTGTCAGGTTTTCCGAGATCTGGGGTATGATCATGTTGGCTTTATATACCAGGATCTGATCGCCGACTCCCATTTTCATCTCCCGCAAGTAGCTTACATTATGAAGACTGGCTCTTCTGACCGTGGTCCCTTCCAGCTCGACCGGGTCAAACACCGCTACCGGATTGATCAGGCCGGTCCTGGAAGGGCTCCACTCAATTTGAATAAGAGTCGTCTTAGCTTGTTCGTCCTGCCATTTAAATGCCAGAGAGTCTCTGGGAAATTTGGCGGTAGATCCCAGAGCGGCAGACTCTGATAAAGAATCCAGGGTCAGTACCAGACCGTCGACCGGAAAAGGCATTTTGCCTACCACATCCGTAAACTGTTTTTCCGCTTCTGCGACCGTGGCCTGTGTCACTTCTTTATAGGCAACTGTTTCAAAGCCAAGGCCGGCCAGCCAGGTCAGCTGTTCCTTTTTAGAGTCATGGAAAAATCCATCCTCCTGTTCTGACTCGACCAGAGTATAGACGATGACGGTCACGTTGCGTTCTTTGGCTATGCGGGGATCCAGCTGGCGGACCGATCCGGAGCAAAGGTTGCGGGGATTTTTATACTGCTGGGACGGATCCAGCTGGTTGTTGATCCGTTCGAAATCCTTATAGCTGATCAGTGCTTCCCCCCTTACGACCAAATGTCCGGTATAAGGGATCCTCAGTGGGACGCCGTGGAAAAACCTGGCGTTATTGGTGATAACTTCGCCTATCTCTCCGTTGCCCCGGGTAGCCGCCTGGACCAGACTTCCGTCCTGATAGGTCAAAACGCAGGTCAGGCCGTCCAGCTTCCAGCTGAGCAGGCCCCTGCTGTCCTTCAAAAAGGCAGCCAGCGCACCTATATCCTTGGTCTTATCCAGCGATTTCATGGGACGGGCATGTCGGATCTTGGGAAGAGCACTCATGACCTGATAGCCGACATGCTGAGTAGGGCTGTCGGCCAGGATTACGCCTGTCTTATCCTCCAGCGCCTTCAGTTCATCATAGAGCTGATCATATTCCAGATTGGTCATGATCTCGGTATCGGACGAATAATAAGCCTGAGCCGCCTTTTGCAACCGGCTGACCAGCTCTTTCATTCGAAGCGTTTCATCCATGCCATTCACACTTTCTCAAGCCGCGCCAGTTTGGCAAAAAGCAGCTTTTCTCCCACTTTGGCAAAGTTAACTCTGACCTGATAATCGGTATTGACCCACTTGACCTCGGTCACAGTCCCCAGCCCGAAGATACGATGTTTGACCGCATCCCCGACCTTAAATATCTGATCGGACGGAGCCGTATCCTGTACGCTGAAGCCATTGGCCTTGGGCTGTGCGAACTGGGCTTTGGCGGAAGCCTTTTCCATATCTCTAGCCCTTTGCGCATACTTGGCCGCAAAAGACATGGTATGTCCTGCCGCGTAGACAGCCCCCTGATCCGTCCGGTCATGATAAGAAGCATAAGAGCGCTGGGCATAGGCTCGGCTGTTGAAATCGTTTCCGGTTTCGAAAGTGTCTTCCTCTTCCTCCTCGTCCAGGATCTCTTGCGGAAGTTCCTTTAAAAAGCGTGATTTTGTCGTAGGCTGCACCTGCCCGTTGATCCGCCGGCTCTGGGCCCAGGTAAGGTAGAGCTTTTTCTGAGCTCTGGTAATGCCGACATAGCAGAGCCGCCTTTCCTCTTCCAGATCATCTTCATCTCCCGACGAAATGCTCATAAAGCTGGGGAAGAGGCCGTCTTCCATTCCTGTCATAAAGACGACCGGGAACTCAAGGCCCTTGGCACTGTGCAGAGTCATCAGAGCCACCGTATCGTCTCCCTCTTTCCAGGAATCAATTGCGGAAACCAATGACAACTCATCCAGGAAACCATCCAGGGTCGCTTCTTCATTTTCCGAAGTATACTGGTCGGCACGGTCCGAAAGCTCCATCAGGTTGTCCATCCGGTCCTCATATTTGACCGGATCGTCCTTCATCAGATAAGCACTGTATCCTGTATCTTCGATGATGGAGTGGATCAGCTTGGAAATGGGCACGGTATCCGCCTTTTCCCGCCAGGAGGTCAGAAGATCCCCGAAAACCTGCAGTTTTTTTGAGGAGCGGGCCAGCTCGCCGATCTCCTGCGACATATCGCAGGTCTCCCCGACACCGAACCCGCCCTCCTCCGCAAAGGCTCTAAGGTGTTCAAAAGTGACATCGCCGATCGCACGGGCGGGGACATTGATGATCCTTTGGGCAGCCACGTAGTCATGATCGTTGGCGACCAGGCGCAGGTAGCAGAGGATGTCCTTGACTTCCTTGCGCTGATAGAAGGGTATGCCTCCGAACAGGTGATAGGGAATGGCGGAAACGACCAGTTTTTCCTCCAGTGCCCGCGACTGGGCGTTGGTGCGGAACAAAAGAGCAATATCCTTGTAATGATACTGCCCGTTTTCGACCATGGTCTGGATGGTCGAAGCCACATAGGCCGCTTCCTCGTTGTCGGATCCTTCGCAGTGGACCGTGATGTTGTCTCCCTCCGGGTTCCGGGTCCACAGGGTCTTGGATTTACGCTGCGAATTGTTGCGAATGACCTGGTTGGCCGCCTCAAGGATCTTGGATGTCGACCGGTAATTCTGCTCCAGCCGGATGACCAGCGCGTCCTTGAAATCCTTTTCAAAATCCAGGATATTGCGGATGTTAGCCCCTCTGAAACGGTAAATGGACTGATCGTCGTCGCCTACCACGCACAGGTTGCGGTATTTTGAGGACAAAAGGCGGATCAGCATATACTGAGCCGTATTGGTATCCTGATATTCGTCCACCATGATATAGGTGAATTTTTCCTGATAATAATCCAGGACATCCGGATTATCGCGGAAAAGCTCCACGGTTTTATTGATGATGTCGTCAAAATCCATGGCGTTGTTTTCGATCAGGTTTTTCTGGTAAGCCACATAAACAAGAGACACCTTCTGGCGGAAAAGATCCCCTGCCCCGACAGAAGTCTTATAATCGGACGGACTTTTCAGCTCATCTTTTGCCCGGCTGATCTCCGCCAGGATCGCCTTTGGGGTAAACATTTTATCTGACAGATTCAACTCTTTTAAAAGACGGCGGACCACCGCTTTCTGATCTTCGGGATCGTATATGGTAAAGCGGCTGTCATAACCGAGCCGGTCCGCGCAGCGTTTCAAAATACGGATGCAGGCGGAATGGAAGGTACAGATCCAGGCGTCTTTGACCGGATCGCCCGCCAGGTTTTCAGCGCGCTCCCTCATCTCTCTTGCCGCTTTATTGGTAAAAGTAATGGCCAGGATATGCCAGGGGGCCACCTTTTTCTCTTCGATCAAATACTCGATACGGTGTGTCAGCACTCTGGTCTTCCCGCTTCCGGCTCCGGCCAGGATCAAAACAGGCCTTTCCGTGTGAAAGACTGCCTGCTGCTGCTCTTTATTCAGTTTATCGTACCGGGTCTTTGTCTTTATCGTATCTTCCACGATCCTTTTCTCCTCATCTTCGGTTAACATAGCAAAGCGCCTTTGGGTAAAGCGCTTTGCTTTCTATAAATATTCCGCTCTTTAATCGGCAGCAGGGCTGTAGCAGAAATGCCAGGTCCCGGCTCCGACGGTATGGTCCGGGCCAAGATCTTTGTAAGCGCTCTCCGGAGCTTTCTCAAGCTCAATGACAGCGCTGCATCCGAACGGTACGGTCAAAGTAATATCGGCAGTCTTACCGTCAAAAGCCCACTCAGACTTCCACAGGCCGCTGGCACTCTTGAGTTCCGCCTTCATCCGTTTCATACGAGCGTCCAGTACCGGATGATATTGGATCTTCTTATAAGCGACGGAATCATCTGCCTGATCGAGTCCGGCTGCCCACCGCCAGATCCACTCCGCAATGGAACCGTAAGCGTAGTGGTTAAGGCTGTTCATAGTCAGGTCGGAAAGCTTTCCGTCAGGAAGCACTGCGTTCCAGCGCTCCCAGATGGTAGTCGCCCCGTTATTGACCTCATACAGCCATCCCGGATAGTCCTCGTTAAAGAGAAGATCATAAGCTTTCGCGGAAAATCCATACTTGGACAAAAGCAGATTCAGGATAGGAGTACCGATGAAACCGGTCTTCAGTTTACCGCTGCTCCACTTGAACTGTTTTTTCAAGCCCTCTATAGCCGGCTTGGGATCGGGCCACAGGCCCTGCCACAAGGTCACCAGATAGCCGGTCTGGGTATCGACGGCACACCGCCCGTTAGGCGTGTAATATTCCTGACGGATATAGGTCAGGATCCGGTCAGCCAGTTCTTCGTAGTGTTCCTTATCCTCTTCTCTGCCCAGTACAGCGGCTGCTTTGGCGGTCAGACGGGTACTGTACAGAAAATAGGTTTCCGCAAGAAAGCCCCCGTCCGTTGCTCCTAAAGGTGACGGATAAGGATACGGTCCGTCCAGGGCCAGCCAGTCGCCGAAATGGAACTGATCACGCCACTTGTGTCCGTCTTTTTCCAGCCGGTCTACGTAATCGACCCAGCCTTTCATGCCGTCGAAACTGTCCTCAAGGAACTGTTTATCGCCGTAATTTTCATATACTTTCCAGGGAATAATAGTGGCGGCGTCGGCCCAGGCACAGGCACTCCCCTGCATATGGAAGGAAGGGATCACGTGCGGGACCGCTCCGTCTCTTACTTTCTGCTCCTGATTCATATCGTAGATATATTTGCGATAGAAAGGCTCTGTATACAAGAACAGAGAAGCCGTCGGGCAGAAGACTTCCGCGTCGCCGGTCCAGCCCATACGCTCATCCCTCTGCGGACAGTCGGTGGGAACATCCACAAAATTATCCCGCTGGCCCCATTGAACGTTTGATAAAAGCTGGTTGATCTTACGATTGCCTGTCTTGATCGTACCGATCTGATCCAGATCCGACCAAAGGGCAAGTCCCGTAAAATCATCCCTGCCTATCTGTTCCAGACCTTCTACCTTCACATAACGGTAGCCGTAGAAGGTAAAGGAGGGACGGATGACCGCGGGCTCCTTTTCATCCCTTTCAGAAGCCGTATAGAAGAATTCCGCCTTGGCAGAACGCAGGTTCAGATTAAAGAAATTACCGTCCTGAAGGATCTCACCGAACTGAAGATGCAGTGTCTGCCCTTTCTTCAGGTCAGCCTTAATCTCAAAAATACCGGTGATCTCCTGACCAAGGTCCAGCACCAGCTCTCCGGCAGGAGTATGAATGATCTCTTTCGGTTTGAACTTTTTCTGAACGACGACCGGCACACTGAGACGGTCCATCAGGCGGAGGCGGTAGTCCTTTTCGCCCTGGGGAGTCACAAAATACCGGGCTTTTTCCGGTTCAAGGTCCGGCAGATTCTGATCGACTTTTTCGCCGTCATAAATGTTGGAGAAGTAGGTCTTGCTGCGCAGGACCTTCCAGCTGGTGTCCGTACCGATCACATCTTCCGACCCATCCTGATAAGTCAGATGAACTTCGGCGATCAATGCCCATTTACTGCCGTAAGTGCCGTTAACTTTTTTAGGATCGAATCCGAAACGGCCCTTGAACCAGCCATTGCCCAGTTCTACAGCCAGCTCCGCTGTTTTGGACAGCTGTTTGGTGACGTCGTAAGTCTGCACCTGGAAGAAGGAATCATAATCATTGCAGTAGGGAGTCAGGTATTCGTTTCCTACCTTTTTCCCGTCGATACTTGCCTGGTACAGGCCCAGGCCGCAGATATAGAGGCGGGCCTTTCTGACCGGTTTTCTGACCTCAATGGTCTTGGTAAAGATCGGAAGGCGGCTTTCTTTGTTCGAGCAGGTAATAAAGCGGCCTTTCCAGGCCTCGTCCATTTTCCCGGTCTCGAACCAGTCGACCGGGCTTACGGCTGTCTCGCCCGCATCGGTCATAGCCGTGATCTGGTAGAAATAGCGGGTCCTTGGACGAAGGGAAATATCTGCCCGAAAGGCAGCCGGATCCATATCGTCCAGAAGACCTGAATCATAGACCGGTTCGGACATTGTATCATCCAGAGCGATCTGCACCCTGCCCTTGGTCTGACACGTTCCTTTGGAATTTTCAATTACATAAGAAAAAACAGGTTTATCCATCCGGAAGCCAAGAGGTTGTTTCAGATGGTCGACACGAACTGAAGCGATATCCATTTTGGATCCTCCCGCAGATATAAAAATAGGTCTGTGCATATTGTAGCACAGACCTATTGATTTTGGTAAAGAAGCTTTGTAAAGAATCGGATCTGCCGTCAGGCGATAAAGATGAAGTAAAGAATGAAGATAACCGCCAGCACATACATGACCGGATGGATCTTCTTGTGTTTACCGCATACCAGGTTGATGATGGTGTAGGAAATGATACCGAAGGCGATACCGGTGGAAATGCTGTAAGCGAACGGCATCATCAGGGCTGCCAGAATAGCCGGAACAGATTCGGTCACATCTTCATACTCGATCTTCAGCAGGGACTCGATCATCAGGAAGCCGACGAACAGAAGCGCCGGGGCAACCGCAAAGGTCGGGATAGCCAGGAAGATGGGAGAGAAGAACAGGGCCAGGAGGAAGAAAGCAGCGGTCCACAGAGCTGTCAGACCGGTACGTCCGCCCTGAGCCACACCGGCGGCCGATTCAACATAAGTCGTGGTGGTAGAAGTACCTGCCATAGCGCCGACGACCGTCGCGATGGCATCGGACAGAAGGGCCTGTTTGGAATGAGGAACGTCGCCGTTTTCGTCCAGCATGTTCGCTTTGGAAGCAACACCGATCAGGGTGCCCATGGTATCGAAGATATCAACGAACATGAAGGCAAACATAACGGTAAAGAGGTTCATCAGGAACTTGCCGGTGGACGGGAAGCTTGCGGTGATGGTCTTGAAATCAAAGCAGGCAAAACCGATGGTCTTGAGGCTGCTGGGAAGGGTGATGACGCCCTGAGGCAGCAGAGTCATAGCGCCGTTGTCGCCGCGCGGGTACCATCCGATCAGCTGAGCCAGGATGCCCAGGATCCAGGTTGCGAAGATACCGATCAGGATATCTCCCTTAACATTTTTCTGGTGCAGGATGGCAATGATGATGAATCCGACCAGAGCCAGGCAGGGACCTGCCGCAGTGATATCACCAAGCGTTACCAGCGTTGAGCTATCGGTAACGATCCCGGCATCCTGAAGGCCGATGAAGGCAACGAAGAGGCCGATACCGCCTGCGATACCAAGTTTCAGGTTCTTGGGGATCGCACGTACCATTGCTTCACGAACAGGCAGGATGGTCAGGATGATGAAGATGATACCTTCGACAAATACAGCCAGCAGAGCGAACTGCCAGGAGTATCCCATCGTCAGTACGACGGAATAGGTCAAATATGCGTTCAGACCCATGCCGGGTGCCATGGCAAAAGGCAGATTGGCCAATAGCGCCATCAGGACCGTGCCGACGATCGAAGCGATGACCGTTGCGGTAAATACCTCACCGCCGGGCATGCCCGCTTCCGAAAGAATGCTGGGGTTTACGGCAAGGATATAGGCCATCGTCATGAAGGTCGTAAGTCCTGCTATAAACTCCGTCTTTGCATCTGTACCATGCTCTTTGAGCTGAAACAGATCTTTCATGTTTTCTTCCCCCTTTTGAGGATATTTATGAATATCTTAAAGTTTACATAACTGCCTGTCAGGTGTCAAGATTTGCGCCGCAATTTTTGAACAAATTGTAAACAAGAATGTATTACTCGATCACTGTAAACTTTCTCTTCAAAAGTGGGGTATTGAGGCTGTCGGTACCGATCGGAACGAACAGTCCCTCCCGGATCAGGTCCTGGCTGAGCTGAGACTGACGGATCACGCTCAGACGGCCTATCGACTCAAAGGGGATCGTAAGACGGATGCTGGGAAGCCGGCTCAGGTCTTCATAACCATCTTCGTTGATGTCCGTCTTCCCTTCACCGGTGTCCTCCAAAGAGGACGGAGAAGAAGGCTCCTCTTCTTGGGAAGACGGCTGATCCGTCTGATCGTCAGACTGCTGTTTCGGAAGGTCGGCGTTCTCTTTTTGGTCTTTTCCCCTGCCATCCGCGGCAATTTTGTCATCCGGGGCAAACTGGCAGCTTCGCGCCAGCAGATCATTTTCGGAGGCCCCTACATCGAACAGGCTCCGTCCCAGAACGATCGAGGGGATACGGGAAGCCGTCAGAGCTTGGGGAAGGTCTTCCGGATCCGCTTCCTTATTCTGCATCCACTGACAGTACCAGTCCGTATTCATCGCTAAAACGGCTTCCGTCAGCGGGAGGCCCTTTACCGTATTGATGATCGTCGAAAGTTTCTCTTTGACCGCGTCCTCTTCTGTCTCTTCTTCCCGGCAGCTCATACCGGTGACTCTGCCCTCGTCGAAGGTCAGCTTCAGATCCGTCAGAGACATGCCCATGATGACAGATTTCTCAAGGTGTAAAAGGCCGTTAGTCAAATGAAGGTTTGGCTTGAAGACCAGATAGCCGCCGGGCAGAAGGCAGCTGTTGAGACTGGAATCGCAGGCGTTTTTCCATCCTTTGACGGTAAAGTCCAGGACCAGATCTGTCTCATTATCTCCTTTTCCTTCCAGATACAGTCCCTCTGCCCCTTCAAGGACGCCGAAAACATTGATCAGGCTCCTGCTAGAATCCATACGCTTTTCAGCCGCCGTTACATAACGGTCGAACCGGCCGCTAAGCTTTTCAAGTTGATTAGGCTCCCCGGATTCTACAGAAGGCAGAAGAACGGTGACGCGGGCAATCGAAGTAAAATATCCAAGGTCATTGAAAGTTTCATGCTTTTGACGGACCATCTGCCGCTGAATGGACCGGGTCATTTCACTTATATAGCCTTCCGGCTTACGATGCAGTTCATTTTCGGCCGTCTGAGGCAAAGCAGGCTCAGGTTCGGCCGTTTCTTCCGATACAAGGGTGATCTGGCCGGCAAATCCCTGCAGCAGGGAAGTATTTTCTTCCGTCAGGGTGATCAGGATCTGAGCCCTTTGAGCAAGTTCGTCCTGTCCGAAGATACGGGCCAAATCATAACGGTGATCTTGAGCCACTTTGGGACTGAAAATATGATCGATGTCCGGCCGGAGCATACCCTCATAGCCCTGCTGGTTCAAAACGGCTTCCACTTTCTTTGCCAGTCTCTCGCAGCCGAACGGATACAGGATCCTGACCAGGGTCTTCTCTTTTTGGGGATCCTTTTCCAAAGCCCCCTGAATGAAACTTTCTCCGGCAGCCTTTGCCATCCTCTCGATCCGGTCTTCGGGAAGATTTTTGAAAAATTTCTGCCAGATCCGGGCCTTTGCCGGCACAGGCAGTCCCAGCGTATACAAATAGTACGGTTCGGTCAGATCTTCTCTGTCAAGGATGTCTTCGATATATCGATCCGACACATCCATGCGCTGATGAAAATCCATCTCCATACTCATGGACAGATTGTCCATGATAAACGAACGGTATAAAGAAATCAGCTCGTCGGCGCGGACCTGCTTTTTCAAAAGCAGGTGATGAAGCTGAAAATACAATTCGAATAATGGAAGCAGCATAAAGCGGCGGTGATAAAAAGCATGCGTGGCACCGCCGTGGAAAAGAGCGGCAAAAAGAGCCAGTACAGGTCCCAGTTCTTTACCGACCCAGGCCACCATATACTCGGGATTAGCATACGATTGGCTGTAACCATCCATCAGATCCCCGTACAGATCCTGCTGGATCCCGGTAAGGGCAGCCAAAGAGGCTGTCTGATAATAATCCGGCACCCATTTGCTTTCCAGTTTGGACAGGTTCAGAAGATAAGAAGCCTGAGCCTTGGAATACTGCATCATGCGGCTCCTGAAACTTTTATCCTTGCTGTCCGTCATATCCTGGGCAAATTTTTCCAGCTGGGCTTTAATCTCCTGATATCTGGCTTCCTGGAGTCCGTTAAAGGCCTTGTAATATTCTGAATAGTCAAACATGATCGTATTAATCTCCGTTCTTCTCTTTAGTGCTACAAAAAAAGAGCGTTACAAAACCTGTAACGCTCTTTCAGCTGGGCATGAAGGATTCGAACCTACGTATACTGGAGTCAGAGTCCAGTGCCTTACCGCTTGGCGAATGCCCAATATACTGAGTAAAATCTCAGCTATGCCTTCGACATACCACGGATCAGCTGATGATCGATCCAATGTTCATCTCGCAAGCACAATCGATATTATACTCAGAGCGTTAAAAAAAGTCAACGGTCTTTTCATTTTTTATAGTGATTTTTTTCACGTTCCCGGTAGGCCTTCTCCATCTCCGGGGTAATACGGGGAACGTGAACCGTGATCTCGGTATCATCTGAAGGATACCTGGTCTGGGACTGCGTCTGATCCGGCTGCTGGACAGGCAGCTGCTGCCGGCCCTTCCTTTTGGAGGGATAGATCAGGTTGTGAAGACGTTCCTTCCACTCAAGTTTTTTCCACTGACCGCTGTCGATGCCCAAAGCGGATGCCTCTGACTCGATCCGATCGCGTAACAGGCCGGCCTGATGAGCCCCGATATTGAAGACCCTGCACAATACGATCCGGCGGTGGTCGATCCGGACAGGTCCCGACTGGACTGCCTTGATATTGACCAAAGTAATATAAGGGCCGGTCTTACTGAGGCTGTGGCTGAAAGAAATAAGGGCAAATGACTCTTCGCCTTGTACCCGGTAGGCTTTCATTTCCTGTAAAGCCCCCAGAAGGGGCTTGGGATCTTTCCGTCTAAGTGCAGTAATGATCTGGCGGTAGTTTTCTACATAGGTGACCGTCCAGGTTTCACTGGAGGGGCTCCATTCCCTGTTGATTTCATCAAAAGGCCGCTGACTGCGTTTTTCAGCACGGTAAGGCGGAAGGATCAGCAGAAGCAGCAGTTCCAGGATCCAGAATAAAAGCAGCCAGACACCGTGTATCGTCTGCCGGCCGCTGCCTCCGACTCCAATGGGAAGGATCTCAAATAAACCTTGCATGATCCGGTAAGGATGTGTCCACAAAGGGACGGGCCGGACAAACCACAGACGGATCAAGGCACTGAAAGAATCAAGGGCAGATGTCTGTTTATATACCTCGTTAGAACCATACTGCCACAGATCTTTGACCAGAGTGATATAAACGCCACGGCTGGCATAGTGAGCTGCCAGGAGAATGATCACGCTCAGGATCCTGACCAGGCGGTGGCGGCGGATCTTTGCCAGTCCGCTTAAAAAGACCAGCCACAGGCAAATCAAAAAAAGAGAAGCCGCCATTCCGATAAGGCGCAGGATCACGCCCGGAAAACTGCAAATAAACTGGCAGTAAGCGGACAGGACCATATAGGAACCGAAAAAGCCCAGCACGATATACAAAATCAGGCCCGGAACCGGAACTTTTCCGGATTCTTTATAGCTTTCATAGATCATGATCCCACCCCCTTTCAATATGTATCGGTCGTGATGAAATTATCCTTCCGCAAGGATCCCCTGTTCCGATCCCTCCTGGTCTTTATCCTGATCGGGGCTGTCGGAAGGAAGAGGTCCTTTATAACCGGTCTGATTCTTTGCGATCCGTAGATCTCTGAAAAAACGTTTCAGAAGCGCCGCACTCTCCTCAGCAAGGCACCCCCTATCCACACGGACCTGATGATTAAAGCGCTTATCTTCCAGCAGGTTCATGATCGAACCGGCGCATCCCGCCTTGGGATTCATGGCTCCGATCACCACCCGGTCGATCCGGGACTGGACCAGGGCACCCGCGCACATGGGACAGGGCTCCAATGTCACATACATAGTGCAGCCCTCCAGCCGCCAGTCGCCGACTTCCCGACAGGCCTGCTCAATAGCGCTGATTTCCGCGTGAGCCAGCGAACTTTTGCTGGTATTACGCAGATTACATCCTCTTGCTATGATCCGGCCGTCTTTAACGATCACGGCCCCTATAGGGGTTTCATGGACATCGAAACTTTTCAGGGCTTCGGCAAGGGCTTCTTTCATCCACTGGATATCCCGGTCGCTGAAGGGGCCGGGACCGATATCATTTACCTGCATACCGGCACCTTATAAACGGAACTTTTCCAGATAACGGCCGCCCGGCAGCACCTCTTCGTCTTTCGAAGTCAGCAGGCCAAGATTGACCATGAGGCCGAAATAAGTGAAGATGCCGACAAGAACGCCGCCTAAAGCCGCAATGATGTTGCGTCCGGTGATAGCAAAGAACATCACATAGCTAAGATAGCACAGAAAACCCATCAAAGCAGCGCAGATAAAGGGTCCGCGGGCCAATTTCAGGACATGGATCCTGATCCGGCCGAATTTCTGGGCGTAATAGAGGTTGCCGATCATTATGAAGAAACTGAAGATCGATGTGTTCAAAGGCAGCGAGAAGATCCCGATGTGCATAACACGGATATTGATGACACTCATCAAAGAAGTGATCAGGACACCGATCGCGGAAATGACCAGGCTATAATGAGGCTTTCCCAGGCCCTGGAGTACACCGACCGCTACGTAATTGACACTGTAGAAAATGACAGCGGGAGCACCGATCCAGAACAATTCTCCACCCAGAAAAGTGGAAGGGAACAGCATCCTGAGGACAGGCTTGCCCATGGTTGCCAGGCCGATGGCGCTGGGCACGGCAATGATCAGGGCCGTACGGGTGATCGAAGAACACTCCTCTTCCAGGGCTTTTTGATCGCCCCGCGCCCTGGCCTCCGAAATCGCGGGAACAGCCGCCGAACCGAAGGACTCTCCGATCGAAATAGGAATGTTGAGCAGGGTCACAAACTTACCGCTGTAGATCCCGCGCATGGCAACCGCCATGCCGGCCGATGTTCCCATGGACAGCATCAGTTTGCCGAACAGAGTGGCATCAATAATGCTTTTGATGGTGAACAAAGTTGAGGACAAGGTGATGGGGATCATCAGCTTAAGCATTTCCTTAAGGATGTCTTTTTCTTTTTCGACCTCTTCATCCGGCAAAGGAGCTTCGCTTTTTGCCTGGCGGGATCTTTTATAAAGCCAGTAACTGAAGCCCAGGACCGCCATGGAACCGATCGCGCCGATAGTCGTACCGAAAATACCGCCGGTTACCGACCAATCGATACCATAACCCATCAGGGTGTAGGCAAGAAGAACACTCACGATCGCATGGATAGCGCCTTCGACAACGACCGAGATCGAGGTAGGCTGCATGTTGGTGCGGCCCTGAAAGAAACCGGAGATCACACTGGTCAGTGCGACGATCAGCACCGTCGGGCCCAGGAAGAAAATGGGACGGGAGGCCAGAGGATTGTTATAGACAGCCGTGGCGATGACCTTGTTGAAGGCCATCATGATCAGCATGCTGACCAGACCCACAACGGTAACGACTTTGGCCGCGCATTTGAAGACGGTCTGAGCGTTCCGGTATTCTTTCCTGGCCAGACGTTCCGAGATCATTTTCGACATGGTGGCCGGGATACCATAGGAGGCAAGCACCAAAAAGTAGGTATAGATCTGGTAGGCATCGCTGTAAATACCCATGCCCTGATCCCCCCACAGACGGGTAATGGGGATACGATAGGCAAGGTTCATGACATTGACCGCGAGGGAAGCGATGACCAGAAAACTTCCCTGCCGGATCACCTTTGCACTTTGGTTTTGCCCTTGCTTCGTACTGCTCATCTGGGCTGTCCGATCTCTAGCATGATCTGATCCTGTTTTCCGAACATGACCTTTTCATCCTCCTCGGTCATGTGATCGTACCCCAAAAGGTGCAGGAGACTGTGGACGGTCAAAAAAGCCAGTTCTCTTTCTTTGCTGTGACCGTATTCCTGCGCCTGATCCAGAGCTCTCTGGTAGCAGATCACGATATCGCCCAGTACCACACTGCCGGAATCATAGTCGATGTCGTTTTCATCAAAAGCGCGGCGGACGCGGTCTTTAGGGCTTTCGTCCTTTCCGTATTCCAGAGAAGGAAAGGACAAAACATCTGTTACCTTGTCGATCCCGCGCCATTTTTTATTGATGGCCTGAATCGTCTCTTCCGATACGATGGTCAGGTTGGCTTCGGAAGGGGTATCCACTCCTTCATGCGCAAGCGCTCCGTCCGCTGCCTTACATAGAAGTTCCTCCACTTCCTTCTGCTCCTCCTGAGGAACATCAACCTGCCAGTCGATCCATAAATCCATAATGTTACCTTTTATCTTTCTGATAATATTTTTTCATTTCATCCCGGGCCAGATCCGATTTTCCTGCCCTCTCATAAGCATCAACGATCTTTTGGACCAAAGGATGGCGGACGATATCTGCATTAGTCAGACGACAGATCCCGATGCCCTCTATGCCCTGCAGGATCGAGACTGCTTGTTTCAGACCCGAATCCTGGCCCTGCGGCAGGTCGATCTGTGTCAGATCGCCCGTAACGACGGCGCGGGAGCCGAACCCCAACCGGGTCAGGAACATCTTCATCTGCGCTTTTGTCGTATTCTGCGCCTCATCGAGTACAACGAAAGCATTGTCCAAGGTGCGGCCGCGCATATAAGCCAGAGGTGCTACTTCAATGGTCCCCTTCTCCACGTTATGCTGGAACGAATCCGCCCCCATGATCTCATACAAGGCATCATACAAAGGCCTAAGATAAGGGTCGATCTTGCTTTGAAGATCTCCCGGGAGAAAACCAAGACGCTCGCCAGCCTCGATAGCCGGCCGTGTCAGGATCAGACGGCTGACTTCTCCGGCTTTGAACTTTTCTACAGCCATAGCCATAGCCAGATAGGTCTTACCGGTACCGGCCGGGCCCACGCCGAAAGTCAGCATATTGTCCCGCATCAGCGACACATAGCGCTTCTGTCCGTAGCTTTTGGGACGGATCGGCTTACCTGCCTTTGTCAGGCAGACAACATCCGACATCAACTCCCCTATATCCCGTTTACGGTCATCTTCCGACAAGGATAAAAGGTAGGTAACATGCTGGACTCCTATGGTCTCGTTATTCTGAGCCATCTTCAGCAGATTCTTCAGGACTTCGGCTGCTTTGGCAACTGCCGGATCGGCTCCGCCCACCAGGATACCGTCGCTGGTGTTGGAGATCGTTACCTGAGTTCCCTTTTCCAGGGCTTTCATATTTTCATCGAAACTGCCGAAAATATTGCTGATGTATTCGGCCGGGATCGGAATCAGTACAGTCTTATCGGTCATGTGCTTTCGTCTATGCCCCTTACTCCATTTTAAAGCGGTCTTTGACTGCGAAGATGACGGCAATGGTCTTGCCGTCGGTGATCTTTCCCTGACGGATCAGCTCGACCGCCTCATCGACTGTATAGCGGTAAAGGGTAATATACTCGTCGGGGTCCAGATTCTGATGGGTAGGGACCAGGTCGGTGCACAAGTAAACAGTGATCTTTTCGCTGCAATAACCGGGGGTCGCATAATAATCGAACAGGAAAATGGTCTTGCCGGCTTTATAACCGGTCTCCTCCTCCAATTCGCGGACAGCGCAGGTTTCTCCGTCTTCGCCCTTGTTATAAAGACCTGCCGGCACTTCCAGCATGACCTGATCGGTCCCGTAGCGGTACTGCTGAACGAAGATCAGCTTACCTTCCGGGTCAATAGCGGCGACCGCCGAAGCCATGTCGTGTTTGGCGATCATTTCACGGATAGCCTTTCGTCCGTTTTCGAATTGAATGGTGTCCTGATGAACGTCCATGATCTTCCCGGCGAAAACCGTTTTGCTTTCAAGGAGTTTGAAATTTTTACCAGCCATGATTCCCTCTTCTTCGTTTGATTGATCCTGTTTATTTTCCCAGGCTTGCTTCTACCGCAGCCTCTACGGCAGCCCTAAGGCCCTTGTCTTCCAAAGCCATGACTCCGCGGATGGTCGTCCCTCCGGGCGAGCAGACAGCGTCCTTAAGATCAGCCGGGTGCCTTCCGGTCTCCAGGACCATCTTTGCTGCGCCGAGAACTGTCTGGGCTGCCATCTCATAGGCCAGCTTTCTGGGAAGCCCTTCCGCAACACCGGCATCTGCCATTGCTTCGATAAAAACATATACATAAGCAGGGCCGCAGCCGGATACCCCCATGGCCGCTCCCATCAGGTCTTCCCGCATGGGGATGACCCGGCCGGTGTAAGACAAAAGTTCTGTCATCAGGTTTTTATCGTCTTCAGTCATTTCTTTTGAAAAGCAGATGGCGTTCACGCCTTCTTTGACCATTGCAGGTGTATTGGGCATGATGCGCGCGATCTTGCAGGGGCCGAGATTCTGCTGCCACCAGTCCAGCGACTTGCCGGCTACAATGGTCGCCAAGATCTTTTCCGGTTGACCGGTGAAGGCTTCTTTAAGACCATCCATGACATCCATAATAAACTGAGGCTTAACGGCAGCAAAGACAATGTCGGCCGATTTAGCGGCATCCGACACGGACGAAGCGATCCGGGCTCCGTAGTTTTTTTCAGCCCTCAGGCAGGCTTCGTCAAGGATATCATATACGACCAGATCAGCATGGCCGCACAGGCCTGTCATTAAGGCAGAACCCATGTTGCCGGCTCCGATAAAAGCAATTTGTTTCATTAGACACTAAGCTGGGCAGTCAGTCCCAGTTCCTCCTGATGGGCATTCAAAATAGGATCGATATATTCGCTCAGAAAATCCTCGACCTGCTGGGGAGCACGGCCGATGAAGTTTTCGGGTTTAAGGGCATCCATCAGCTCTTCGCGGGACATCTTGAAAGCCGGGTCGGCCAGGATACGCTCGATCAGATCGTTAGGCTTGCCTTCCTGCTTTACCTGAGCAGCGGCAGCCATAGAATGGACACGGATGCGCTCATGCAGATCCTGCCGGTCGCCGCCCCGTTTTACATTCTCCATCAGGATCATCTCGGTCGCCATAAAGGGCAGTTCAGCCATAACGTGAGAATGGATCACTTTAGGGTATACGACCATTCCGGAAGTCACATTGAGCATGATCTGCAGGATGCCGTCGACGGCCAGGAAACTTTCCGCAACAACGACCCGCTTATTGGCACTGTCGTCCAGCGTGCGCTCAAACCACTGGACCGAAGCGGTCATAGCCGGATCCAGTTCGTTGATCATCACATAGCGGGCCAATGAGCAGATACGCTCGGACCGCATAGGATTACGCTTGTAAGCCATGGCGGACGATCCGATCTGCGTCTTTTCGAAGGGCTCTTCCATTTCTTTAAGGTTCTGCAGCATGCGCAGATCGTTGGCGAATTTGTAGCAGGACTGAGCGATCAGGCCCAGCTCGTTCAATACGATGGTATCGAATTTACGGGGATAGGTCTGCCCGGTGACGGGATAGGTATCATGATAGCCCATCTTCTCTGCGATCATCTTATCCAGTTTTTTGACTTTTTCCTGATCTCCATTGAAAAGTTCCAGGAAACTTGCCTGAGTGCCGGTGGTGCCTTTGGCTCCGCGAAGACGCTTTACTTTAAGGATGTCGGTCAACTGTTCGTAATCCATCCATAGCTCCTGCAGCCACAGGCAGGCGCGCTTGCCGACAGTGGTCAGCTGAGCCGGCTGATAATGGGTAAATCCCAGGGTCGGCATATCTTTATATTTACGTGCGAAGGAGGCCAGATTGGACATAACATTGACCAGCTTTTTCTCCACAAGTTCAAGAGCTTCGTACATGATGATCAGGTCGGTATTGTCGCCTACATAGCAGCTGGTTGCACCCAGATGAATGATCGCTTTGGCCTTGGGAGCCTGTTGTCCGTATGCATAGACATGGCTCATGACATCGTGCCTGACGACCTTTTCCCTTTCCTGGGCAACATCGTAATTGATATCCTCAGCGTGCTCTTTCAATTCAGCGATCTGCTCATCCGTGATATCCAAACCAAGTTCTTTTTCACACTCGGCCAGCGTGATCCACAGCTTGCGCCAGGTCTTGAATTTTTTATCGTCCGAAAACAAATACTGCATCTCGGGGCTGGCATAGCGGGTGCTGAACGGAGACTGAAAACGATCGTGACTCATCCTGATCCTCCTTAACGAAGAGCTTATTCTACCGCAAGCGGCAAAAAGGCATAATAATGAATATAGATATTATACACTATTTCAGTAAAATGAAAAGGACTGTGATTTCTCACAGTCCTCTTCTTTATTTTGCGTAATCGATGACCCGTGTCTCGCGGATCACATTGATCTTGATCTGACCGGGATATTCCATTTCCTGCTCGACACGTTTGGCAACGTCATGAGCCAGGATCTTCATATCGTCATCACTGACCTGCTCCGGAACGACCACCATACGGACTTCACGTCCGGCCTGGATAGCATAGCTTTTAGAAACACCCGGAAAGTCATTGGCAATACTCTCCAGTTTATCCAGACGGCTGATATAATTCTCAAGGGTCTCGCGGCGGGCACCGGGACGGGCAGCCGAAATGGTATCGGCAGCCTGGACCAGGATGGCGATCAGGCTTTCCGGTTCCACATCTCCGTGATGAGCCTCAACCGCATTGATGACCACTTTGGATTCATGGTACTTTTTCAGGATCTGAACACCCAGCTGCACGTGGGAGCCTTCCATTTCATGATCGACAGCTTTACCGATATCATGAAGAAGGCCGGCACGCTTGGCTACACGGGTATCCAGCCCCAGTTCAGAAGCCATAAGGCCGCACAGGTTGGACACTTCGATCGAATGTTTGAGCACATTCTGACCGTAACTGGTGCGGAAATGAAGTTTTCCGAGAAGACGGATCAAATCGGGATTAAGGCCGTGAACATTGGTCTCAAAGGTAGCCGCTTCGCCCTCTTCACGAATGGTATTTTCAACCTCTTTAGTCGCTTTCTGGACCATCTCTTCGATCCGGGCCGGATGGATACGTCCGTCAACGATCAGCTTTTCAAGGGCAACACGGGCGATCTCACGGCGGACCGGATCAAAACCGGAAAGGATGACCGCTTCGGGCGTGTCATCAATGATCAGATCGATACCGGTCGCAACTTCAAGAGCTCGGATATTGCGTCCCTCTCTTCCGATGATTCGGCCTTTCATCTCATCATTGGGAAGAGGAACGACCGATACGGTGGTCTCCGCTACCTGATCCGCAGCGCAGCGCTGAATGGCTGTGGTGATGATCTCTCTGGCTTTGTTGGTCGATTCCTCCTTCATACGGGCTTCGTTTTCTTTAAGGATGACTGCGGTATCGTGTTTGACATCGTCCTCTACCGACTGCAGCAGTTCCTGCTTGGCCTGTTCGGACGTCATACCGGATACACGTTCCAACTCTGCCTGGCGCTCGTTTTTCAGTGCTTCCAGTTCCTTTGCCTTTTTATCAAGATCACTCTGACGTTTATTCAGCTGTCCCTCTTTGGACGCCAGGGAATCGCTTTTTCTGTCAAGAGTTTCTTCTTTCTGTACCAGACGCCTCTCCGTCTGCTGCGCTTCCGCCCGACGATCTTTGACCTCTCGATCAATATCATTTTTGGTTCTAAGAGCTTCTTCTTTAGCTTCCAGAAGGATCTCGCGTTTTTTAGCATCAGCAGATTTGAGGGCATCGTCTATGATTTCACGTGCCTTCGTTTCCGCAGCGTTGAGCTGTCCTTCGGCAACCTTTTTACGATACTGGATGCCAAGGGCAAACGCCAGGACGATCAGCACGACGCTTACTGAAATCACAATGATCAGTACGATCGGTGATATCAAGACAATTACACCTCCTTATTAAGTTTTCAAAGTTCATCATAAACTATTGAGATCATGGCTATTACAGCCCATGACCGCTAAACAGATACCTTGCGGATCGGTAAAAAACTCGTAAAGTATCAGCCTTTTTTAATTTACAACATTTTAATTATATCGGACAGATGGGGGGTTGTCAATCAAAACTGAACAATCGATAATTTTTCCTGAATAAATAAAAGGACCATTTAGCGGCTTACTGATAACTCTATCTGCCTGGTTACCAGAATGATTCAACTTTTCTTTAGAAAAATACTCTTAGACTTATTTAAAAGTTTCCCGAACAGCAAATATGCTACATATGTCAGTACACCGGCCATAAAGGTTGCCCCACCCCATTTGGCAAGATCCAAAAGGAACATAAGAGGCGAATCATGTAAATCGGTGATCCAGTCTTTCATATTCCATAAGCTGTAAAAGAAATTGTTATCGTGAATTAAATAGACCATTAAGGTAGAAGCACCTAAAAAGTTGATGACCTTGCTTGCCGGCAGTTTGATACGGCGAAAAATTTCAAATAGGCAAATAGCAATCAAAAGTGCCATAATGCTTTGATTTCCGTGTGTGACCACCGCTTGTACAAACGGTTTATCCGATTGGTCCCGGTTGAATGTCTCAATATTCGTAAGGGTCACATTATAATAAGACACATAAATCAGTGCAAAAACAGCAATGATTACAAGAAAAAAAACAAAAATATGGAGTCTGGAAAATGGATCATATTTTTGAATATAACCGCCAAAAGAATACAGAAAAACTCCCTCGGCCAGGATAGAGAGATAGAAACTGAGTCCACGTAAGAGACTGAAAGTAAATAAAAATTGTGTCACTGCAAAAATAATTACTAAAAAAATCTCATATTCCCGCTTTGTTCGTTTCAATAAAAAATCATTGAGAAACAAAACAGCTAAAACGATTACTGAAAAGTAATAGCCTATATACCATGACATATCCGTATAGTCCATAAAACTGACCATGGAAATATAATGAAGGCTGCCCCACAAATGGAAGACCACATTTGATACAAGAACAAGCACAGCAACAGAAAAAAAGAACTGCATCAGAAGTTTTTTGGAAATTTTCAGAAGATCAATATTTTTTCCTCTTGCAACCATGAAATAACCCGAGATCAGCATAAAAATAGCATTGCCTGTCAGTCCCAGGGGATAGATGGCGCTGAGTAAATAGATTTTTTTAAAAAAAGCAGGTGTGCTGAACAGCCCATTTCCCAGCCGCTTAATAGAACCTTGATCCGTTAGCTGTGTACTAATACAATGTGCCACAATATGATGAACGATGATCATTAGCATAGCTATGATCCGAAGCAACTCTATGTTGGAAGCCCGTTTCTTTATTGCTTTTTCCATCTTTACTCCCTATGAAAGTTATATAAAAAACGCCAATCATAACCACGGGCAAAGCCCGTGGTTTGCTCTACGCCTAAAAGACGATAATACTGGCTTGGCCTGAAAGGCCTGTGAAGGGTATGCCAGTTGCAA
>OMYN01000013.1 GCA_900315265.1 uncultured Eubacteriales bacterium
TTCAGAAGTGTGTGCCATAAGGGCATATAGCTGATGTGTCTCATAGATATCTCCACTTTCCGGAAAGCAAACCTCTTTTCAACACCGTCATCATATCACAAATCTTGCGATTTAGCAAGTTCTCCTTGTTGAATTTTGCCGATGGTGCCATGCTTTTTCGCATACTCGCTGGCCGCCTTCCTCCTGGCCTCGCTATACGGTGCAATCAGACGGATCGAGACACGTGATTTCTGGATGGTATAAGACACGCTGCCCAATTCCTTGTTCTCTTCCTTCAGTTTGCAGAGATCCGGGTGCTGAGCCGCAAATTTGTGCAGCCTGTTCATCAGATCGGTATTGAATGTGTAGATATCCCAGGTGTCATCACCTTCGGATGTCAGCAGGATGGTTTCTCTTTCGTACTTGTTAAGGCGCTGCTTTGCCATTTTGATTTCTCCCTTCATTTTTACAAGTGAAAAGCCGTCCTTCTGCATTAGAGGGGCGGCTTTGGCATTCTGTATCGATGGACACAGTTCATATTCAGTTTTGTGGTTCAAGACCTGATAAAATCAGATAATCCTTCCCGAAACACGGCAATTATCGCGGTGATGCCCTGGCCGATAACCGGGATCATAAAGGCGGTGATTCCAGCCAAGACGGCTCTCAGTGCTTCCTGACATGTTGCCACTCCGAAGATAAGCGATAGGACCGCAACCAGCAGGAAGAGTCCTACCAGTAGATAGAAGATAATCGATGAGAAGCTGATCAGAAGGATGAATAGCCACTGTATGACCGTCACGATCAGCATGACCGGGAAGGCCAGTATCTTTCCTATGATTCTAAGCAGACGCATCGATAAGCTCCTTTCCGGCCTCTGCAGCCTGTGCTTTCGCTTTAGCGGTTGCTTCTCTTGCAAGTTCTCTCTTGCGGATTCTTCTGTCTATAATCTTCTGAGCAGCGATCGGATCGGTCTTGGCCTGCTCTTTCAGATTCTCACGATATCTGCGGTTCTTGGCTGATACGGCAGATCTCTCAGCCTCTACTTTCGCAGCAGCTTCCGGATCGCAATCAGCACGAGCCTTGAGGTCATCCATTATGCCTTTCTGTCTGGCATATTCTTTCTTGTATCTCTCTGCCAGTTGGGCATCACGCTCGGCTGCATATTCAGGATCAACGGCAGCCCTGGCTCGTTTCGCAGCATTGTAACGGTTGGCGTTTTCTCTTTCCCTGGCTCTCATGGCTTCGTACTTGGCTGCTGCTTCTGGGTCAGTCTTTGCCTGCTCCTTCAAGGCTGCACGTCTTTCTTTGACTATCTCGCTTCGCTTCCTGGCTTTCTCAGCCTGCTGTGCAGCATATTCGGGATCAAATGCAAGTCTGGCTTCACGCTGTGCCTTTGCTTTCTGATTCTTGATGGCTGCCTTCTCTCTGCGGTCCTTAAGAACCTCAGCAGCCTCCGGATCAGTTTTTGCAAGCTCTTCAAGTTCGGCAATCTTGATCCTTCGGAGATAGGCCAGCTTCTCACGTGCTGCCTTTCTGGCTGCCTTTTCGGCCTGCTCTGCCTGATATGCAGGATCGGCTTCCTGTTTTGCCTTATAAGCTTCTCGGTATTTCTTGCCGTTCTCACGCCGCTTTTCCAGATATGCTTCATATTCGGCGGCTGCTTCCGGATCGGTCTTCGCCGCTTCTTTCAATGCAGCGATCTTTTCCTTGCTGCGTTCAGAAGTGCGCTTCTGTTTGGCCTTCTTCTTTGCGGTCTTCTCAGCCTCATGCCTGGCAGCAAGTTCTTCTTCACTCACCTCCGGGATGGGAGGAAGATAGTTGCCGATGAAGTTGAAATAGATATCGATCTGCTGGCGGCGTTCGAAGCCGTGCGCGCCGTTCGGAGCATGGACAACGATCTTATCGATGAATTCATAGAGCATCTGATCAGTCAGCTCCGTGATGTTCTGATACTTCCTTACAAGAGCTATAAAACGGTTGATGTCGGCCTTCCTTGGGGCAGCTTCTTCCTGTTTGCTTTCAAGTTCAGAAATACGGCTCTCGAGCTGAGATTCTTCCTCGTCATACTGTCTTATGAGCTTCTGTACCTGACGCTCCGGCATGGAACCGCTGATCTGGCTCTCATAGAGACCTTTGATCAGAGTATCGATCTCCGTGATGCGCTTCCTGGCTGCATTCAGCTCGGCCTGCTCGTCCGTAGAGTTCTTCGCCTGCTTCATTTCCCATTGAGTCATCAGCTGATTGATGAAAGCGTCTTCGTCTTCCAGGACATATTGGGAAACAGCCTGGACTGCTTTCAGAAGAGCGGCTTCAAGCTGCTTGATGCTGACGTAATGGGAATGACAGCCGTTTCGGACGTTGCGGTACTTACCGCACTGGAAGCCTCCGGACAAGGGATCCCATGCTCCGTCCTTATAGTTCTGAGCATGATATCCCATTCTTGAACCGCAGTCCGCACAGAAGGCCATACCGGACAGTCTGTGATAGGTCGATCCGAAGTGCATTTTCTTCGGGGCACGTTTCCTCAGCTTGTTGGCTCGATCCCAGGTGTCCTGATCTACGATCGGTTCATGCGTATCAGGGAAGAAGAGCAGCTCGTCTTCGGTGGCTTTCCTGCGCTTCTTTGATTTGAAGCTGTCACGAACGGTCTTTCCCAGGACCGTGTGGCCCAGATATTCCTTGCGGTCAAGGATATAGGCTATTGCGGAATTGGACCAGTAATAAGGATCGGTATAACGATGGTTACGGGATACCATTCCTTCTTTTTGCTCCCAATAGGCCGACGGGATCAGGACCTTCTCTGCCTGCAGTGTTTCACCGATCGTCCTGAGCGGCATTCCGTCAGCGGCCATAGCAAAGATACGCTTCACGACTTCGGCAGCCTCCGGATCGACCAGGAGCGATTTGTCTTTGGCCATCTTGTAGCCGTAGGGGATCGCTCCGCTGCATCGGATGCCATGCTCCATTCGGTTGCGGAAGATGGCCTTGATCTTCTTGCTAGTATCCCTGGCGTACCACTCGTTCATGATGTTCAGGAACGGAGTGAACTCGTTCTCAGCCGGACTGTCGCTGTCCACATTGTTGTTGACGGCGATAAACCTCACGCCTTTTTCCGGAAAGAGGATCTCGGTGTAGAAACCGACCTGGAGATAATTCCTGCCGATTCTTGACATGTCCTTGATGAGTATCGTTCCCACGTTACCGGCATTGACCTCTTCCAGAAGGGCGGTGAAGCCTGGGCGGTTAAAGTTGGTTCCGGTATAGCCGTCATCTGTGAAGTGACGGATGTTCCGGAAGCCTTTGGCTCGGGCGTAGTCTTCCAGGTACTTTTTCTGATTGGTAATGGAATTCGACTCGCCTTGCTGCTCATCGTCTCTTGAAAGACGTTCATAGAGCGCTGTGATCTTTTCTTTCATAGTGGCTTTGCCTCCTTTCTCTCAGTATGTAAAAATGCCCGGAATCCTTATAGATCAAGGGTTTCTGGACATTTTGATCGATGCCGTATCTGTGCGAAACCTTAGTTCATAAAGACCTCGCAGATATTATCCTAAAAAACGGCTATTTTTGGATCCGTGACAACAAAGCTTGTCGGATATTTTTTTGAATAGTATTGCATCAAATTTGGCTTCATAAAAAAGCGAGTCTTGCCGGACCCGGATCCGCCGATGACAAGGATGTTCTTGTTCCTGGCATACTTGGGATTTTTCGGCCGGCTGCTCATGGTCAGCCGCTCTGTCTCAGTTAAAATGATATTGTTCTCCGGATCATCATCCATATACGGTCTGATATCGGCAGCCGTTCCCCATCTGGCAGAACCGTATTCCAAGCCCTGCCGGAATTTTCTGCTGTTTTTACTCCGGTAATAGACGACAGTCTTCAGAATCAGCGCTGCCGCAGCACCCGTAAGAATGTCTTTCCAGCAGAAGCTCGGCAGTGGATTTATAAATGCTGCACCAAAGTACACAAAGGTGTTTACTATTCTGTAGGCAGCCAGATCACCCGGCACCATTCGGTACAGCCTTCCGATCTTATCAGCCAGATACCAGAGAATCACATACGGAATATTGAGGAGGATGAGCCTCTTTACATCCGGTTTCAACGCTCCTTCGCCCTGTCTTTCTGTCTGACTTTCTCCCGGTCCAAACGTCTTGCCTTCTCCTGAGACTTGAAAAGGAGCCTGCGGATCGAAGGTTTCTTCGTCTTTGCAATGGATTTGCCTGCGTATTCCTGAAAGGCTGCTTTCATCACATCGATATTGATCAGCTGCGTATTCTGCTGCATGAGCTTCCCTACGGTCTGTTTCCCGTAACTGGTCCCGCTCTCTGCATGGGCGGGTATTTTCTCCATTGAATTCAGATACTTCCGGATCGTCGCCTGCAATGCCCTTGTGGTCAGCTTTGTTCCCTCAATGCCGACTCGAATTGAAAGTGCGACCACTCTGCTGTTGATTTCGTCCTGCATGGCTTATCAGCTTCCTTTCCTGCTGCTCATTGCGTCCCTCCATATAAATCGAGATTGACCCGGGCCGTATAGTAATTGCTAATGGTAAGCGGCACATTGTAAAGCGTCGTCAGCAGATACTGCCGGATATTCCGGACTTTTGTCGTGTTTTCATGCATACAGTCCTGTACAAATCGGATATGCTCACTGTTAAGTTTCAGCAGCTGAGATTTCACTACGGAAGCGGGCTTATCATCCCCGCCGATCCGAAGGAACGGTTTTCTGGAACAGACAGCATCCAGCATGATCTCGACGGATCTCATCGATGTCCTCGTGGTACGGATTGCCGCTGATCAGGATGTCATATTCGATATTTTCCTTGATTAGATCCCGATAGGATTCCCGTTCCTTTCGCATCTCTTCAGCCGTAATCTCCGCATCCCGAATATCGGAACACGGCGAACGTGGCTTCTCGTAAATGACATATTCTGTCTGCCCCATCTGACCGCGTTCTCCCCTGAGCTGATGCCTGGTAAGATACCCGGCATTCTCCAGTTCTTTTAAGCCGGACGTAATTCCTGCTTTCCCTTCCCTGCAGATCTTTGCCAGACCGCGGATACTATAGTGCCAGTCCTCTGGCAGACTCAGAATCAAGGACAGAAGTCCCTTTGCCTTCAGGGAAAGATTCTGATCACGCAAATGGACATTGGACATGACTGTATAATTTTTATTCTTCTCCACACGGAATACAGTTATTTTCTCCTCACCTCCCTTCACCGCATTGGATATCAGCTGCCGATCTCTACATGACGATCACCTCCTTTCCCGGACCATCTGGTCAGCGTCTCCTGCCGGATCTTTCGAAGACAATACCCAATGCAGGGATTCGGCTTTGCATAAGGACATCTGTCACAGGGACTTGACTCCTTTTCCGGTTTTTCCTCCTGCTCTAAGATGCAGTTATCTTCACCAAGACGGCAGCCTTTCTTCCTGCCCTGCCAGTACAGGCAGTAGATGCAGCTGTTCTCAGCGTAATCATCTGTCTTCGGTTTTCTTCCCATCGTCCACTCTCCTTAACGTATCTTCCTGTACATCATCTTCCCCGCTCGCAACGACAAGTGCCGAATAACAGATGACCAGCGACAGCACTGCTGCTATCTGTACCACTCCGCAAAATGCTTCCCTCATAGAGCCTCCTTCCAGGCATAAAAAAGAGCGCTCATTCCGATCCCCGAAGGGAAATCCGATGCAGATCCACATAAGCAGATAATTCACTTTCCCGTCAGCAAGGTACACAGGTTTGAAAATCCATGAAAGAAAAAACGCTGCCGTCAAAGGCAGCGCGACGCTTTGCAGAAAGATCCCCGCTCTTCGCATACTGCCTCCTTCGCTTATGAACTTTATCCAGTTTCCGGGTTAAAGAAATAGGACTAAGCCAGCCAAACCCATGATTTCTCGGGCTTTTCTGATTTAGTCCTATTATTTCACAGGCATCCACGTTCGTGGTCAGGATGAAATAGTCCTTGTCCTACACAAGATCGAATAGCCTGCCGTAGGTGTCATTTGGGATCGGTACATATCGGTTGGTTCAAATATGACGGATTCACCACGCCCAGTAGGTTTCCATATCCGGAAACGTATAAAAGCCGCCGATGTACATGTCTTTGATGTGATATTTCTCAGCAAAGTCAGAGAAGTACTTGTTGAAGCGCTCCCCGGAGTAAGTGAATCCGGCTGCCGTGGAAAGTCCCGATCCCGCGCCGATGATGACAGCATCCGCCTCTGCAAATGCAGCCCAACATCTGGGAATTAGCCGCATTGACGATCGCATCAGCATCGAGTCTGGTGATATCGCCCTGCCGGATCCTGAGGGAAAGTCTCCGCATCCTTCTGATACTGAGGCTGATCTTCCAGCAGCAGCTCATTGACCTTTTTGATCTGATCCAGTCTCGACATGATATCACGCTCCCAGCTTTATTACTGCCTGTACCGGGCATTCGCTGAAACAGTTGCCGCAATGAAGGCAGTGACTCTGATCGATCTTTTTTGGGCAGTCCCCGGTAATGCAATTCTGCGGGCATACATCCACGCACTTTCCGCAGCCGATGCACTGATCAGTCAGGATCCGGTATCCTGTATCTTTTGCCTGCGCATGGCCATAGGAAAAACTCTGACGAAAGATCGGTTTCTGCGAAAGATCAAAGATTTCTCCGGATGCCTCATAGATCTGGAAGACCTCCAGGGCATCCCGTGAGATCTCTGTTGGATAGATCTCCACCATATAGGGATTATTCTCAAAGATTTCTGCCAGTCTTTCTTTACCGATATTTCGGACTTTGCCCTGCAGATTTACCGACACAGAAGACATAGTATCTTCGCCCTTAAGTCCCGTCACAGCCACAACGCCGCGGTCCATAAGCCGCTGATAAAAAGCTTTTCCTCTGGCCGTCAGAAAATACAGTCCGTTTTCATCAGAGAGCATCATGTCGATCACGCATGTGACCGGAAGGCCTTTTTCATCCACTGTCGCCATGATCGTGGAGTGGATATCTTTCTGCAGGAAATGTAAGATCTGTTCTGTCGTCATAATTGCTGCCTCCCTGTCACTGCTATTGAAATCAGGCCTGGACTGCTTCCTGCGCAGCCCGGGCTCCACTATGGTTCCGGTTTCCAATAAGTTTTCCTGCTTTTCCGTTTGCTGCAACAACTGTGATCTTCATGATGAGTACCTCCCTGTTTTTGAATAAGATATTGGACTTGCTTTACCCTTTGTTGTAACCTTATTGCTTACATATGATGGCGCTACTATAACACGGTTGTTTTTGTAATGTCGATAGTTACATCAAAGTTTTTAAAATTTTCGAGTCGATGAGATCGGCCCCTCAAGACTCGAAATGTTGTTTCTGCCGGCTTCGCTCGCTCCGGTTAGACTGATCCGCTGCGATCTTTGCCTTCGTATCGGTAATAACATCGGCAAGCGTCATGGAAGACAGTTCTTTTTCCATTGCCTCCTGCACTTTCGCAAGGCGGCCGTCCATGACGTAATGCATGTTTCTCCCAACCGGGCAGTTTACATTGGGATTCTCATGGAAATGGAAAAGCCCCTCTTGGTCCACGCTCTCCACGGCGCGGTAAATATCACAAAGCGTGATCGCGTCTGCCGGCTTCGCCAGAGAAACGCCTCCGTTTCCGCCTCTCTGCACATGGATCAGGCCGGCTTCTTTGAGCTGTCCGAAGATCTTTCGGATAATGACCGGATTGACGCCGACACTGGCAGCGATGAATTCACTGTTTACCTGATAATCATCCTTAAAAACCTCGATGCAGGTGAGTACATGCACCGCGATCGTAAATCTGCTTGAGATCTGCATGGTGTTACCTCCGTTCTTACATCGAAGTTTATCACGGATATTTCGTAACATCAAGCATTACATCAAAAATTGACATAACAAAGGCCCGCCTGAAACCTGTTTCGGCGGGTCTTTTGTCAGGAACAACATACTTCATTATTCTTTTGGATCGACTCGGAGGAAAACGTCTTTGATCGTATCTTCCAGATCTTTCTGCTGTTCTGCGGACAAATACGTGGAAGGCCTTATGATGCATGTCCCCAGCATCCTGTATTCCTCCTGCCCCGCTGACTGTTTGAGATCCGCTTCCCGTTTCTCAGCCTGCTCCTTTGTCCGGTAAACCTCTACACAGCCCCCCGCCTCTTTCCCAATACTTAGCAGTTCACTTTCCGAAGAAACCGTAGCATATTCTTTCACCCTGCCGTCCTGAAAAAAAACACAGACGAGATACCCATTTACCTTATTTAGTTTTCCGAACGGGTCCTGCTCAGAAGTTGCCGGAGCGGTAAAGACAACCGTATCGATCTCGTGGATACGGGACAGGACGAATTCTTCTTTAGGATCAGTAACCTGCTGCAAAGATGCCACACTGTACTCCGCGGCTACCAGTTTTTCTTCCAGATTCGCCTTTTCTTCTGTATAATCCGGGATGACCACTGAGTTGATACTTTCTTCAAGCGCTTCCCCTTTGGCATCCAGATACGGTTTTGCCGCTTCAACTTTTTCTGTCTCCTCTGTAATCTGACTTACGCTCAAGCCTACAAGGTTCTTTTGATTGACCGGTAACTGCCTAGGTATTTGCTCAGGAGTATTTTCAGCAATGGCCGCCTCTGCTTCGTCAACAGCCTTCTGCAGATCCATGATCGTTTTGGGGTCATATGCTTCTGCTTCCAGGATACCCTGTTTCCTGATTTGTTGGACATACTGAGAAAACTCCAGATTTACCTCTTCTACTTCCCATATTTTCGAATCATACGCAAGCAGTCGGTCATTATAGGCTTGGACTTGGTCATTATATTCATCGACGTCATCTTTATAGACCCACATGGTATCATACAGAATGCGAGCATTTTTCAAAGCCTCATAATTGGTTACCTTTTCTTTTTGTTTTTTACTTAAGGCCTGGTAGGCTTTTTCCGCTTTTTCGATCCGGTCACCGCTGGACAAGGAGACTTTGGTAATGGAGTCGATTTGAGAAATGACATCGTCAACTGCTTTTTGATTGCCACTGCAGGCAGTTAATAATAAGGCAGTTGTTAAGAAAATAGCTACAATGACACCTATCTTTTTCATAGGCTTCTCCTTTGATAAAATCTTAAGTAGTATTCACCGTCCTTATTACACAGTGATTTCACATGTTAAATTTTAAGTGAATAACCGTCTTCCACACCATCAATCGTATAAACGAAAGTCAGCCATTGTCCGGCAAATAATCCTTCTGAAATTCTCAAGCATCTATTAGATGCAATTGGATTTGTTGTACGAAAAATTGTATTTTCCTGAGGGTAACTACGAGAAACCGTAATAATATAATCTTCTTCATTATAGCTGATATTTTTAAAACCTGGATATGTGAACGGTATCCCATCGCAATGATATTCAACCTTTATTTTGCTCACATTGCATGCTTGGGTTTTAGAGTAATAAAATGCAGCACTATATGGTTGAAAATATTCAAACGACCCATTGGAATAGACATTATAACTTGCCGAAGCTTTAATCAAAGCTTTTCCCGCATTATAACTATAATAGGTTCCGGATGAAAACCGTTTCCCGGCATTTTTAATTGTTAATGATACAGGCTTTCCATTCTCTCCAAGGCTTACATATACATCTTTAATTATGCGGAAATCAGAGATTTTATTAGTCACCACCAGGGCATTACCGGTTTGACTTTGAGAAAGTTCTACAAATTCAATGATTGTTTCACTATTAATAATACTGCCATTTTTTATTAGTTCTTCTTTGAGCTCATCGGGTATTTCAGAACCTTTATATTCATTGATTGCAGAAGAATCCTCAGCATAAACAGGAGTAAATGCAAATATGGTCAAAATAAAACAAAGAGAAATAGCAATATATTTTCTCATAATAATCCTCCCTATTACATAAAATAATAAATTAACTGTAACCAGCGAAGTTCAATGGTCTCACCTCCTATCAAGGATAGAACCTGTTGAAGCAAATCTATAAAATTACTCATACTTATAAAAATATTTCACTATTATTTTACATTTATATTGTAGGGCAGGTAGTGAGCTGTGTCAATAATATTTTTTGATTAAATATTATCGTTCTTTTATTAACAATTTGACGCGGAACATCTTTTCATAATAATATATTACTCTTTATTTTCGCCGCCTTCTTTTCCAGACAGCGGCAAAAATAAAAGCGCAGACTTCACTGATCCAGAAGGCAAACCAGACTCCCCGGGCGCCGAAAGCCCGGCTGAGCAGCCAGGCGCAGGGCAGCAGCACGAACTGGGGCAGAAAAGCTCCCGTCATATTGACGGTTCCGTTCTGCAGTCCCGAAGCGTAATAGCCCGTGATCATGGTCGGCAGGCCGAAGATCATGATCATCTGCATGGGATAGGCAAGAGATGTCGCGGTAAGGGCCTCCTGGCTGTAGCGGGCCATGAAATGCCGTCCACAATGTAGTACAAAGACGTGATGAGCAGGGAGAAGATCATGGGAAGCGCCATGTTCCATACCAGTTTCTTCTCTTCCATCGTTTCCAGCTTATTGCTTGTTTCCATAACTGCCTCCGGCAATAAAAAAGCGTGAAATCAGAGGGAAGCACCTCAAATTTCACGCATAATGCCGGCTTTTTTGATCTCAGACTTTAAGTTTTATATTAGGATTATAACACAGCCCCTGCCATTTTCGCAAAGGAATTTTTAAAGTGCACGCAACCTTCGCACGTCTTTCCTTTCACGTCTCAATGCTCTTTTTCCGCGTAGGCTCCGTTTTTGTTCCAGACATGCTGCGTCAGACGGGAAGCCGGCGTGTTCTGAGCCATAACACCGGAAAGGGCATGCGGAACATAGGCCTCTTCCAGATAAGCGATCTCCTCTTCTGTCAGCTTCAGGTCGACGGCGGCAGCCATATCGTCCACATGATGGACCTTGGTCGCCCCGCAGACAGGAGCCGTCACTTTGGTCAGCAGCCAGGCCAGCGAGATCTGTGTCATGGGAACGCCTCGTTTATCAGCTATCTCCTCCACCCTGCGGATGATGATCCCGTCCTGCTCAGCTGTTTTATCATATTTGAATTTGGCGTAGGCATCTTCTTCCAGCCGTTTGGAGGTCTGTCCCGGTCTTCTGGAAAGTCTTCCGGCCGCCAGGGCGCTGTAGGGAGTCATAGAGATGCCGTGTTCATCGCAGTAGACCTTCATCTCGCGTTCCTCTTCCCGCATGATAAGGTTGTAATGGTTCTGTACCGAGACAAAAGGCGTCCATCCGTTCTTTTCGGCCAGTGCATTTGCTTCCGCCAGCTGCCAGGCAAAGCAGTTGGCGATGCCGACCGCCCGGATCTTTCCTGCCTTTACTTCCTCATCCAAGGCTTCCAGATATTCCTCGACCGGAGTATTCCAATCCCACATATGGTAGATATACAGGTCCACGTAATCCATGCCCAGGTGGGATAAGGAAGCCTGCAGACTGTTTTTAAGGTGTTCCTTTCCGGATACGCCCGCTTCGATCTCTTCTTGGGAGCGGGGCAGGAACTTGGTCGCTACCACTACCTGGTCGCGCCGGGCAAAGTCCCTGAGAGCCCTGCCCAGATACATTTCGCTGGTCCCTTCCTGATAGGCGATGGCGGTGTCAAAAAAGTTGATGCCCTTTTCAAGCGCATAACGGATGATACCGCGGCTCGATTCTTCATCCAGCGTCCAGCTGTGCTGTCCTGTCCGGGCATTTCCGAACCCCATACAGCCCATACAGATGCGGGATATAGTAATGTCCGTGTTTCCGAGCTTGGTGTAGTTCATTTGGTGCCCTCCTTACGTATATAAAATAGATATTATTGCTTACAGATTTTCCAGGGGCAGCTGTCCAGGTGGTCGTCAATGACCCCTATCCCCTGCAGATAAGAATAAATGATCACCGGCCCGCAGAAGGTGAAGCCTTGTTGTTTCATATCTTTGCTGACGGTTTCGGATAATAGATCCTGCGATGGTATTTCCGAAAGTTCCGCGGGATGATGAATGATCCTTTTTCCATCTGTAAAATGCCATATATAGCTGTCAAAGGAGGGATACCGTCCGGAAAGGATCATCTGCCGGATCGCTTTTGCGTTATTGACCGCCGACCGGATCTTAGCCCGGTTATGAATGATTCCCGGCTCCGTCATTAGGCTTTCTACTTTTTGATCCGTATAGGCAGCTACCGTCTCTATAGCAAAGCCGTCGAAGGCCCGGCGGATATCCGCTTCTTTCCGGATGACCGTCGACCAGGAAAGGCCGGCCTGCTGCCCTTCCAGACACAGCATGGCAAAAAGTTCATTGTCCTCATGAACAGGCCGGCACCAGCGCAGATCGTGATACTTCTCCATCAGCGGGTCGCCCACGGCCCATTTGCGGCAGTCGTCACTGTATCTCCCCAGCCAGGAACTCAATACTACCGCATTGTTATGCTGCCGATCCGCTGCCCCGTACACCAGTGTGACATTGTTATCGGCAAGCAAAGTTACCACTTTCCGGCAAAAAACAACGGCTGCTTCCGAGCTTTTTAACTCTTCAAAATAACGCTTTTGAAACTCTTCATACTTTTCAGGATCATGTCCGAACCATTTGCGCAGTTCATTGGAAGGAGCTACGTCTTTGTCCCACTCATACAGCTGAGCTTTTTCCTTGCTGATGCCTCTTGGCCAGAGACGGTCAACTAAAATCCGCATTCCATCGCTGCTGTCTGCCTGATCATATACTCTTTTAATCGATAGGATCCCCATAGGCTCTCCCTCCAATCCTACTGAACTACTCCATTTTCCCTAATATTATAAAGTTTCAATGCGCCATTACAAGACCGGAGTTGCAGCATTTTCTACTTGCAATTTTATATTAGTGAACAATAATAAAAGCATATCAGGCTATGATGAGCATCTCAATTATTCTGTTTACCGCATCCTGCATAACTCCCAGACAGCTATCAATGCCCTTTCATCCCTGTCCCAGAATAGAAGTTACGATGTCGTCAATTGTCAGGATTATTTCTGTGTTTTTCTGGCGGATTATATACGCAGGACTTACCATTGGCCCATCGTTACTACCATCCATACCGGTCCCCTTCTGGATAGGATGATGGGGGACTCCTTCCGCCGCAACCTGCTGGCCAATTCGATCCGAGTCATTTATACGAGTACTTATGTAAAAAAGAATATCCATGAAAGATACGGCATCAAGGCGCAAAACTATATCATTCCCTGCGGGATCTTGATAGATGATCTTCCCTACACGGAACAAAAACCGGCTTATATTACTTTCTGCGGACGCCTGCGTCCTAATAAAGGCTGTCCCTTATTGATCGAAGCCTTTTCCCAAATCTGTGATCTGGCAGCTTTCCAGGGAGTTTCCCTTCACATTATCGGGGATGGCGAAATGAAAAACACTTTAGTCGACATGGTCTATTCCAAAGGTCTTAAAAACCGCGTTCAGTTTCTTGGTACCCTGCCCTATGAAGAGTCCAGAGGGCAGATCCGTAATGCGACGGTTCATGTTATCCCCAGTCTGGAGGAGGCTTTCGGACTGACCGGTCTGGAAGCGATGGCCGAAAAACCTGTCTTATTGTCTCCGACGCAGGAGGAATGACCGATTACGTAGAGGACGGGAAAAACGGCCTTATTTTCGAGTCCGGAAATACAAATCAGCTGGCGGACAAACTGCTGGATCTGCTGACGCATCCGGATAAACGCCGCTGCCTGGCCGATTCCGGCTACCAAACGGTCCAATCGTTCAGCTGGCAGGCAGTTGCGATAAATATTATGGATATTTTTCGGCAAATATGATTCAATATCATTATCCTGATCAAAAACTCTGATCATATGTAAGAAGGTGAGAGAATGAAGACGATTTCGCTGCCAAAAAAGGCCGGGGGACCCATACGGAAAACCGTCTCCCTGCTGCATTGTCAAAAAGATATCCTGCTGCTGTCACTGCTTGCTGCTTTGTCGACGGCAAAGGATCTGGGAGGGGTTTTTGCCCTGGCATACGGAACCAACCAGGTCATGTACGGCGGCAGCGTGGTCAAGGGTCTCAGCATCATGATCATCGTCATGCTGGCAGGCGTCGCTATCGCTGGTACAGAAAAGAAAGTCCATGCCTCCTTTATCGTCAAGGCGCGCAGCCGTTTTTATTCCCTCTTTGCCGACAAGATCCTTACCGCTGATCTGAATCCCGAAGACATTGCCGCTCACCGAGAATGGCCCAACATCTATTCTTCCGATATCCCCAGGATCATCCAGTGGTTCAACGATACTTTTACGGGCACCATTAAACTGGTCACCTATCTTGCGGGAGCTTTGATCTACTCTCTGTTTCAAAGCTATCTGCTGACACTGATCGTGATCCCTCTGGCCTGTCTTTTGATCTGGCTGATTTCCAAGGTATCCGACGGACTTACCCGGCAGATGAAAGCAGAGCGGTCCTCCGCCGACCAGACCTTCAAACAGCTGGACCAGGTCATCGATGATCCGGAATATATCAAAGCCTATTCGCTGGAAGACAGGATCTCACAAAAGATGCAGGGTGCCCTTTCCGGCCGTCTTACAGCGGAAAAACGCAGCAACCGACTGAGGGGGCCCATCACAGGGATCAGCGGCCTGGCTTCCTTCCTGCCCGGCGTGTTAGCCGGTACCATCGGAGGTTATTTCCTGTGGAAAGGCTGGATCACCGTTGGTTTCCTGATCGCTTTCATCCAAATGGTCATGGGGCGTTTTCAGTATGCTTTCCCTCAGATCGGCGGCTACATTTCCAGCACTAAGGAAACAAGAGTCCTCTGCCAGCGCTTTTTAGGGCTGATGGATCTTCCTGAAGAGGAAAAGACCAATCCCATTGAAGAAGGTACCGATCCGGCAGCTCCCCTGCTTGTGTTTGATCATGTCTCTTTCGCCTATGATCCGGCAAAGGACATTCTTCGTGACATTAGTTTTACCCTGGATAAGGGGAAGCAGATAGCTTTTGTCGGAGAAAGCGGCTGCGGAAAGACGACTATCCTCAAGCTGATCATGGGCTACTACCACGCTCCGGATTCTTATCAGGGGCGGATCCTGGTCAAAGGGAAGGAACTGAGAAACTGGAACATCGTCGATCTGCGCCGTCTGATGGGGCCTGTCTTCCAGTCAAGCGTCCTGTTTGACCGAACCTGCGAAGAAAATCTGCAGCTGGCTGACCCCGGCCTGACTCAGGAAGAGGCACAAAAGCTGCTGACCGAAGCCGGTATCGACTCCTCTTTATTTGGAAAGAAAACAGGTGAAAGAGGGACGGCCGTTTCCGGAGGCGAAAAGCAAAGGATCTCCATAGCCCGCTCACTGGCAAAAGATCCGGAGATCTATGTCCTGGATGAGATCACCAGCGCCCTGGACAGTATGACGGAGCGGCAGCTTATGGACCAGCTCAAGCAATTGATGAAAGGCAAGACTACAATTACGGTCTCCCACCGGCTGGACACCATTACCGGCTCGGACTGTATCTACTATATTGAAAACGGAAAAATAAAAGAAGCCGGGACCCATCAGCAGCTCATGGCGCAGGATGCATCTTATGCGGAGCTCTACCGCAGGCAGAGACAGGAGGCGGCCGTATGAAAAAGCAGAAACCCTTTGTCTTTTTACTGAACACATTGACCGGCCGGAAAAAGACCTATTTTGCAGGCGTTGTACTGGTCGCCGCGGAAGCCTTGCTCAATTCCGTCATGTCCGGACAGCTCTACCGGATCGTCATCCGTCTTGCCGACCGGGCAAGCGCTGCCGGGATCGCAAAAGATTTCGGCATCTTTCTTGCGGAACTGGTCGGGATCGAGGCATTGGCGGCCCTTGGAAATATCATGTATCTGGATGCAGTCTCGGTCACGGACTGCACCCTCAGGAGCCGCGTCGTCGACCGGCTGCTCAGGATCCCGCTGACGAGCTGGCATCAGCACAATAAGGGCTATTGGACCAATCTGGTCAACCGCGACATCGATCTGATGAGCAACGGTAAAAAGAAACAGCTGGTGACCCTTCTGCGCATGTTCCTGTGCGCGGCGGGCGGTCTGGCCATCACCCTGGTTTCCAGCTGGGAAATGGGCCTCTTTTCCATCATCGGAGGCATCATCTATTTTCTGGGTGCCATGCTCTTCAAAAAGCCCGTCAAAAAAATCGAAAAAGAACAGCAGCAGATCATTATCGGAGCAACGGATCTGGAGTCTTCGGTTTTTGACGGTTTCGGGGATATCAAATATTACTCCATGGAGCCTGCTTTTTTGAAAGCCCACCGCGAGTGGATGGACCGGTACGATCAGGTAGGAAAGACCTATATCCGGCAAAGCACCCTGCAGACGCTTCTCAGCAACTTTGGTTATTCCTTCTGCTATGTCGGTCTGTTGGTAGTCGCTCTGTTTCTGACTTACAAGGGCCGGCTCCAGCTGGCAGATGCCATGTATTTGTGGCCCATTGCCATGCAGGTCTGCTACAGTCTGCAGAAGATCGGTTTTATCCTGGTAGAAATGCAGCAGTATACCGTTGCCTCCGAACGGGTCCAGGAGCTTTTGTGTGAAAAAGAGGAGTCTCAGGGAACGGTTTCTTCTCCGGACATGTCCGCTCCTTATGTCCTGTCGGCTAAACAGGTGACATTTACTTATCCCGGTGCTGAGGATCCGTCTCTTAAACAGGTCGACGTTCAGATCCGGCCGGGAGAAAAAGTCGCGATCGTCGGATTATCCGGCAGCGGAAAATCGACTTTGTTCAAACTGTTCTTACATCTTTATCCGCAGGACAGCGGCCAGGTCATCGTCAACGGCCGTCCGGTTTCCGATTACACGCTTGAGGCCCTGCGAGGCCAGTTTTCCTATCTGCCCCAGTCTCCTTTCCTGTTCGAAGGGACTGTCCGCGACAACCTGCTTTTGATCGACCCTGACGCCTCCGACCAAACCATGCTGTCGGCCCTTAAGGGAGCTCGACTGACCAAGTTAGAGGGCCATACCCAGGACCTGCTCGATGCCCAGGTCGGCTTTGCAGGAAGCATGGTATCCGGAGGAGAAAGGCAGAGGATCGGGCTTGCCCGCTGTTTTATGCGCCCCTCTTCCATCTATCTGATGGACGAAATGGCTTCCGCGCTGGATGCTAAAGTGGAAGCAGAACTGGTCGATGATCTTTTCCACCGGCCGGATCTTACGGTCCTTTACATTACCCACCGCCTTGCCTCCGCTATACAGGCAGACCGCATCCTGGTCATGAAGGACGGTAAGATCGTCCAGGAAGGCCGCCATCAGGACCTGGTCACGGTACCCGGCTTATACAGGACCCTGTGGGAGCAGCAGGAAAAGGTACTATGAAAGCTCTGCATCCGGAATATGCAGAGGGATTTGACCTTCATGCAAAAAAGACTCCGCTTGTGTGTGCGGAGTCTTTTTTTGTCTTATCAGACGTTTTTATCAGTATTTGAAGAATCCCTCGCCGGATGCTTTTCCGAGTTTGCCCTCATCGATATACTTTTTAAGGAGTTTCTGCATGTCCTTAAAATGATAAGGCGCCAGGAAGGACGGGATCTTTGCATACATAGAAACGATCTCGTATGCGGTCTTAAGGCCTACGATATCAAGGATCTTGAAGGGGCCTTCCGGAGCTCCCGTACCTAAGGTCCATGCTTTATCGATGCTTTCCGGATCCGAAACGCCGGTCACCATCAGATCCATACCGGAGAACAGCAGAGGAACCAGCATAGAGTTCAGCAGGTATCCGGATTTTTCTTTTCGAACAGGCAGCGGGATCATGCGGATGCTCTTGGCAAATTCCATTACTTCGTCAAAAGCCTTGGGATCGGTCTTGTCCTGAGCCATGACCTCGGTCATATTGTTCTTCCAAATGGTATTGGCAAAGTGAAGAGCCAGATACTTTTCAGGTCTTCCGGTATATTTTGCAAATTTGGAAGGCAGAAGGGTCGAGGAGTTGGTGACCAGGATAGTCTTTTCGGGGATCAGAGAAGCTGCTTTCTCATAAAACTCTTTTTTCTGATCGACATTTTCCGCCATCGACTCAATGATAAGATCAGCGTTCTCAAAAGCTTTGGCCATGTCGAGCTCAAGTTTCAGACCCTGGAAGGCCTTTTCGGATTTCTCCAGGCAGGCTGCCTTATCGAAAGAATCCGGATCGGCAATACCGTTTGCCCAGATCTCCGGACTTTTTCCTTCGGGAGTATCCATTTTTTCGATCGTGTCGGTATAAGCCTGATGGATCTGCTCCAGTTTGGGTCTGGTCCTGCCGATGCTTCCCTCGGATCTGAGCCAAATGGTAACATCATAACCGCAGTATGCCGTCTGATAAGCGATCTGGCTTCCTAACACACCGCCGCCTACTACAACGATCTTTTTGAAATCCATATAGATCTCCTTTCTTATTTCCTCACATTGCCGCAATCGTTTCCAACAACCGCTTTCTTTATCTTCGTAAAAGAAAACGCAGACGGCATATGCCAGAAAAGCATAAAATATTTAACAATATTATATCAAACTATGTTTTGAATTTATACACATATAATGAATATTTTTATCTGGCCAGTCCGACCAACTCAGCGATCTCTGCGGGTTCATGTACCAGCCGGATGGTCAGTCCTCCGCCCGTCTGCATAAATTCACGGGCTTTCTTTTCCAGGAACTTTCGGGGACGAAAGCCCCAGTCGACCGAGATACAGTCGGTCCCGGCATTACGGGCCGTCAACAGATCGATCTCGGAATCGCCGACATATACAGCATGACTGCGGTCTACGCCCAACTCCTTGAGCGCCTTGTCCGTCATATCCGGAGCCGGTTTGCGCCGTACCGAAGGCTTTTCCCCGATGGCCACGTCAAACAGACCCTTGAAATAATCGGCCGCCAGTTTGCCCACGGCTTCGTCCAACTTATTAGATACGACCGCTGTTTTAACACCGGCATCTTTTAGATCCCGGATCAGATCCGGGATGCCCGGATAGGGCCCCGTCTTGATGGCGCAGTGGCTGGGATAGTAGCTTTTGAAGACCTGATAGAGACGGTCGATTTCTTCCTCTCCGAAGTGCTCTTTGACCTTAGGAGTGATGGTGTCCCCCTCCAGGCCGATCTCCAGCAGCCGGTCCGGTCCGACTCCCATCTCGCAGGCCAGGGCCCGGGTAACCGCCACCGCGACCCCGCTTCCGAAAAAGGTCGTGACCATTGCCTTTGTATAACAACTATTGTGGCCTGTCTGAGCCAGAGCCCAGTTGAGTGAATCGGTCAGATCCCCTCCGGTATCCAGCACCGTCCCGTCCATATCAAAAATCACTGCATTATATCGTAACTCCATTGCTTTTCCTTCCGCATTTATTCCTTTATTCCGACGGTTTGACTGCCTTGAAAAGTCCGCCTGGTCATATAAAGGAGCTGTCATTTTTTACCTGCCTCTTTCAGGATCTTAGGAAAACGATGAACAAAAATGATGGTACAGATGGTTGCCGCCGTCGCGTCGGCGATACTCTCTGCCAGATAGATGCCCGTGACCCCCAAACCGAACAGATGAGGCAGGATCAGGGCCAGGGGGACCAGCAGAAAGATCTTACGCAGAAGAGCAATAAACAGAGATACTTTGGGCTGGTCAAGCGCTACAAAAGTATTCTGGCAGGCCCTCTGAAGGCCGAAAATGCTCAGCCCTGTCAGAAAGACCGGCATATATCGTTTGACGATCCCGATCAATTCCTTATCCCGGGTAAAAATGCGGGCGAACATTCCGGGCTCCAGCACCATAGCCAGCACCATGATGACATTGAAGGTGCTCAGCAGGATAAAATCGATCTTGGTCCCTTCTTTGACCCGGTCCGTCAGTCCGGCCCCGTAATTGTAAGAAATGACCGGCATAGCCCCTGTGGTAAACCCTGTCACCGGCACGGAGATCATCTGCATGCAGCTTTGCATGATGGTCATTGCACTGACGTGGATATCGCCGTAGGCTGCCAGGCCCCGGTTGAGGACAAAGCCTATGATGCTTTCGGTGATGGCCATCACAAAAGGCGATATGCCCAGCGACAGGATGGGCCGGATCAGGGACCAGCTCGGCTTCATATCGATAAAGGAAAGAGGAAGGGACGCCCTGTCCGACCTGAGAAAAAGCAGGATCCAGACAGCGCTTACGACCTGTGAGATCACCGTCGCCCAGGCAGCGCCTTTTACTCCCATACCCAAAACAAAAATAAAGAGAGGATCCAGGACAATATTCAAAACAGCGCCGATCAGGACCGTAACCATGGCCGTCACCGGGTGCCCCTGTACATTCAAAAAGGGGTTCATGCCGATGGTGGTCATGACGAAGAAGGTGCCGGTCAGGTAGACGGACAGGTACTGGCGGGCGTAGGGATAGGTGGCGTCCGAAGCGCCGACCAGATAAAGGAGCGGCTTCATGAACAGGTAAGCAGGCAGCATGGTCAGAAAGGTCATGACGACCAGCAGGAAAGAGCCGTTGTTCATCAGCTGACGGGCCCGCTTTTCATTCCCTTTGCCCAGTTCGATCGCCGCGATCGGAGCGCCGCCTCCGCCCACAAAAGAAGCAAAGGCGGATATCAGCAGCAGGATCGAGCCGCACACGCCCACTCCGGCCAGAGCCTGGGTGCCGATTTTAGCGATATGCCCGATGTAAATACGGTCAACGATGTTATATAAAAGGTTGACCAGCTGGGCCGCGATCGCCGGCAGCGCCATCTTGGTCATCAAAGGCAGCATGGGCTCCGTCGCAAAACGATTACCGGAATGATCCATCCGGGTCCCTCCTTCCCTCTGCGTTTTTTTGTAACGTTTGGTCATTGATGATATTGATCCTGTCTCTGCTGGCTGCTCTGCCCGCCATTGGCAGCAGACTTCTGAGAGGTGTTGCCGTTTAACGGAGGCTGCTGAGCTTGTCCGGGCTGCTGCCACGGCCGCTGCTGTGGTTGGGGCTGCTGCCACTGAGCCTGCCCCGGCTGCTGTGGCCATTGAGGTTGACGAGACGGTTTAGGGGCTTTCTTGTGTTTTTTTACGGCTATGACGACGACAACGATCACCACTGCGATAATAGCAATGATCGCCAGCAAAAGCAGGACCCGTGTCAGATCGAAGCCGGATGCGGAAGAGGAATAGGATCCTCCGGAATATTGGTTGGAAGGAACCGTATCCGTCAGTCTGCTTCCTTCCGAACCGGAAGCGGTCACCTTCCAGTCCTTAAGGTCGGAAACCGCTACATTATCGAACTTCTGGGTCTGATCGCTTCCGCTGTCGTTGGAGATGACCTCGATATCAAGGCTGTCCATACCGGAAGCATCAACGGTCAGGCCAAAGTCTTTCAGGGTAAAGGATGCCGGTTCGGAGCCTGCGCTGAAGTCTGTCTGCAATGAAGCGTAGCGGTCATCTTCATCCGATACCTCTTCCAGCACGGTGCTGACCTGACTTCCGTTTTCCGAACTTACCGATACCGTATTGTCTTCACTGATGCTGATATCAACGGGGCCATCCGCTGCGAAGCCGGAATACTGACCGTTTCCACGGAAGATATAGGTGCCGGCATCTCCCTGGACCGTATAGCTGCCGGCTGCCAGCCGGATCGTCCCGGAACTTTCCCGGGCATCGACATCGGCAGCGCTTTCCGAACCGGAATCATCTCCCGGATCAGCGGCAACTCCCAGATAAGGCAGGATGTCGACGACGTTCGGATCGACTTTTTTTACCTGTCCGTCCTCGATGCTGAAGACGATGCTTTGATCCTTGTTAAGGACAGCAAAGCGTTTGCCCTTGTAAGTAAAGACGGTTGCATCCTTTTCGGACGGCACATACTTGGCGGGAGTCGAAAAACCGGCCGGCAGGACCGACGGATCCTCGAAGTTGAGATCTGAATCCTCGATCTGATTTCCCGCATCGTCATAACCGATCAGGTCATCTTTCTGGTTGCCGTTGATAGCCGTATCCAGCTGCCACTGGCCGTTTTTGACATTCAGATATAAGAAACGCTGGTCGTATGTTTGATAGTTTTTCACTATTTTTGAACCGTCCGGGAATTGATAGTAAGGATGGTTGGGGTCATAGAGGGCCAGTTTCCACAAGCCGTCTCCCTTCTGCGGGTCCTCGACCGGATCGACGGAGGTATTGATGACCAGCCCGTGGCCGACCATCTCGCCTTTCAGTTTCCAGGTCACATCGACGACAAAGGGGACCTTGCGCTCCTTGACCGCCTTGATAATGTTTGAAAAATAACCGGCCTTGCTGTCATCTTCGCTTTCATATTTTTTAGCGGTAAATAATTGGACGCTGGCGTCGGTTTGACTGCCCCTCCAGACCTGATAAGCCGCGATCTGAGTAAGGATGGGCGACGTCTTCAAAATCGTCAGCGAATAGCCCTGATAGGTGCCGACCTTATCGACAGCGCCACGGTTCAAGGTCGTTTCGCCGTCATTGTAATCGGCGGAAAGGTCGATCCGGCCGATCTTCTGCAGGGCAGACGTTGCTGACATACCCCAGCAGTAGCCATCCCATTTTTCTTTTACCTGATCCCACATCTGTTTGGTAAAGCCGGTGCCGAATGCCAGCTGGTAGGCCTCCAGAGGAATATAGTCCGGACTTCCGAAGGCCTGCTTGCAGTTGATCTGGGAATAAGCGTCCGTTTTCAGATCGAAAGGCTGGTAAACCGTATCATCGTCCAAACAATAGAAGGGGATCTGATACTGATCGGCATAGCTCTGGGCAGCGGAATCCTTATATCCGAAAATCGATACCGACGGGCTTTTTTTGAAAACGTCTTTACCGAAAGCCGTAACGCTCTTGCTGATCAGAATGAATTTCAGAGACTTATCATTTTCAAAGACCCGGTCGCCCAGCGTAAGATCCGGCGTACCGCTTTCCTCTTCCGGAAGACCGACGACTGCCAACTGGGGGCAGTCGGAAAAAGCCATTTCTCCTATGCTGGTCACAGTGGAAGGAATGGTAAACTCATCCATGACAAGGCTGCCCGCAAACGCATAAGCCCCTATGCCCGTTACGCCCTCATCGATCACGACTTTCTGAAAGCCCAGATCATACCAGGGGGCTGACTGAGGCGTCTCCCCCTGATCGGGATCCGTGTCGGGGATGGCTCCGTTTCCGGTGATATGAAGGGTCAGGTCTGTGCCTCCCTCTTCATTGTCCCTGTCTTCCAGGCGCCAGAAAATATCTCCCCAGAGCTGCCAGTTATAAAAAGGCCCTTTCGTATCGTTGTAGATCTCGTCCACCAGGTTTTCAAATTCGCAGACGACGTATCCGACCTTACTATCCGGGAAATCGGATGTTGTCTCCCACTGACCGCTGTCGGCGTCCATGTAAGCATAAACGATCCCGTTAGGTCCCGACGGATCCGGCCAGTTGGTATAGTCCAGCGGTTCACCGTTCATCCACTGGGTAGGATCCTGATAACCGATGTAGAAAGAAAGGCCCTTGAAACCGCGGTGGACCGCGTCATTTTCATCTTGATCATTGATACTGATCAGGTGACCGCCCAGGTCTTCGCACTGTTTCTCCTCCGCCTCCAGGGAGGTCTCCGTGACAGGCAGCAGCAGATAGCGGTGGCCGTTAAAGTCAAACTCACTGACAAAATTGTCGTCGGAAGAGTCACTGCCGGTGCTTCCCTTGTCCTGAGGCTCAGCCTGGCTGCTGGCTTTCGTGCCCGGGATAAAGTCAAATTCGCAGATGAAGGAATGATCGGCATCCTGGTACCAGCCGGTGTAATCCCACTTGCCGCCTTCCTCGCCGATGGTATAGTAGCAATTAATGTCCGGCGCGTTTTCCGCAGCAAAATCGCAAAGCGGCTCATAGGTCACCGGACTTCCGTCCACCCAGCCGCCGTATTCGGACAGACCGATATACATAGAATCCGACTGCGGATCAAAGGTGGTATTCAGAAAGTTATTCTCCCCATCGTCGCTGACAACGGCCAGATGCCCTCCCATGCCTTCGCAAAAGGCTTCCGCTGCATCATAACTGGCCATGGTGTTTTGGAAAAGGACATAACGGTGGCCGTTATAATCAGCTTCCTGAAGATAGTTGGATTGATTTTTATATACGGAGTCACCCTGGGTCGCCGCGTCATCCAGAAAATGAAGAGTCGTCTGTTCCGGGATCGAGGCGTGGTTTTCGATGGCGTTCCATTGATCCTGGGTGCCCAGATAATAGATATCACTGATGGGATAAACGTCCTTTTGGACTCCGTCGGCCTTTGCAGTCGTGTGTTCCAGCGGTTTGAAATTGTTCTCGCCGATATAGGTAAGGGAAGCCGGCAGGATCACGGTCGTAAGGCTTTTCTGCCCGCTGATGGCAAAGTCATCCAAGCGGGTCACCCCGTCCGGGACCCGGATCGATACCAGACTGTCGCAGCCGTCGAAGGTATCCTTCTTGATTTCGGTAATACTATGAGAAAGCCGGATCGTCTCCAATCTTTCACAATCCGCAAAAGCCTGCTCTCCGATTTCGGTGACCGAGTCGGGAATACTGAGCACAGGCAGGTGGGTGCAGGCAAAAAAGGCAGTATTGCCGATCGATGTCAAGGTTGAAGGAAGGGAAACAAAGACCATTTTCTGGCAATTGCTGAAGATCTCGTTCCCCAGCGTCGTGATCCCTTCCTGGATATCTGCGCCCAGGATCACATCGTCGTCCGCCATGACCCATGTAAAGGGGTTGCCGTGAACACCGTCGTCAAAATCATAAGTAGGTCCGCTGCCTGTGGCCGTGACGATCCCCCCGTCCAGGGTGTAGGTGACATTATCCCCCAGCTGCCCGCTGGGAGCCGGTTCCGCCTTGGCTTCGATGGGTCCCTGACAAGTCAGGAGCATGGCCAGCACCAACAGGACAGCTAAAAAAGAAGCCGAAATTTTTTTAAAGCGCCTCATGGCAGAGCCTTTCTTATTTGTTTACCCCTTTGATTTCACCATCGGTCTCGCCAGTGGTCTGGCCACTGTCTTCCTTGATCAGGCGGCGGATGGCTCCGATAGCCACGCGGATGGCTTTATCGGTGTCATGCTCCTGCTTGTTGTCAAGGCCGGCTTTGGCCCTCTCCTGATTGGCTACGACCAAAAGGACGGTGCCGACCCGCACGCGCCGGTAAGCGCCTACGATAAACAAGGCCGCGGATTCCATCTCGGACGCGATCGTCCCCATTTTCAGCCAGGCGTCCCACTTATTCAACAGCTCATATCCCACCGGGTGCTTTTCCGGCTGATGCTGGCCGTAAAAAGAATCTTTGCACTGGACGACGCCCGTGTGATAAGGCACCTTCTGATCTTTGGCCGCCGCGACCAGCGCGTTGGTCACATCCAGATCCGCTACAGCCGGAAACTCGATCGGAGCATATTCCTTGCTGGTGCCCTCCATACGAATGGCTCCGGTGGCAATGGCCACATCGCCGCCCTTAACGTCCAGCTGCATACCGCCGCAGGTACCTACCCGGATAAAGGTATCGGCCCCGCAATTGGTCAGTTCCTCCAGCGCGATCGAAGCGGAAGGCCCGCCGACTCCGGTGCTGGTCACACTGACCTTGACCCCGTCGATGGTGCCGGTATAGGTCATAAACTCACGCGAATCGGCCACCTGGACCGGATCATCGAAATACCTGGCTATCTTTGCACAGCGTTTGGGGTCGCCGGGCAGCAGCACATAGCGGCCCACGTCGCCCGGTTTGGTCCCCACATGATACTGGATCCCTTTGCCTTCTGTATAATCTACCATCTTTACACCTCTTCTTTGATATTTGTCCCGGCCTTTGCCTTACCGGTCGTTTTCTTTAAGCCAGGATGTCATCATCTTCAGATATTTGTCGGTCTGGTCCACATAGCAGGTATGGCGGGCCCCGTCGAACAGCTCCCACCGGGCCCCCGGTATGCCGTCCGCCATGGTCTTGGCGATCAAAGGCGAGCACAGATCCTGGGTACCGCTGACTACCAGCGTCGGGGTATGGATCCGGCCAAGCTTATCCGTTACATCATAGTCTTTTAAGGTCCCGTTAGGGGTAAACTCATTGGGTCCCCAGGCGGTCACATAGGCTTCGCGGCCGGTTTTTACCTTTCGACGCACGGGCTCCGGAGCGTCCGGTCCCGGATCGAGCGCGCAATAGCGGTGCATGAATTCTTCCTCGGCCGCCTGATAGGCCGGGCTGGTGTAGTCATTGCTTTCTTCCGCTTTTTGAATGGCCTCCTGGTCTTCCTGACTCATCATTTTGATGCGGCGGTGCTGTTCTTTAGACCACAGAGCTGCCGAGGGAAGGGTCGATGAAAGCGTCATCGAAAGGACTCCCTGAGGCTTTGTCCCCGTCATGTACAATAGCTCCAGCATGCCGCCCCAGGACTGGCCCAGCAGGTGGATCGTGTCCAGCTCCAGAAACTTTCTCAGCTCGATCAGTTCATTGATCCAGGTCTCGGCCTTCCAAAGTTCTTTATGTCCGTCCAGATAGGAATTCCCACAGCCGATCTGGTCGTACATGACCAGCTGCCGCCCGCTCAGATCCGCAAGAGGATCCAATACTTCCATCTTGGTATGGGTGGAACCGGGTCCCCCGTGAAGCAGCAGCAGAGGGGCCCTGTCCGTTTTTTCGCCCACGATCCGATAATAGGTCCGATAGCCCAGATAGGGCATGTAACCTTCCGTAATTTTCATATGGATACCTTCTTTCCATGATGTATTATTATAGCATGAGAAAATCCTTAGAAAAAGTAAGAGCCGGGAGGGATCATGATTCTGACGATCAAGGACGATTTCAATCTGGATAAGATCGCGAAAAGCGGCCAGTGTTTCCGCTGGAGGCCGCTTAAGGACGGTTTCTGGAAGATCCCCTATCGGGATCGGCTTCTGACCATAGGTCCTGCCCCGAGGGCAGAAAAAGGACCGGGCAAATACCAACTTTCCTGCACTCAGGAGGAATTTGACCATGTCTGGTATCCCTACTTTGACTTTGCGACTGACTACCGGACGGTCCGCGGCCGGATCGATGAGGAAAAGGATCCTTACTTATATGCCGCCTCTCAGTACGGCCGGGGCATCCGCATCCTCAGCCAGGACCCCTGGGAAATACTGATCACCTTTATCATCAGCCAGCGAAAGAACATACCGGCCATCCGTCAGTCTGTGGAAGCCCTCTGCCAGGCAGGCGGGGAGCCTAAGCCGGAAGGCTGGTATACTTTTCCGTCAGCCGAAGCCCTTGACTCCCTCTCCGACCGGGAGCTTGGACAATGTCACCTGGGCTACCGGCAAAAGTACATCCGCTCTGCCGCCCGCCTGGCGGCCGGTCAGGGCATCGATTTCGACTATCTCAAACAGTGCAGCGAAAAGGACTGCATGGAGCAGCTGACAAGTCTGTACGGCGTAGGGGTCAAAGTCGCTTCGTGCACGGCCCTGTACGGTCTTCACCGGCTGGACTTTTTTCCGAAAGACGTCTGGATCGGACGGGTCCTGGAAAGGCACTATGGAAAAGACCAGGGCTTTGAGAATGGTTTCCCCTTTGACCTTTACCGCCCCTATAACGGGATCATGCAGCAGTACCTGTTCGAATACGAACGAAATAATAACGATCACATATAAAATCGCTCCGTTATGAGCCGCGGCCTTAAAAGGCACAGCTTTAACGGAGCGATCATGTTTCTACTCGTTTTTTCATCTCAAGGTAAGAATCATACGAAACAATCTATAAAGCCTTCTCCGGCCGAATCGGTATCGCGGGGGGCCGGCCGGAGAAGACTCTCTCAACAGAAAGATCCATCCCAAACCTTTCTGAAAAGAGCAGTTGAAAGGGAGAAACGATGCTGTCGGTTTAATTATTTAACGGTAAACAGCAGCTTCTCGTAAGTCGGGAACGGCCAGTCTTTCTGAGAGGTCAGCGTCTCGGCTTCGTCGCAAGGCTTACGCAGGGCAGTCATGCCGTCCAGTACGTTATCGCGTACATAGTTGGCAGCTTCCTGACCGTCGCCCATGGACTTGTAGGTATTGAGGACATCTTCCAGTTGGTCAGCCTTGGTATCGATCTCGTCGACCAGAGCGGACAAGGTGGCGATCCTCTTCTTCTCGAAGGTACCGGCTCCGTCTCCGCCTACCACTGCTGCTTTAGCAGAATAGGTATCAGACAGCTCTTTGACATAAGTCTCGATAGCCGGCAGGATCTCGCGGCGGGCCATGTCTACCATGGTGCGGCCTTCGATGTTCAGGCGTTTGCAGTAGTTCTCCAGGCCGATTTCATAGCGGGCCTTGATCTCCGATTCGGAATAGATCTTAAGAGACGTCAGCATATCGACGTTCTTCTTCTCCAGAAGGACCGGATAAGCATCGGCGGTGGTGCGCAGGTTCAGCAGGCCGCGTTTGTTGACGGCTTCATCGATCCAGCTGTCATCATAACCGTTGCCGTTGAAGATGATGCGCTTATGTTCTTTAATAGACTTCTGCAGCAGTTTGTGCAGATCAGTGTTGAAGTCAGCGGAACCTTCCAGAGCATCTGCATACTCGCGAAGGACATCCGCAACGGCTGCGTTCAGGATCGTATTGCAGGTAGCGATACTGTTGGAAGAACCCAGCATACGGAACTCGAACTTGTTGCCGGTGAAGGCAAAAGGCGAAGTACGGTTGCGGTCGGTGGTATCGCGGAAGAACTTGGGCAGTACATGAACACCAAGTTTCATGACCGTCTTCTCGGTACCATCATAAGGTGTATCATTCTCAAGAGACTTCAGGACTTCGGTCAGTTCGTCGCCCAGGAAGATAGAGATAACAGCCGGAGGTGCCTCGTTGGCGCCCAGACGGTTATCGTTCTCAGCGGTTGCGACCGACAGACGAAGAAGGTCTTGATAGCGGTCCACAGCCTCGATGACGGCGCAGAGGAAAGTTAAGAACTGCGCGTTCTCATGAGGCGTGTCTCCGGGGGTCAACAGGTTGACACCGGTATCGGTGCCCATTGACCAGTTGTTATGTTTGCCGGAACCGTTAACGCCGGCGAAGGGTTTTTCATGCAGTAAGCAGACCAGATTATGACGAAGGGCAACCTTCTTCATGATCTCCATGGTCAGCTGGTTGTGGTCGGTAGCCACGTTGGTGGTGGAGTAAATGGGAGCCAACTCGTGCTGAGAAGGAGCAACCTCGTTATGCTCGGTCTTAGCCAGGACACCCAGCTTCCACAGTTCCTCGTTCAGATCCTCCATGAAGGACAGGACACGGGGTTTGATGACACCGAAATAATGGTCATCCAGTTCCTGGCCCTTGGAAGGCATTGCGCCGAACAGAGTACGGCCGGTAAGTTTCAGGTCTTCACGCTGTTCATACTGGTCGCGGTCGATCAGGAAGTATTCCTGCTCGGGACCGACACTGGTGATGACCCGTTTAACATCTTCATTGCCGAACAGTTTCAGGACACGAAGGGCCTGTTTGTTCAGAGCCTCCATAGAACGCAGAAGAGGCGTCTTTTTATCCAGCGCTTCACCGCCGTAAGAGCAGAAGGCAGTCGGGATGCACAGCGTATGATCTTTTACGAAAGCGTAGGAAGTAGGATCCCATGCGGTATAACCTCTGGCTTCAAAGGTTGCGCGAAGTCCGCCCGACGGGAACGAAGAAGCATCCGGCTCGCCTTTGATCAGTTCTTTGCCGGAGAATTCCATAATGACACGCCCGTCCGGTGCCGGAGAAATAAAGCTGTCATGCTTTTCAGCGGTAACGCCGGTCATAGGCTGGAACCAGTGAGTGAAGTGGGTAGCTCCCTTTTCGATCGCCCATTCCTTCATTGCGGCAGCGACTTCATCCGCTACCTTACTGTCCAGCGACCGTCCCTCTTTGATGGTTCTCTTCAGAGAGTGATACGTCTCGGTCGACAGCCGCGCCTTCATGACACGGTCGTCAAAGACAAGACTTCCAAAGATCTCGGTTACTTTTTCCATAAAAGACCCCCCTAAGGATGCGAAGCGCCACCCGCTCCCGCTCTTCACAGCAGGAGACGTTGACCGCTTTACGCTAAACATAAAATAAGGCAATGCGCCTTTTCGAAAGACGCCTTTGCCTTTATGCCGTTCATCTTATCACTCCCTGTTTTTTTGTCAACCGTTCCCGGCCGGGCAGCACTTGCCAAAGACGACCGCATTATATGGAAGAAATTTTTTCAAAAATTTTTTGAAAACGGGCTGGATCAGCCTCCCGAAAAGGGCATTTTTTGCATAATAAAATTTTCATCCTTCATAATTGTCCATAAAAAAGGTCCAAAATCGTCAAAATTTCGTTATTTTTGAATCGGACGCCGGACTTCATTCATTGACAAGGGATAAAGGCGGCGTTACAATAGAGAAACTGATGAGCAAGGGCGTTCATGGTAAGACTGACCGGCATCCTGCAGGAAAACAAGGGTGTTTTCCAAAGAATGTCAGAAGGTCTTATTTTAGACGCCTTTTTTTGACATGCCGGGCATATATAAAAAACAGCCCGGCGCCAATAAAAGTCTGTGAGAGGCTTCGGCATCGCTCTTGGGCTTTCACAGGCAGGAAAGGACAGTATCTATGGAACTGGAAGGTCAGGTCCGCATCCCGTCGGGATGTGCTATTTCGGCAGTTGTTTCCAAAGACCTTCGGCCGATCTCCGGTGAAACGGTCATTAAAAGCATGATCCCCATGCACGACCGTTCCAACGGTTTAGGAGGCGGCTTTGCCGGCTATGGCATTTATCCTGATTATAAGGACTTTTATGCGTTTCACATTTTCTACGACAGCCGTAAGGCTCAGGAAGAATGTGAAAAGTATCTGAAAGATCATTTTGAGATCGTACAGGCAGAAACGATCCCTACCCGCAAGATCCCCGAAATCAACGATGTTCCGCTGATCTGGCGCTACTTTATCATCCCGCTGACTTCGCAGATGCTGCGTCTTCAGGTCGATGAAAAAGAATATACCGCCCGCTGCGTCATGTATATCAATGTCCATCTGGACGGAGCCTTCGTTTTCTCCAGCGGCAAAAACATGGGCATCTTTAAGGCAGTCGGCTTTCCCGAAGACGTCGGCCGTTTCTATCAGCTGGACGACTACGAGGGTTATGAATGGACGGCTCACGGCCGTTATCCCACCAATACCCCCGGCTGGTGGGGCGGCGCTCATCCTTTCGGCCTTCTGGATTACTCGGTCGTTCATAACGGTGAGATCTCCTCTTATGATGCCAACCGCCGCTTCATCGAGATGTTCGGCTATAAATGCACCCTTCAGACCGATACCGAGGTCATTACCTATATAGCGGATTATCTGCTCCGTAAGCAGAAGCTGTCTTTAAAAGAAATGTCTTCTGTCATTGCCGCTTCCTTCTGGGATACCATCGATCATAAAGATCCCCAGGAAGCCAAAGTGCAGACTTACCTTAGAAAGATCTATTCCAGCCTTCTGATCACGGGCCCCTTCTCTATCATTCTGGGCTTCAACGGCGGACTGATGGCCTTAAACGACCGTCTGAAACTGCGTTCCATGGTGACTGCCCGGAAGGGAAATACCGTCTACATCGCCAGCGAGGAAGCAGCCATCCGGGCAATGGAACCGGATGTCACCAATCTTTACGCGCCGGCCGGCGGCGAGCCCTTTATCGTCCTGACCGATGAATATGAGAAGGAGGTGTAACAGATGCCCATTTCTTTAGTGACTCCCGAATTTGAAGTCCTCCGTGACCAGACCCGCTGCATCAAGTGCCGTGTCTGCGAGCGTCAGTGCGCTAATAAAGTCCATCATCTTGATCCGGATCTGGGCGTCATGGTCTCGGATGAGGCCAGCTGCGTTGACTGTCAGCGCTGTGTGACCCTCTGTCCTACCCACGCTTTAAAGATCCGCGTCAATGAAAATCAGTTCCGTCCCAATGCCAACTGGAGCCAGCAGACCATCAAAGAGATCTATAAACAGGCTGAGACCGGCGGTATGCTTCTGTCCTCTATGGGCAACCCCAATCCTCTTCCCAATTATTGGGATCATCTTCTGATCAATGCGTCCCAGGTTACCAACCCTTCCATCGATCCTTTGCGAGAACCTATGGAAACCAAGGTATTCTTGGGCAAGAAACCACGTAGCATCAAGCGTCTGCCTGACGGCAGCATCGATACCAGCCTGACTCCGCAGCTGGAGCTGTCCATGCCTCTTATGTTCAGCGCCATGAGCTACGGTGCTATCAGCTACAACGCTCATGAATCTCTGGCCCGGGCAGCGACCGAGCTGGGTATCTACTACAACACCGGTGAGGGCGGCCTGCACGAAGACTTCTACAAGTACGGCCCCAACACCATCGTCCAGGTAGCCTCCGGCCGTTTCGGCGTTCACGAGGCATATCTTAATGCCGGAGCCGCCATCGAGATCAAGATGGGCCAGGGTGCAAAGCCCGGTATCGGCGGCCATCTTCCCGGGGCCAAGATCACCGAAGCCGTCAGCCGCACCCGTATGATCCCCAAAGGGACCGACGCGATCAGCCCTGCTCCCCACCATGACATTTACTCCATCGAGGATCTGCGCCAGCTGGTTTATTCTTTAAAGGAAGCAACCAATTATACCAAACCGGTCATCGTCAAAGTCGCGGCTGTTCACAATATCGCGGCCATCGCCAGCGGTATCGCCAGAAGCGGCGCCGATATCATCGCTATTGACGGTATCCGGGGCGGCACAGGCGCCGCTCCTACAAGGATCCGTGATAATGTCGGCATCCCCATCGAACTGGCGCTTGCCTCTGTGGACCAGCGCCTGAGAGATGAAGGCGTGCGCAACGACGTTTCCTTAGTCGTAGGCGGTTCCATCCGTTCGGCGGCCGATGTCGTAAAAGCCGTCGCATTGGGAGCGGACGCCTGCTACATCGGAACAGCGGCTCTGGTCGCTCTGGGCTGCCATTTGTGCCGTTCCTGCCAGACCGGCAAGTGCAACTGGGGCATCGCCACCCAGCAGCCGGAACTGGTCAAGAGACTGAATACCGATATCGGCACTCAGCATCTGGTCAATCTGATGACCGCCTGGCAGCACGAGATCAAGGAAATGATGGGCGGAATGGGTATTAACTCCATCGAGGCGCTGCGGGGCAACCGTCTGATGCTGCGCGGCGTAGGACTTAGTGAAAAGGAGCTTGAGATCCTCGGTGTCTCATACGCGGGAGAATGAAACGGGTCTATGTAAATGAACAGTGGTGCCTGGGGTGCCACTTATGCGAATATAACTGCGCTTATGCCAACAGCCCCAAGGCCGGGCAGGGCCTGTACGGGATGGTCGATGCTTTGAAAGACAAACCGATCTTCCCCAGGATCACGATCGAAAGTACCGATGAAGACGCTTCCTGCGCCGATCCGTCCCAGACAGCCATCAGTTATGCGGTACAGTGCCGCCACTGCACCGACCCCATCTGTGTCAAGAGCTGTATCAGCGGAGCCCTTCATAAGGAGAACGGGACCGTCGTCATCGATCATGACAAGTGCGTCGGCTGCTTTACCTGCATCCTGGTATGCCCTTACGGGGCCATCACGCACGACGATACCGGCGCGGTTCAAAAATGCGAACTGTGTCTGAAAAATACAGCAGGCAAACCTGCCTGCGTGGCAGGCTGCCCCAACGCGGCCATCGTCTTTGAGGAGCGGTAACATATGAAACAATACGTGATCATCGGAAACGGTGTTGCTGCCGCTGCCTCTATCGAAGGCATCCGCAGCCGTGACAGCCAGGGGCTTATCACCGTTGTTTCCAAAGAAAAATATCCGGTCTACTGCCGGCCTTTGATCTCTTACCTTCTGGAAGGCAAGACGGATCTTACCCGTATGCAGTACCGGGATCCTGATTTTTACAAAAACAATAAGGCAGAAGTCCTTTACGGCGTGTCGGCTGAAAAGCTGTCCTCCGGCAAGGTCGAGCTGGACAACGGAAGCTCTCTTCCTTTCGACGAGTGCATCGTGGCTACCGGCTCCGATCCTTTTGTACTGCCTTTTAAAGGCCTGGATACTGTTGAAAATAAGTACACATTCCAGACTCTGGATGATGCCCTGGCCATCGAAAAGGCCATCCGCAAGGACAGCCGGGTCTTTATCGTCGGCGCCGGCCTGATCGGCCTTAAATGCGCCGAAGGTCTGACCGGACGCGTCGGATCCATTACGGTCTGCGATCTGGCGGACCGGGTCCTTTCCAGTATCCTGGATGCTCCTACGGCTTCCATCGTACAAAAACATCTGGAAAAGAACGGCATGAGTTTTCTTCTGGCGGATTCTGCGTCCGAATTCAAAAAGAACGCGGACGGAGCCTATACGGCCCTTATGTCCAGCGGTAAATCGGTCGATTTCGATATCCTTGTCTTAGCCGTCGGAGTCCGGGCGGGCACCCGTCTGGTCAAGGAAGCCGGAGGCAAGGTCGAAAGAGGTATCGTCATCGACGAAGCCTGCCGCACCTCTCTTGACCATGTATATGCGGCCGGAGACTGCGCACAGACCATGGAACTGACCCAGGGGACAAGCAAAGTGATGGCGATCCTTCCCAACGCTTACCTGGAGGGGTACACGGCCGGGGTCAATGCGGCATCTGAGGACGCCGGATCACCCGCAGCGGTCTTTGATAATGCCATCGCTATGAACTCGATCGGCTTTATGGGGCTGCATATCATGTCGGCTGGCTCGGCTCCGGAGGGCTGCCAGGTCTATGAGGAAAAGGACCAAGACCACTGGAAGAAGCTGTTCACCAAGGACGGCTACCTGACCGGCTTTATGCTGGTAGGGGATATCGACCGGGCCGGGATCTATACCAACATGATCCGCAACCGCATCCCCCTGTCCGAGGTCGATTTTGAATCTATGAAAAAGCTACCAAATCTGTACGCGTTTGGGGAAAAATATCGTCATCACATACTGACTGGGGAGGTGTAAAATAATATGGTTATCAATGCCGGTTCTTTGACCTTTCAGCAGCTGAATGACGCCATCCGCAAAAGTCAGGATCAGGATATTTACATCAAGAACGCCTTAGGGCAGCGTTTCATCGCGGCAGGCCTGGGTGGGCGGAACCTGACCATCGACGGTGTTCCGGGCAACGCTTTAGGTGCTTACCTGAACGGGTGCAATATCACCGTTAACGGAAATGCCCAGGATGCGGTCGGCGATACCATGAATGACGGTGAGATCGTCGTCCACGGAAACATCGGCGACGCGGCCGGCTACGCCATGCGCGGCGGAGCCATGTATATCGAAGGAAATGCCGGCTACCGGGCCGGTATCCATATGAAAGCCTACCGTGAAAAACAGCCGGTCATCGTGATCGGCGGCCGGGCAGGAAGCTTTATCGGAGAATATCAGGCAGGCGGCACCATCATCGTACTGGGCATGAACCCGAAACTGGCCAGCGATGCCCACGGCGCTCAGCAGGAGATCGTTCACAACTTTGCCTGCACCGGTATGCACGGAGGACGCATGTTCCTGAGAGGCGACACCTCGATGGTCCGCTTTCCCGACCAGGTGACCACCAAAACCGCGTCCGAACAAGATGTCGAAAGCATCCGTCCCTATTTGGAGCGCTTCTGCTTTTTATTCGGTCACGATCTGGATACTCTTTTATCCAGTCAGTATACCCTGATCACTCCCAACTCCGAAAACCCCTATAAAGAACTGTACGTTGCCAATTAAGGCAACGTTGCCAACTAAGGGGCAACGTTACCAACTAAAGCATGCTAGGAAAGGCGGATCCTTTTTTATGAACTACACGCGCGAAGAAGTAGAGACCTATGTGGAGGAAGAAGACGTCAAATTTATCCGTCTGGCTTTTACCGATGTGTTCGGAAAGTCTAAAAACGTCTCCATTATGCCGTCAGAACTCAAACGGGCTTTTGACGAGGGCATAGCCATCGACAGCAGCGCTATCGCAGGGTTCGGCGGCGAGGTCCATTCGGACCTTCTCTTGCACCCGGATCCTGCCACGCTGGCTCCTCTTCCCTGGAGGCCGGATCACGGCCGCGTCGTGCGCATGTTCTGCAGCGTCACCCGGCCGGACGGCACCGTCATCGACGCGGATACCCGCTCGCTTCTGATCGAAGCGCAGAATCGCGCCCAGGCAAAGGGATTTACCTTTTCCTTCGGCTCCGAGATCGAGTTTTATCTGTTTCTACGTGACCAAAACGGCCAGCCGACCCTGATCCCCTACGACCGGGCCGGCTATATGGATATTGCCCCGGACGATAAGGGCGAAAATGTCCGCCGGGAGATCTGCCTTACCCTGGAACAAATGGGGATCACGCCCGAAGCCTCCCATCATGAAGAGGGTCCGGGCCAGAATGAGATCGATTTTCATTACGCTCAGCCGCTGGAAGCTGCTGACAATGCGGTAACCTTCCGTAATGTCGTATCCACTCTGGCGGCCTCCAGCGGTCTGTTTGCAAGCTTTAACCCCAAACCGCTCGAAGACGAATCCGGCAACGGCATGCATCTGAACTTTTCAGTGACCGGTCAGAATGACACCGGTCAGAATGACCGGGATGTGATGAGGCCGGCCATCGCGGGTGTTTTGTCCCATATTACCGAGATGACCCTCTTTCTGAACCCGGACGAGGCTTCCTACCGCCGTTTCGGCAGCCGCAAGGCTCCCCGCTATGTATCCTGGTCGGAAGAAAACCGGTCCCAGCTGATCCGCATACCGGCCGCGACCGGGGCTTACCGCCGGGCAGAACTGAGGTCTCCCGATCCTTTGTGCAATCCTTACCTTGCTTTTACCCTTCTGATCGATGCCTGCCTTGACGGCATCGATCGGAATCTGGTCCTTCCCGATGCAGCGAATGTGAACCTGTACACCGCTTCCAGCGATGTTACGTCTAAGTTCCGCGCTCTTCCCCTGACGCTAGAGATGGCCAAACAGGAGGCTATCAAGAGCCGTTTTGTTTCCGAATACCTCCCGGCCAGCGTCTTCAGAGCCTATACGAAATAATATTTTCTATTTACATCCGCTTTGCTTGTGGTAAAATTTCGGGAAGGGGGAGGAAAGCCGCATGGATCTGAAACTTAAACGCTCTTACAGCGTGCTCTTGGTTTCATCATCCGAAAAGATGAACCAGACCTTTGCCGGCCTTCTTCCGAAAAGCCGGTACGACGAGATCGTCCAGGCCGGGGATTCTATGGCGGCCAGGCGGTATCTGGTCGAACGAAGTTTTGATATTGTTGTGATCAACGCACCACTTGCTGACGCTTCCGACGAGTCCGGTTTTGAACTCGCCCTGGACATCGTCAATAAAACAGCCAGCGGCGCGCTTCTTTTCGTGAAGGCTGAAAATTATCCGGCCGCTTACAGTAAAGTAGCGCCTTACGGTGTCCTGGTCATCAGCAAACCGACGACTTCATCCGCCATCCTTACCGCGATGACGCTTCTGTGCGGGACCCGCGAAAGGCTTCGCCGCATGGAGAAAAGAGCAGAATCGCTGGAAGAAAGGATGTCTCAGATCCGCGTCGTCAATCAGGCCAAGCTGGTCCTGATCGAGCGGGATCACATGACAGAGGCCCAGGCCCACCGCTACCTAGAAAAACAGGCGATGGATCACGGCGTATCCAAGCGTACCATTGCGGAAAATGTTTTATCCGCTGACAGATAAGGGGGCATTATGACAAAGTACATTTTTGTGACCGGCGGCGTTGTATCCGGTCTTGGGAAAGGCATCACGGCAGCGTCTTTGGGACGCCTTCTTAAAGCCAGAGGCCTGAAGGTCGCATCTCAGAAACTGGATCCTTATATCAACGTAGACCCTGGCACCATGAGTCCGTATCAGCATGGTGAAGTCTACGTGACCGAGGACGGTGCGGAGACGGACCTTGACCTGGGACATTATGAGCGTTTTATCGACGAAGACCTGAACCGCTATTCCAACCTTACCTCCGGCAAGGTCTACTGGAACGTGCTGAATAAGGAACGCCGCGGAGAATATCTGGGTTCGACCGTCCAGGTCATCCCTCATATCACCAACGAGATCAAAGACTTTATCTACCGCTGCGGCCGGCAGACCAACGCGGACGTAGTCATTACCGAGATCGGCGGTACCATCGGTGATATCGAATCGCAGCCTTTCATCGAAGCCGTCCGCCAGATCTCTTTGGAAGTCGGTCATGAAAACAGTCTCTTTATCCATGTAACGCTGGTTCCCTTCCTGCGCGGTTCGGACGAGCATAAATCCAAGCCTACCCAGCACTCTGTCAAAGAGCTGCAGGGCATGGGCATCAATCCGGATATCATCGTCCTGCGCTGCGACGAACCTCTGGAAGAGTCCATCTTTAAAAAGATCTCCCTCTTCTGCAATGTAAAACCCGACTGTGTCATTGAAAATATTACCCTGCCCTGTCTGTACGAAGCTCCTCTGATGCTGGAAAAGGCCAACTTCTCCGGTGTTGTCTGCCGGGAGCTTGGCATCGATGCTCCTGAGCCGAACCTGACCGAATGGAAGGCCCTGGTCGACCGCATCAAACATCCGACCCGCTGTGTTGAGATCGGTCTGGTCGGCAAGTACATCCAGCTGCACGACACCTACCTGTCGGTGGCCGAAGCCCTGCGCCACGCCGGCTATGCCGAGAGCGCTCAGGTCAACATCCACTGGATCGATTCCGAAAACATTACGGCCGAAAACGCGGCTGACCAGCTGGCCGGTCTTGACGGCATCATCGTTCCCGGCGGTTTCGGCAGCCGCGGCATCCCCGGCATGATCGAGGCCGCCCGCTATGCCCGTGAAAACAAGATCCCCTATTTCGGCATCTGCCTGGGTATGCAGATCGAAGTCATCGAGTTCGCCCGCAACGTGTGCGGCATCAAAGACGCGGATTCCGGCGAGTTTGACGAGCTGTGCCCCAACAAAGTCATCAACTTTATGCCGGGCCAGTCGGAAGACATCGACAAAGGCGGCACCCTTCGCCTGGGCGCTTATCCCTGCGTCATCAAAAGCGGCACCACCATGGAACGCTGCTACAAGGACGCGATCAAAGAGCATCCGGAAGCCAACATTTCCAAGGCGTCGATCGATGATAAAGGCGTGCTGACCATTCAGGAACGTCACCGCCACCGCTATGAGTTCAATAATGACTACCGCGATGTGATGGTCAAAAACGGGCTGACCTTGTCCGGTCTGTCTCCCGATGGGCGCCTGGTGGAGACGGTGGAACTGTCTGACCGCCCCTTCTTTGTGGGTGTCCAGTTCCATCCCGAATTCAAGAGCCGCCCCAACAAACCGCATCCCCTGTTCAGAGGCTTTATCAAAGCTTCGCTGGAGGAAGCCGCCGGAAAAAGTGATCAGTAAACTGCAAAAGCAAAGGCGCTTTCAGGTTCTGTAAAGTTCGTTCCAGAGCCGGCCCCTGCTTTTGCAAGGTCCGGCTCTTCTTTTTGCCAAACAAGGAGTACGTATGAGAGAGATCCATGAAGATTGCGGTGTATTTGGTGTATACAGTCCTAAACCGGAAGACGTCGGCCGTATGACTTATTACGGTCTGTATGCACTGCAGCATCGCGGGCAGGAATCCTGCGGTATCGTTGTCAACAACGATGGACTTTTTTATTCTCATAAAGACCTGGGCCTGGTCAGCCAGGTATTCGGTAAAGCCGATCTGGAAAAACTGCCGGAAGGTACCATGGCCGTCGGCCACTGCCGCTACGGTACTACCGGCGGGACCAACCGCGCTAACTGCCAGCCGATCGAGGTCAATCATCAGAAAGGCAAGATGGCCCTGGCCCATAACGGAAATCTATCCAATGCTTATGACATCCGCCAGGAGCTGGAACTTAACGGAGCTATTTTCCACACGACTTCCGATACCGAGATCATTGCTTATGTCGTAACCCAGGCCCGCCTTCATACCCCTTCGATCGAGGCAGCCGTTGACCAGGCCATGGATCGTCTGGACGGAGCCTACTCTTTCATCCTGATGAGCGCAGAAAAGCTGATCTGCGCCAGAGATCCCCATGGTTTTCATCCTCTCTGCTACGGCTGCTGCGAAGACGGCACCATCGTGGTCGCTTCGGAAAACTGCGCCCTCAATGCTGTCGGAGCCGTCTTTGAGCGGGATATCGAACCGGGTGAGATCCTGACCATCGATAAAGACGGGATCCATTCCAACCGTCACCACTGTGGGACCAAGCCCTGCACTCACTGCATTTTCGAATATATCTATTTTGCCCGTCCTGATTCTGTGATCGACGGTGTTTCCGTCCATGAGGCCCGCAAAAACGCCGGCCGCATCCTGGCCCGCCGCCATCCTGCTGATGCGGATGTCGTCATAGGCGTTCCCGACTCCGGTCTGGACGCCGCCCTTGGTTTTGCCCAGGAATCCGGCATCCCCTACTCCATCGGCTTTATCAAAAATAAGTACATAGGACGTACCTTTATCTCCCCCGGCCAGTCTTCCCGTATGCAGCTGGTCAAGATCAAGTTGGCACCCATCCTGTCCGAGGTTAAAGGAAAAAGGGTCGTCCTGATCGATGACTCCATCGTCCGGGGCACCACCAGCCAGCAGATCGTTTCGCTGGTCCGCGAAGCCGGAGCCAAAGAGATCCACTTCAGGGTTTCCGCCCCGCCTTTCTTCAACCCCTGCTATTACGGCATCGATATCGATTCACGCGATAACTTGATTGCCTGTCATCATTCCATTCCCGAGATTGCCCAGCTGATCGGAGCCGATTCCTTGGGGTATCTGCCTCTGGAGGACCTGAAAGGCCTGATCGACAGCACCGATTACTGCGACGCCTGCTTCAGCGGCCGCTATCCTACCGATATCCCGGAGCATATGGAAAAATCCCGTTTCGAAATGCCCCTGTCCAAAAGGAACAAGTAAACACAGTTTCTGAAATAAAAAAAGAGCCATTTGGCTCTTTTTTTATTTTTCAGATCCTGCTTCTGTTTCCCTGTCCTCAGTGCTTCCCACGGCAATAGCGATGGCCATCCCTTTTTCATTGGTGATAGACAGGTCGATCCTGTCCAGGCCGGCCTCCTTCAACAAAGCCCTGGTGTCGTCGTCAAGGACAAGCTGAGGGCTCCCGTCTTTACGTCTGTTCGAATGGATCCGCCTCAGGTCGTAGGAAGGTTTTCCCTGCTGAGTCAGTAAAGGAGAAAGGACTTTAAAAACCGCTTCCTTTACTGCAAAGCAGCCTGCCAGAAAAACGGCCGGATCCCTGCGGGATCGAGCTATGGTAAGCTCCTCGTCGCTGAATACATGTCCGGCAAAAGGTGACTGGATAAAATCCGGCTCTTTTCCAAGTTCTTTGCCGGCTCCTTCCCTTCCCTCTTCTGTCTGATAAATCTTTGCCCGCATGCGGCTGATATCGACCGCATCGATGCCTACTCCTTTTATCATGGCTCTTATCGCTCGATCACGATGGTCTTGATTTCAAAGGGCTTGAAGGAAAGTCTTTCCGGGTCGGTCTCGACTGGATGTTCCTCCTGCAGATTGGTCTCGTAGACTTTGCCATGGGCAAAACCGATCTTCAAAGAGGTCTGGTTGGAATGGCCCTGGCTTTCATACAGGCGGACGACCACCGCATCGGGATCGGTAAGTCCCTGCCCATCCAGCGATGTGGGAGGATAAGCCTTCTTGATGGTATCGATCACCACATCCCGGTTGGTGGAAGACAGAAGAGGCTGGGGCAAGTGGCCGCCGCGGAAGAAGTAGGCCGGTTTATTGAGCTGGTAAGCCCTCTTCAAGGTTTCTACCGACAGGCCGCCCTCATGAACATAAATCGAATAAGTAAACTGCTGCTCTCCCAGGTCAGCCGTATCATCGGGAAAAACCGGAGACCTTAAAAGGTTCAGCGAAACGAAGCCGTCCTTGGCCCGGTGGCCGTATTTGCAGTCATTCAGCAGCGAGAATCCGTACTCACCGTCACAAACATCGATGTACTTGTGAGCGCAGATCTCGAACTGAGCCTTTTCGACCTTGGTCCGGTCCCGCCCCGACCGGGTCAGGGTTCCCAGCTGTATATCACAGCTGACCTTGTCGAAATCGATGGTCGGCGTAAACTCTGCCCGCAGCATGTGAAGTTTCTCATGCCACTCGGCTTTGGTCTTGATGTCGACTACATCCGACCCTGCCGTCAAAATGGTATCCTGGACGATCCGGGTCCGGCCGTGCAGGTAGACTGCCCGGAAGATCAGGCTCGACCGTTTGCAGATCACATCCGTTGACTGAGCCTTCAGAATGACCGGCCGCTTCTCGAAATACTTCCAATCGATATCCCAGGCATTGTAATGAGACTTAGGGTCCGGATACAAAGCCAGGCGGTTAAAATACTGCTTAACATATTCGTGACCCTTATCGTCTTTAAAGGACAGGATCTGCCCGTCCGGTGCGAAAGTTAAGGTCAGCAGCTGATTTGACATGGTTACAAAGGATCCCCTTGCCCCGGCCCGCTCTTCTTTTACGGTCAGAGAAGGATCCTGGCTGCCGATCTTTTCCGCCTCGGCAAAAGCAAAAGGGGCGGCAAAGACACGGACGCCTCTTTTGCTGCTGTCCAACAGGAAAGAAGTGGGGTTGAAAGCAATGTTCTTAGTACCTTTTCCCAATATCTCCTCCGCCAGCTTCTCCTGCATCTGCCTTATCTGGTCCAGCATGATCTGATAGCGCTCGCAGCTTTCTTTGTAGACCCGTCCGATGCCGCTGCCCGGCAGTATATCGTGGAACTGATAGAGCAGAACCTCTTTCCACCACTGATCCAGCTGCTCCTGGGGATACTCCGCCCCCATCAGCCAGGCATAGGTGGCCAGTGTTTCCAGATCCTGCAGGGCATATTCGATCTTACGGTTGTAGCGTTTGTTGCGCGCCTGGGTGGTATAGGTCCCCTGGTGCTTCTCAAGGTACAGCTCCCCCTGATAATTGGGCAGGCTGTCGCGGACCTTGCTCAAACGTTCGAAGAAATCCTCTGCCCTGCCGAATTCCACCGGCGGGGTCTTGCGCAGGGATTTTTCTCTTTTTACCATTTCCAGATGAACGTCGCTGCATCCTCCGCCTCCGTCGCCCTCACCCACCAGGTAGAGCGCTCCCTTGGCTTCACTCTTGTCCGGGTCGTTATCCATGGCGTGCAGGGTGCTGATCGGAGTCCCATTGCTGTTATAGGACTCGTCCGGCGGCATATTGACCAGGACACGGCTCTTGTCGATCCCGTACCAGTTGAAGGTCCGGAAGGGGAAACGGTTATGCTCGTTCCAGCTCAGCTTGATGGTCATAAAATACGGTACGTCAGATTTAGCTAAAATCTGAGGAAGATTGCCGTTATAGCCAAAGACATCCGGCAGCCAGCAGTTGGTCACTTCTTTACCGAATTCCTTTCGGTAAAATTCTTTACCGTAATGGATCTGACGGATCAGCGATTCGCCGGAAGGAAGGTTGGTGTCCGGCTCCACCCACAGGGCTCCCTGAGGCTCGATACGCCCCTGCTCTACCCAGTCTTTGATACGCCGGTAAAAGTCCGGATACCGGTCTTTCAGTTCCTGATACTGCCAGGGCTGACTGGCCCCGTAAATATAATCCGGATACCGGTCCAGGTTGGCCATCTGGTTGGCAAAGGTACGGGCTGCTTTACGCTTGGTTTCGCGGATGGGCCACATCCAGGCCAGGTCCAGATGAGAATGGCCGACCGCTGTCAGTTTATAATCCGGCAGTTTATCGGAAGACAGGACCGGCTGCAGCACCTGGGATGCCTGATGGATCTCTCCGTTTTCCTCCAGGCGGAAGCTTTCATCCAAAAGTCCCCGCAGCAGTTTTTCTTCTTTTTTGACCGGATCGTCCGCGCCGGACTTTCCCTGCCCGGCTTCCAGCTTTTCTTTATAATTCCACCAAAGGCAGAGAACGGTCACGTAATCATAGTAAAAATCCCGCAGGGCATCATCGACCGTACAGATCCGGGCATAACGAAAGACTGCTTTTCTAATGTTCTGGATGCAGCTGACACCGTTGTAACCGGCATCCATGTAAAAATCAAAGGAACCCTGAGGATCCAGCAGGGTCACTCCGTTGATCGTGCGGTTCAGTTCGATGATCGTTTTCCCGCCGGCAGCCGACAGGCCATTGACAAGGCAGCGGGTATTGCTTATTCCCTGGACCGGCAGGCCGTCTTCATAGACCAGGCCTTCCCCTCCTATATTGATATGAAGGACCAGGTGGTCCGACAGGAAAGATGCCGGGACCTTCCCTCTTACATGGAACCAGGCGCAGTCATAAACACCGCCCCAGATCTGGCCGCGCAGGATAGGCATATAAGTCAGGGACAGACGGTCATCATAAGCGACCGGTTCTTTGGTCGGGGCAAAGCTCACATGAGGGCGGGCTACCGTCCGGTAGATCTTTTTGGCCATGGTTTTGACCGGTGCCATGGCCTCCTCATTGCTAAGCAGCGAGTCCAGCGGCGTGGTGCCGATGCGGCCCGGCGAAGGCACATCGAACCGGGGATCCCTGCTTAAGTCTTCCGACGTGATCATTGGTAACGGATCTGCCATATATATCGTATATCTCCTTTTGGTTCTTTTTGTGACGCTTACCGTTATTGTATAACACTTGCAGAAAGATGGATACGGACTGTCGAGAAAAAATCAGGGGGATATGAAAAAACGTTAAATTGGCCGCTGTTTTTACTTACTATCTCTTCGATCATGAGGTAGATATTGTCCCTTATCTGGTCATATCTTTTATGTATTTTTGTCTCCTGTCTGCTTGATAATAGGCGCCTTCAAAAAGAGGTACAGACAATATTGAAAAACAGAAGCTATGTCT
>OMYN01000043.1 GCA_900315265.1 uncultured Eubacteriales bacterium
CGACCTGTATGTGGATCTGAAGGCCCAGATCCATTCGGTTCTCAAGCAGGTGTCGAATCCGGATTACCTGATGGTTCTCCGGTACCGCTACATCCACAACTACTGCTGGGAGCAGATCGGTGAAGAGCTTCTGGCTGACCGCAGGACTGTGATCCGCTGGCATGACGCGGCGATCAGGCAGCTGCTGGTTCCTGAAAATGCAATCGTCATCTGAAGATGCCACGGTTTGTCACAAAATGCCACTCTTATTTTCTGATATAGTTATAATCAGCGAAGCAGGATGATGAGGAGCCTTGGGAATGAAAAGCCGCCGGGTTCTCTGCAAAAGCAAAGCTGCCACGGTTTGTCACAAAATGTCACTCCTCATTTCTGCTATAGTTATAATCAGCAAAATAGAATGATCAAGAGCCTCGGGGACAGCAGTCTTCCGGGGCTTTCTTCATGAAAGGAATTGTTTATGAAAATACTGACCTGTGAGCAGGTGAGCGAGGGCCATCCGGATAAGATCTGTGACCAGATCGCCGATGCCATCGTGACGGACTGCTTAAAACATGACCCGGATTCCCAGGCGGCAATCGAGTGCCTGATTAAAGACCGGCACATCATTATCGCCGGGGAACTGACCAGCAAACATGAGCCAGATTACAAAAAGCTCGTGAACGATGTTTTTGAAAAGATTGGATGGGAGAAGCTTTGCTACGGGAATCCTGCCATGTACGCAGGGCCTGATATCGGCCTTCTGGTAAAGCGCCAGTCTCCGGATATCGCGCTTGGCGTCGATAAGGGCGGTGCCGGTGACCAGGGAGTCATGTACGGCTATGCGACGAATGAAACGCCGGAGCTCATGCCAATTCCCTTCATGGTGGCGACGCGCTTCCTGCAGATCTTAAAGAACCATCCGAGCCGGATGTTAAGGGCCGATGCCAAGGCCCAGGTTTCCTACGATTATGATACCGGACGGATCACGACCTTCCTTTGCAGCGTGCAGCATAGCCCGGATGTGGAAGTGGCGGATTTCCGGCATATCATCGAGTCGATCATGGTGCTGGCCGCATCCGAGTATGTTTTGAATACGGATTTTGAAAAGCTGGTCAATCCGACTGGCAGGTTTGTGATCGGCGGCAGTTTTGCAGACTGTGGCGTGACAGGTCGGAAACTTGCCTGTGACACCTATGGAGGTATTGGCCATATCGGCGGTGGTGGCCTGTCCGGAAAAGACCCGACGAAGGTCGACCGGTCAGCTGCCTACATGGCCCGGAAGATTGCAAGGGATATCGTGCTTTCCGGATATGCGGATAAGTGCGAAGTGCAGCTGGCTTACGCCATTGGTGTGACGGAGCCGGTTTCTGTGTATATCGACCTCTTCGGTACGGAGTTCCAGAATCCGGAATTCATCCGCCGGTATGTCGAGGAGAATTACGACCTGACACCAAGGGGCATCATCCGGGAACTGGGGCTTCTCACTGTTGATTACAACAAGACCAGCACCTACGGACACTTCGGGAAGCAGGGCCTTCCGTGGGAGGCGTAAAAAAGAGCTTCAGCTTTCGCTGGACTCTTTGATGTTAGCTTTGGAGTTTTTTCTCCATAAGTGCGTATATCCGATCTATGTCAGCAAAGAAAAGATTGATACCTCGCCGGTGAAGTGCAAGGTTTGACTCGTTTTGCGATAGTTGCAGGCTGTCCAAATCGCGTGTGTATGTGATCGAAATAATCAGCTGTGACAGGAAAAGCGTTTTGAATCAGAAATGCGTGATCTGACCCGGCAAATTTCCCAAGAACAACTTTTGTGCACTTATGGTATTTTGCAACCTGTTTATCGTGGAAGGCTTTGTATTTCGAGTATTTGGAGCTGACAGGAACAAGCCAGAAGATATCAGAATTCCTGGTATCCCTGATGGCAAAGTAATGCGGACGGTATCCGCCGTCTTCTTTGTTTGACATCAGAGTATTATCGTTTACCTCTTGATAAAACGAATCCTTTATATGATAAAAATAGCCTTCCTGTACAACCATGTTTCACCTCATGAAAAATCCCCACCGCAGAGGGTGGGGATCAGAATTTACGATCTGGATCATGTTTACCCTGCGTCACCAGGATAGCAGCAACATTTGCGATCTGATTTACTTGTAACCCGCGTCATCAGGAAGCGGTAACATTTACGAACCTTTCAGTTCATCATTAGTATACATGAAAAAACTCGGAATTACAAGATGTTCAGGAAGTATAGATCTTAAATTTTTCTTACCGAG
>OMYN01000020.1 GCA_900315265.1 uncultured Eubacteriales bacterium
TTTTCCTTTCTGATTAGTTGGGGTAACTAAATCATAAGGGCAGATCTCTCTTTTTTAAATCCCTCCTTCTGCGTTTACACAACATTATTTATACTCTCGGAAAAACACGGGCGATATGGGCGGTTTTATCGAGTCGGAAAGCGAATATAATCAAAATTACAACTGGTATAGGGATGACAGTCCGGCCGGGTTAATGTCAACCACCCTTGTGATCCGCATACCTGCCGAAAAATTTGACACCTTCATGAGCAGTCTGGAGGATCTGGGCCAAATCATGCAGAAAAATTCGAGTGCTCAGAATATTACCAAAACCTATAACGACAACGAAACGACCATACAGGTCCTGAATGCTGAAAAAGAACGTCTTGCTGACATGATGGACAAGGCGGAAACGATCCAGGATATGATCGCGATCGAACAGAGGCTCAGTGAAGTAGAAACTCAGCTCAACCAGGCGAACACCACTAAATCCGGCATGGACATGGACATCGAATACTCCACCATCACCGTTACCGTCGAGGAAGTCAGTGCTCTGTCCGATATCGAAAATCCCAAGGACAGCTTCGGCTCCCGTATTGCCCGGGCATTCGGCCGGTCCTGGACCGGTTTTATCAGCTTTCTGCAAAATTTCCTTCTTTTCCTGATCCGTGCCCTTCCCTTCCTGATCCTTCTTGCCCTGCTGATTTTCATCACAGTTAAAATCATCCGGCACCGCAGGAAAGTTCAAAAAAATAAAAACACCTCTGTCTGATCGCAAGACAAAGGTGTTTTCGAAACGAATTTTTTCTAATAAATCGATCCCTGTCAGCAGCCCTTGCGGCCGTTTTTATGATCCTCAAGGGAGCAGGCGGCCGGGGAACCGTATTCGATCAGTCCCGCATCGGCCGGATCGACGGATACACGGCCGTCTTCAAATACGAATGCGGGGATCCCGATGTCTCCGGCTGCTTTGCAATGGTCGAAAACGGGATCGGTGTCTCTTAAATGCATGAACTGTTTGAGATTGTTGACATGTGCTCCGATATTGATATATTCGAACTCATCCTTTCTGTCTTTGACCTGTTCATAAATATAATCGCAGTAGGGGCAGGTAGGCAGTCCGTAAATTTTGATCATAGCTGATCTCCTTTCCTTGGTCGTTTACTTAATGCTGTACGGAATCCGGATTTTGGCTGAGAGCTGAAAAAGCAGCGGCTGCAAGAATGTCTCCGCCCGCCTCTTCCAGTTGGTGGTCAAAGTTGACTTTGACATGCGGATCCTGATCCAGCACCATGGTGTATTCCTGATCCGGCGTCGAAGCAGGCCACTCGGGAAGCTTGTCTGTATTGGGATTCCCTGTCTTTACGAAATTCATAAAGGCATCAAAGATCTTTTCCTCCAGGATCCGGTCTGGGTCACTGTCCTGGGTGGGAACATATTCGCAATTATGGAAGACATAGGGAATGTCGCTGCAGTGCCACGGTACCGTACCGTCGTTCAGGTCGGAATCCATATTGAACAGATAGGTCCAGGTCTTGTCATTCAGTTTGGCTCTCTTGCGGACATATTCGATACTGGGCTTTCTGAAAATGGTATCCAGCTGGATCAGATCGATCAGCTTACGCTCCGGATAAGCTTTTTCAAACAGAGGGATCAGCTGTCCGGCAGCAGGACCAAGTGTCTTCTCCAGCAGGGCTTTCTGTTCGTCCAGGCTGAGTTTATTTTTATCGTAAGCAGTCGGTGCAAATCCGGTAAATTCACCGAATACCGAGCCGACGATCAGCGGTATCTCTGAAGTTTCTTTACGGAAACCGTTTTTGAGCGGTTCACCCGCATAAAATTCGTTGGGATGAGGAGATCCGCCGTTGTTCAGGCCCCTCTTTTTAAGATCAGGACGTACCTTATTGTAAGCCTGAGCCATGCGGTCATAGGGAACCGTTTCCAGTTCGCTTACCGAAGAGATACCCAATTCCTTCATAATGGCCAGAACAGCTTCTTTACCAGATCCCTCGCATTCGGGCAGCAGATTGGAATCCAGTACACCGGACATGATCAGGCCTTTATGGAAAAGTCCGTCCGCCGCCGGTGTCTGCAGTAAAGCCGTGACCTTACCGCCGCCTCCTGACTGGCCGAACAAAGTTACATTGTCCGGATCGCCGCCGAAGGATGCGATATTATCATGGATCCACTTCAAAGCTGCGATCATATCGGTCGTTCCGGCGTTGCCGCTGTTCGCGTATTGATCGCCGAAATCCGAAAGATCCAGGTAACCCAGGATATTGAGCCTGTGGTTGATGGAAACAACGACCACGTTCCCGAGGCGGGCCATGTTTTCTCCCTCATAAGCAACCTGCTCTATAGCAGAACCTGCTTCATAACCGCCCCCGTGCAGCCATACGACTACAGGACGCTTATGGTCATCCAGCCCCTGGGTCCACACGTTAAGGTTCAGACAATTTTCATTCATGACCCAATAGCGGTGCGGTACCAGCAGTTCTCCGGCGGGCTCGGACATGGAGAGCAGCGGACAGACATAACCATAGCTTGTGCAGTTTCTGACGCCGGTCCAGGGAGTTACCGGCTGGGGGTCATGAAAACGCTTTGCCTTAGCATAAGGGATCCCTTTGAAAATGTACAGGTCGTTGTCGAAATAACCTTGTAAGGTCCCGGCATCGGTCGAAACGACGGCCGTTTCGTGATTCATGCGAAAAGCTCGACTCATTTATGCCTCCTGTTAAAAATTGTTGGATATATGGTAGCATCGCGAAGGAAAAAGTGCAATAAAAAGGCCGGCGGAAAACCGTCAGCCCAATGCTGTGTCAAGGATCATCATCAGTACAAAACCTAGGGCAAAAGCGATCGTCCCCAGGTTCGAATGCTTTCCTTCTGACATTTCGGGGATCAACTCCTCCACGACCACATACAACATGGCACCGGCGGCAAAAGCCAGAAAATACGGCAGGACCGGGATAACGATCCGCGCCGCCAAAATGGTGATCAGGGCGGCAAGCGGTTCTACCGCGCCGGATAAAACCCCGTAAAGAAAAGTCTTTCTCCGTGACAGTCCGGCGGCCCTTAAAGGCAGGGATACGATCGCTCCTTCGGGAAAGTTCTGGATAGCGATGCCGACAGCCAAAGCCAAAGCAGCTGCCCTCGAAACACCGGATGCCCCAGTCATCCAGCCGGCATAAACGACGCCGACTGCCATGCCTTCCGGAATGTTATGCAGCGTCACCGCCAGGACTAACTTGGTGGCTTTTTTCAAATGGCTTTTAGGGCCTTCCTCCTGCATATCCATATGTTCGTGAGGCGTTACCTCATCCAGAAGCAGAAGAAAACCGATACCCAAAAGAAATCCGACAGCGGCAGGGATGAAGGCAAGATGCCCCATAGACTGACTGCTGTTTAAAGCAGGCTGCAAAAGGCTCCAGAAAGAAGCTGCTACCATGACCCCCGCTGCAAAACCGGTCAGGACCTTTTGGATTTTTTCGGACATTTGCTGGCGCAGTATAAAAACCGTTGCCGCGCCTAGACTAGTTCCCATGAAGGGGATCAGTACCCCCAGGATCACATTGCCATTCATGATCGATTACGAGACGCTCCTTTATCAGAGATATTCCTGTAACCCATTATAAATGGCGGTGATGGTTTTTTCATAATTTTTTTCGTCAACAGCCAGGATCATGTTGACCTCACTGAAGGAAACATCGATCATGCGCACATTGATGCCGGCGTCGGCTACTACCTGAAGCACTTTAGCCGCCAGGCCGGGATGGCGGGCCATGTTTTTACCTACGATTGCAGCCAGAGCGATATGGTCTTCGATGCAGATACGGTCAGGATGCAGAGCTTCCTTCAGTTCCTCCAGGATAGCCTCCCGCTCTTTCTCCAGGTCAGCCGTTTCCACCAGTACCGACATAGTATCGATGGAAGTCGGTGTATGCTCATACGGAACTCCGTGAGATGCCAAAATGGACAGCACCTTGGCGCCGAAACCGACCTCTTCATTCATAAGATCTTTATCGAGCTGGATGTTGGACAAGCCTTTTTTACCTGCGATACCGGTAATAAGGTGGCCCCGGCAGTCGGTATCTGACGCAAGGATCATGGTTCCCGGTTCATCCGGCTGGTTGGTGTTGCGGATATTAACAGGGATCCCGGCCTGTCGGATCGGTGCCAGAGCATCTTCATGAAGGACCGAAGCTCCCATGTAGGCAAGTTCCCTGAGTTCCTGATAACTGATCGTCTCTATGGTCTTGGGATCCGAAACGATACGGGGATCGGCGGTCAGCATACCGTTGACATCGGTCCAGTTTTCATATAAGTCCGCTCCGACACATCGTGAAACGATAGAGCCGGTAATGTCGGATCCGCCCCTTGAAAAGACTCGGATGATCCCGCTTTTGTCTGCACCGTAAAAACCGGGAACAACGGCGTGTTCCAGTCCCTTCAAAAGGTCACTGCCTTTCTGATAGGTGGCCGGACCGTCCAGCAGGTGATGATCATCGAAGGTGACAAAGAGGCTGCAGTCGACCATAGGCCAACCCAGATACAAGGACATGAGCTTCGCATTCAGATATTCGCCTCGGCTTGCCAGGTATTCCTTTTCCGGCTTTACCAGTGACCGGCGGATCGTATCGATCTCTGCCCCCAGGTCAAAGGTAAGATCCAGGTCTTTGACCAGTTCCAGGTAGCGGTCGTATATAGCCTGCAAAAGACTTTCCGTATCGCCGCCCTTTTCGGCTGCATCATACAGTGAATATAAAAGATCGGTTACTTTGATATCGTCATGGTTCCGCTTTCCCGGTGCGCTGACAACAATGTAGCGCCGGGCCGGATCTTTTTCAAGAATAGCCTTTACCTTGCGGAAATGGTCAGCGTCCGCCAGTGACGAACCGCCGAATTTTGTTGTAATAATCATTGATTGTCTCCTTCCAAAGCAGCTTCCATCACTGCCGCGTGGACCGCTGCCGCATAGGTAAGTGCCTTTTCATCCGGGACCATATGAGGAGAATGAAGCGGATAGGGGCTGCTGATACCGACATGATAATAAGCTCCCTGATACTTCTCCAAATAAAATCCAAAGTCTTCGGTCGTCATCGTTCCGGCCGCTTCTTCGATCACATGGTCTTTTCCAAGCAGCCCTACGGCTGTTTTTTCGACCAGGCGGACATCCTTATCATGATTGACAATGCCCGGATAGCCCCGGCGGATGGTCAGTTCCGCCCGGACCTTATTTTTATCCGCGATCGCTGTAAGCCTCTCGCGGATCTTAATCATCTTGTCTTCGCGCATGGCCTTGGTCGTACAGCGCAGGATCCCATGAAATTCTGCCTCCTCCGGCAGAATATTGCGAACGGTCCCGGCGTGAAAGCTGCCGACCGAGCATACACAGCGCTGACCATCGATCCAGTCAGTGTTCAATTCTTTCAGGGACTCCACCATCTGAGCTGCTGCAAACACCACATCGATGCCCTTTTCAGGCTCCGCAGCATGACATCCCCTGCCCTTGATGACAACATCAAATACACAGGCATTGGCGTAAAAGCTTCCATAGCGGACACCGATCGTTCCGACGGGTAAGGTCGGTTCCACATGGGCACCGTATACGGCCGTTACGCCAAGCTGATCCAGGACCCCTGTGTCAAGGATCCTTTGCGCGCCTCCGTCTCCCTCTTCATCCGGCTGAAAAATAAAAAAGGCCCTGCCTTTCAGCCTGTTTCGACCGGCTGCAAGGATCGAGGCCGCTCCTAACAGCGAAGCTATATGCATATCATGTCCGCAGGCGTGCATCAGGCCCGGCCTGCAGGAGGCATAAGGAAGACCTGTCTCTTCCTGGATGGGAAGGGCATCGATATCGCTTCGAAAAGCAACTGCCCCGCCCGGCTCCCCGCCTTGTAAAACTCCGATCGTTCCGGTATCAAGGACAGGGATCACTTCGATATCTAAGGCGTTCAGGGCATTGCGGATCTTGTCCGCTGTCCGCCTTTCCTGATTCCCGATCTCCGGATGGGCATGGATATCTTCTCGGAAGGCCGCCATGTCCTGCTGAAGGTCCCAGGCTTTTTGCAGAAAATCGATCACGGCTTTTCGCTCCTTACTTTTTCAATGAAGGCCTGCAGACGGTCCATCCCCTCTTTCAACACCGGATCGGCGTAGCAGTAGGTCAGGCGGATGTGGCCGTCACAGCCGAAAGCGCTGCCCGGCGTCGCTGCCAGCCCGCCTTCTTTGATCATGCGCATGCAGAACTCTTCCGACGACATCCCGAATTCCTCAATGGAAGGGAAAACGTAAAAGGCGCCCAGCGGAGTTGGAACGGGCAGATCCATTTCGGACAGCCTCTTCAGCATGAAAGCTCTTCTTTTGCGGTAGGTCTCGACAAAAGCGGAAGGATCGAAATCCAGTGCGCGCTCGGCGGCCCGCTGAAACGGCGCCGGGGTGGACGTAACGGCGTACTGATGAACCAGTTCCATCTTATAGCGGATATCGGGATCCACGCAGAGATAACCCATGCGCCAGCCGGTCATGGCATAAGGTTTCGAAAAAGACTGAACCAGGATGGTTTGGCTGCGGATCGTGTCAAAATCCGCTATGCTTTCGCAGTCTTGGGTATAAACCAGCTGCTGGTAGACATCGTCCGCAATCACGTACAGTGAATGCTTTCTGACTACGTCCGCGACGGCTGCCAGACTCTGATGGTCTAACAGACAGCCGGTGGGGTTGTTGGGCGTGTTCAGAATGATGGCTTTTGTCCGGTCCGTGATCCGGTCTTCCAGCTTTTGACCGTCGATCTGAAAAGCGTCCTGTGACGTATCCAAAAAGACAGGCATTGCGCGGCAGAGTTTAACGATCTCCGCATAGGCAGAAAAGGCAGGAGTCGGGATGATTACTTGGTCCCCGGGATCCAGCAGGGTAAACAGGGACAGGAAAAGGCCCTCCTCCGCTCCGGCCGTTACGATGACATTGTCGGCACTATAGGGGCGGTGATGGCGGATCTGCTCATATTGAGCGATCTTCCGACGAAGATCCATACTTCCGTTGTTGGCTATATAATGGGTCTCGCCGGCCTCAAAGGCCTTTCCGACCTCTTCTTCGATCTCTTTGGGGGTATCAAAATCCGGCTCTCCAAGTGTCAGAGAAAGGCAGCCGGGAGTCTGTTTAGCCAGGTTGGTAAAAGTACGGATGGCGGAATGATGAACATTCTCAAGAGCACTATTGATAGACATTTCGTATTTATTACAGATTACGCAGGGAATCCTGCAGGGCCGTCTTCATGGTCGTCTTCTCGTCTTTCATTTTGATAACGCGGGCAGGGCATCCGGCAACGACGGCATTTTCCGGAACGTCTTCGATGACGACAGCACCTGCCGCAACGACCGCGTTGTTCCCTACCTGCACGCCTTCAATGACGACTGCGTTGGCTCCGACAAGGACATTATCGCCTACCACGACCGGTTTGGCGCTGGCAGGCTCGATAACCCCGGCTAATACCGCTCCGGCCCCTATATGGCTGTGCTTGCCGACGGTCGCCCGGCCGCCCAGGATAGCTCCCATATCGATCATGGTGCCTTCGCCTACCACGGCTCCAATGTTCAGGACAGCACCCATCATAATGACAGCATGGTCGCCGATCGTTACCTGATCGCGGATGATGGCACCCGGTTCGATGCGGGCATTGATGTTCTTTTTATCCAGAAGCGGAACTGCCGTATTGCGGGCGTCGTTTTCGATCACGATATCGGCGATCTTATCTTTATTCTGCTCCAGGATAGGTTTCAGTTCCTGCCAGTCGCCGAAAACGATCTTGTCGCCGCTGCCGAATACTTTGGCATCGCCGTAGTCGATCGGGGCTTTTTCTTTTACATATAATTTGACCGGCGTTTTCTTTTCGGATTCCGCAATAAAACGGATGATCTCTTCCGCGTTCATCATTGGAGCATCTCCTTCATACCATACAGACCCGGCTGCTGCTGGATCAGAAATTCTGCTGCCTTCAGGGCCCCGTCAGCAAAAACCGCTCGGCTTTCAGCCTGGTGAGTCAGGGTCAGCACCTCGTTGCCGGTGTTGATATAAACCGTATGAGTGCCCACTTCATTGCCCATTCTCAGGGAATGGATCCCTATTTCCTTAGGATCCCGTTTGCCTCCCTCGGGCCTGCCGATGTTGTATACTGCGTCGGGACGCTGACTTTTCACCGCATCAGCCAGCATCAGAGCCGTACCGGACGGTACATCCAGTTTACGGTTGTGGTGCATCTCCACGATCTCCACATCCGCCTCGGGGAACATGATGACAGCCTTTTTAACAAGGTCTGTCAGGACCGCGATCCCCAAAGACATGTTGCCGGACCGGAAAATGGGAACCGTTTTAGAGGCTTGCCCGATCTTGTCCAGTTCCTCCTGAGTCTGTCCGGTCGTGCAGATGACAGCGGGGACCTTGCTTTTCAAAACATAGGACAGAATCTCGTCGGTGCAGACATGGTTGGAGAAGTCGATCAAAACATCGGCTTTTTCCGTCACCTTGTCCAGCGACTGATAGGTATGAGGCTTGGACGGATCCTCATCACAAGACACGCAGGCCGCGACCGTATCCCTGCCGTTCTTGGCGATGGTTTCCTTTAGGATCGCTCCCATATGGCCGGTCGAACCGTAGACCAGGATCTTCATTTAATCCACCAGCCCTTCCTGACGCATCAAAGACAGCAGGTTCTGACGATGGCCTTCTTCCAAAGTGACCAGAGGAAGACGGACCGTATCGGTGCCGAATCCCATGGCTGCCATAGCGCATTTTACGGGAATGGGATTGGTTTCGGCAAACAGGGCATCGATCAGAGGCAGATAGTGAAGCTGCATCTGAAGAGCTTTATTGGTATCGCCGTCGAACCATGCCTGGCACATCTGAGCCGTTTCTTTGGGCAGCAGGTTGGAAAGGACACTGATCACGCCCTGTCCTCCCAAGGAAAGGATAGGAATGATCTGATCGTCGTTTCCGGAATAAATGGAAAGGCGGTCACCTACAAGCTGAGCTTCTTTGGCGATCTGGGAAATGTTCCCGCCGGCTTCTTTGACACCGATGATATTGGGGATATCGGCCAGTTCGTTTAACGTATCCGGAAGTATATTGACCCCGGTGCGGCTGGGGATATTGTATAAGATCAAGGGTTTGGCAGACGCTGCCGCAATGGCCTTATACATTTCTTTAAGGCCGCGCTGAGTTGTTTTATTGTAATAAGGGGTTACGACCAGGCAGGCATCAAAACCGACCTCGCAGGCGTAACGGGTAAGGTCGCAGGCATATGCTGTATCGTTGGAGCCGGTCCCGGCAAGGGCGGGAACGCGTCCGGCTATGCGCTCTGCTGAAAATTTCAGGACCTGGCGATGTTCTTCATCGGATAAGGTAGAACCTTCGCCGCTGGTGCCGGCGATCAGGATCGCATTGATACCCTGTTCGATCTGCCAGTCGATAAGCCTTCCCATGGCTTCAAAATCGACGTCGCCGTTTTCTTTCATCGGCGTGATCAGCGCGGTACATGCGCCGCGGAAACATTGTTGGATCATTTTTTCTCCTTCCTTTGGATATTGAAATAACAGAAAAGCCACTGCGGTTACGAATGCAGCGGCTAAAAAGGATCATCCGAAAGATAACTCCGTTACGATTACGATTAGCTCTCCGCAAACTGCGACAGTCATACGGATCTTATCCGTATGACCAGCAAAGAAGTGGCAATTCTTTGCTTCGGCGGCAAGCCCTTTTTCTGCTTCTGATCCTGCCGGACCATGTGACCCTGACCGGTCACGTCCCGAGCAGATACTTTTGCATGCCGCGCCTCTATCTGTAATTCAATATTCAGTTAGAGAATAGTCTATCATGACGCTTATCCGGTGTCAATGTAAGCTGCAGACAATTTTATAGCGGAACACCTCTTGTGCAGGGGCTGTTTAGACTAGTTCTGCTTCAAAAACTGGATGGCCAGCTGGGTACGGTCGCGCAGGGATAGTTTGTCCAAAATAACAGAAATATAGTTTTTCACGGTTCCTTCGGATAAAAAGAGCTTTCCCGCGATTTCTTTATTGGATAGGCCGTCGGCTACCAGCTGAATCACTTCAAATTCCTTGTCCGTAATCCCCGCCTTGGTATACAGGGACATGTCCCGGCTGCCGGGACCTGCAGCAGCCTTTTTATCGTTTGACGAAGCCGCCATCATGGCAGGAAGCTTGGACACAATCTGACCACCATATACGTTCTGTCCCCGCATGACCGCGCGGATCGAATCGGGAATAGATTGATAGTCCTGCTTTAACAGATAGCCTTTGACCCCCAGCTGCAAGGCGCGGATGATGTATTCTTCATCGGAAAAAGTGGTCAGAAAGAGGATCCTGGCCTGCGGATCCTTGTCCAGGATCTGCTGCGCTGCGTCGACTCCGTTCATATCCGGCATACGGATATCCATCAGCACCAGGTCCGGCTGTAAGGAACCGTAAAGTTTGACCCCTTCTTTGCCGGAATTCGCAGTCCCGGCTACCGCAAAACCGGGATCAGCCTCCAGGATCATCTTAAGCGACATGGTCACTAATTCATCATCGTCTACGATCAAGATGCGAACATTATCCATTTTCATATCCTCGAACCGGTAAAGTACCCTTGGGCAGGTTCACGAACACTTTGAACCCGTCGTCAGCTGAAAACTCCGCGTTTCCTCCTAATTCGGAAGCGCGTTCCCGGATGTTGCTGAGGCCTATCCCTGGTGCTTCCCTGGCCGCAAGCATGCTTTTGACCGACCGGTCTACCCTGCCGTTATCCTGTACCGTCAGAGTTACAAAACCGGGATGCTCATGCAGCGTGATATCGACCGCCGTAGCATTCGAATGACGAATGATATTGGAAGAGGCTTCCCTTAAAATAGCGATCAAAGCCATCACACGCAGATTATCCAGCCCCATTCCAATATCTATGTCCGCATTGACCGTATAATGCTCCGACAAGCGGACAATGACATCATTGACATTTTTGCCAAGATCGACGGACTCATCGTGCAGGTCATGGACAGATGACCGCATCTGACGCATGGCCTCGTCCAGGGTCCCTGCCAATTTATCCAGATAAATGTCCAGGCTTTTATCTTTGTTGACAGTCCGCACAGCCCCCAGAAGCATGATCGCTCTTGACAGCATATGGCCGACATTGTCGTGGATCTCCCGTGCGATCCGGCTGCGTTCCGCCAAAGTTGCCAGATGGACATCTCTGTCCTGCTCCTGACGAAGCTTGCGGTTGGCGATCCGAAGTTTATCCGAAGTCTCTACCCCCTGGTCACGGATCATCTTGGTTTTTTCAAGGGCCTTTTGAAGACTTCTTTCCATGAACGTTTGATAAGCAGTAAAAGCAAGGATGATAACTGTCACTCCATACTGCCAGAGCCGGGCCCCCTTAAGGTACAGTACCAGAAAAACCTCAGCAAAGGCAAGCACCAGCAGTCCGTTTTCCAGCTTTTCCGAATCGACTAACAGACTAAGTTCCAGGATCAGTAAAAGGCAAACGGAAGATACGACCATGGCGGCCGTAACTTCCGTTTGCGCATAAAGCGGCAGCCCGAGGGCTACCCATATACAGGCTCTGAAAACAACTTTTCTGATCACGTTCTGTCCTTTACCTTTTTAATGACTAAACCGGCCGCTATAAAGACTGCGGCAAACAACAGCTGTATTATAGCACAGGCAGCGAACTGCTTTACAGGTAAAGAAGTGGCTCCTGACTTATTGATCAGTTCATTTCCTTCGACGAACCAATACAGGGGGGTAAAACGGCCGACCTTCAAAGTCGCGCTGCTCATCAGATCCCTGGTAATAAAGACGCCGGAAATAAAGCACATAGGCAGGACCAGTGAGTTTGCCAAAATGTTGAGTACGTTGATATTGGGCGAGGCAGAGCTTACGAAGAAGGCCAGACCGACACCGGCCGGCAGCAAAAAACAGAAGTTCAAAGTATAAAGCCAGAACTTACTCATTACGCCGTTCACCATACCGGCAATAGCTGCAAATGCGATAAAAGGTACGATACAGATCAGAGCCGTTACCACAATGCCGAGGATCAGCTCTCTGCCCTGCCTGCGGAATCCATAAGGCGATACATCGATACGCTTACGGGTCTCACTTTCCTGAAGATGTGACATAACCATACCGATCGATTCACACATGACCATGAGCAGTCCGTAAGCAGCAAATGCGAAAAGGTAATAAAGAAAGCTCTTATCTTTTCCCTGATCGATCGAAAGCAGATCTACCCGTACGTCCTTGCGGACGACGGCGTCAGTCTTTTCAATGGCCTCTTCCTGACTCAGTCCGGATTCCATATATGCGTTGACGTCATCAATATAAACCGAGATCTTCTGATCCATCAAGGCAGCAGAAGCGCTGTGACCGTTTGAAATGTACTCCGGTTTGTTCTGACCCGGATCCTTGGAAAAGCCTTTTGGAATAATCAGTGCAAAGCCTGCCAGTTCAAAACGGACCGCATCATTGATCTTTTCCGGATCCTCGGTCTTCAGATCGACTTCGTGCTGCACATCCCTGATATAACGGTGAACAGCTTCTGACAGTTGGCTGCGGTCGTGATCGATAACGGCCACATTGATCTTTGCGTCTGTGAAGATGTTCTGAGAAACTTTGGCATTATTGACCGCAACCAGGGTACCGAAAACCGCAAAAACCAGAAAATGGATCAGCAGCGTCTTGTAATCGCGTTTCAAAAGCGTTAGGAAGGTCTTAAATAGAATCATAATTACTCCTTGCCAATTTGATTCCCGAAAATACGGTCAGCACCGCCAGCATGATGACCAGGATCAGCACATTGGACCAGTACCGCCTTCCGATCCCGTAGGTACCTGCCGAATACAGGGCATCTGCCATGACCGCTGACGGATTGATGCGGTTAAGAAAGGGGATATGAGTTTCCACGATTTGCCGCATGGACGAAACCATAAGTCCGCTCAGGAAGGAACAAACCATAGTAAAAGCCAGTCCTATGGCTGTGCATAATTTTTGATCCCCATTGGTCAGTGCACTGATAGCAATGCCGGAAGTGATGCCAACGGCCGCTCCCAGAGTCGTCACCAAAAGAATATAGCCCATAGGCACGTGAAAACTGAGTCCTAATATTTTTTCAATGTAGAGGACAAGCAGCAGGTTGGAAAGGAACTGGACGGCCGTACCCGCCAGGGCAGATGTCAGGACCGCCTGCATCTTCCCGGCCGGGGAACACTCAAAACGAAGGCCCCGGGGCGACTGATTGGCTATAATATCGGACATAAGAAAACTGCTGATCCAGGAAGCAAATAAAGAGGCCATGGCCAGCAGGGAATAATAATATTCCATGTTTGAACTGACAGGCCGGTCTTTAAAAGTAACCTGCTGCAGGACATCATCTTTAGAAAGGATGCTTTGGATCTTGTCAAAGTCCACATTCTGCGGACCGCCGGCTTCCTTGATGATATCGTTGATGATCTTAGTGTTGTTCAGGTAAGTGCGCAGAAATTCGGAAAGCACTGTCTGATCCATGCCGTTTTCGGAAACTTCCAGCCGCGGATCCTGTCCGTTTTCTTCGATATATATACCTTTGATCGTCCCGTCTTTGAGCATCTGACGAGCCTGATCCAGGCTGTCGGCTTCGACAAGTTCAAACAAAGGCTCCGGATCGGATCCCTTTTCTTTTTTCTGCCCATACGACCGGGCGACCGAAGCAAAAATGGAATCATCCTCCGTGATCAAGGCGGCCGGGACCGGATCCCTCTTCTGATAATCCTGACGGATCAGATTGCCGAAACCGGCGTTGAAAGCTGTTGCCAGGATCAAAGGAAAAAGCAATGTCCATCCGATCAGCCACTTGGTCCTTACGATCTGTTTGATACGGTAATGAAGCATGTGCCAGAACATCAATCCTTCAGCTCCTTTCCGGTGATCTCCAGAAAGACATCGTTCAGGGTAGGCAGCGTGGAATTGACACGGCCGAAATCGACTTTATTTTCCATCAAATAATTCAGGATATGGATCAGATTCCTGCTCCCTCCGTCGCAGCGGATGATCAGCTTTTCACCGCTCTTTTTCACATCGTAAACATGATTGATCTGACGGATCCCATCGATCAGCTGTTCGGTACTGTCCCTCATTTCGACCGTGATCGTCTCCCGGTTCCGCAGCGACGCTTTCAGTTCTGCCGCCGTACCGGAGGCCACATTTCGCCCTTTATCCATGATCACGATGCGCGAACACAGATCCTCCACCTCTTCCATGTAATGAGAGGTATAGATGATGGTAGCCCCTTCCTCGTTCAGTTTACGGATCCCGTCCAGGATGGCATTACGGCTCTGCGGGTCGACCGCTACCGTAGGCTCATCAAAAATGATCAGCTTAGGCTTGTGGGCGATGCCGCAGGCAATATTCAACCTTCTGAGTAAACCGCCCGACAGTTTTGAAGGCCTGTATTTGACGTATTCCGTAAGGCCCGTCATTTCGATCGCCTGCCTGACCAGGTCCTTACGTCTTGCCTTGTCCCGAATGTACAGCCCGCAGAAGAAATCTACATTTTCATAAACCGTCAGCGCGTCCACGACGGCAACGTTCTGCATGACGACGCCGATCTCCTGCTTTAGATCTGTCCGGTCGGGAGCCATTTTCTGTCCGAATATCTCGATCGTTCCTTTGTCATATTTCAAGATAGAAAGAAGGCAGTTGATGGTAGTCGTCTTGCCGGAACCGTTAGGCCCCAAGAGACCAAGGATCTCTCCCTCCCGAATGGAAAGAGAAAAGTGATCGACTGCCAGTTTATCGTTATAACGCTTTACAAGATTATCGATTTTAACTACGGGCGTTTCCATACCGTTAAACCTCCATACCGGATCCTGCCGCCGGGCAGAACATTCTGATCTTTACGGTTCTATGATACCTGAGTCTTCCTTTGTCTTACAGTGAAAAAGGTCAAAAGGTAAAATGACTTTTGTCATTTTTTTCTTTTCTCCCAATGTCTGTCATGACATCGTCTACGAGGCGTAGATTGCGGCACCTTCCGGCTTATGTTATCCTTGATCCAGTCAAAACAAGACGAAAAATGAGGTAAAATTATGGAAAATTACGTAACAGGTACAGCTATCCGCACCCGCCGCGAACAGTTGGGGATCACACAGCAGCAACTTGCCGACCGCCTGGCTGTCAGCAATAAGACCATATCCAAATGGGAAAACGGCCGCGGTCTTCCGGACATCACTCTGCTGGAACCTCTTGCCGCGGAACTTAAGATCTCTCTTCCGGAACTGCTGGCAGGTGAACAGATCGTTAACGCAAACCGTTCCGCCAATCTGCTCCGTTCCTGTATCTATGTATGCCCGGTATGCGGCAATGTCATTCATGCAATGGGGCAGGCAATGATCTCCTGCTGCGGGGTTACTTTGCCGGTACAAAGTGCCGAGGAACCGGATCCGGCTCACCAGCCGGTCGTAGAAAGAGTCGAGGACGAGTGGTACGTAACTCTGGATCATCCTATGACAAAAGACCACTATATTTCTTTCATTGCCCTGAGTCAGGGGGATCGCTTCAATATGGTTAAGCTTTACCCGGAAGGCAATGCGGAAGCCCGCTTCTTTACAAGAGGTCACGGTATCCTTTACTGGTACTGCAATCATCACGGATTATTCATGAAACATCTGTAAACAAAAAGGAAGCCTCCTGTGAAAAATAAAAATCACAGGAGACTTCCTCTTATATTATTATTTCCTGTCATTATTTTCTGCAGATCATCAGCATCCAACGGTGGTCAAAATATATCTTTCCATCTTTTAGATAAGGATCTACTCCCGTTTTTTCGCCGCCGTTGATATCCGCCAGCATCCTCTTGCGGATCCGGTCCCGTTTGGAACCTTCAACTTTTGTTACGTCCATCCAGGCTTCCGCGGATACGGGAACCGCAATGGTTTCACAAAATTCAACCGAAAGGGACGCATCCTTAGCCATTTGTGTAAATTCATCCTCGGACAGGCAGCGGACATGGGACGGATCCCGATACCGTTCCAGGTCATCCGCGGTCTTTCTCAAATTTTCATCTCTGGCTTTCATATCGATGATGACCAGTTTGCCGCCCGGTTTCAGGACTCTAACCATCTCCTTATAGACGGTTTCAGGTGTTTCAAAATGATGAAAGGCCAGCCTTGACATGACGACATCAAAAGTAGCATCGGCAAAGGGCATGTTTTCTGCTTCTCCCAACACAAAGGAAACATTCTCAATGCCGACCTTATCAGCCTCTTTTTTCCCGACGTCCAACATAGCCTCCGTGACATCAAACTCCGTGACATGCCTTACGTGCGGTGCAACGAGTCTTCCGAAGGCGCATGTTCCCGCTGCGACTTCCAGAACATTCTCCGATCCGTCGAGATGCATATTCGAAAGGGCAAAATCATTGTATTCCTCTTTTGAAAAGGCTTTTTGATATTCATTGAAGGTCTCGGCCTGTTTGGTAAATTCAGTAATAATTTTATTGATCTGTTCGCTCATTGTTAATCTCCTTACTTCTTACGGTGCAGTACTGTGCTTTGGCCTGAAAAATCGGTCTATATCAACACCTTCGTGCTCCAGAAGCCAGATCTTTTTATCGATGCCTCCGGCATAGCCGGTCAGACTTCCATTGGTCCCTACCACCCGGTGGCAGGGGATAATGATAGAAATTGAATTGTGACCGACAGCGCCGCCCACTGCCTGTGCTGACATACGGTTGAGGCCGCGCTGCCTGGCAATTTCTGCAGCGATCTCTCCGTATGTCATCGTTTGCCCGTACGGGATCGACAGCAGGACCTTCCATACGGCCTTTCTGAAATCGGAGCCTTCCATCGAAAGCTCCGGTGTAAAATCCGGTTCCTTGCCGCTGAAATATATATCCAGCCACTCTTTTGTCTTCCGGAAAAAGTCCGGTTCCATTTCCTCACGATCCTTTGTCAGAGTGTCACCGAAATATTTCTGCCCTTCGAACCACAGCCCAGTCAGAGACCTGCCGTCACCAGCAAGAAGGATCCTGCCCAGCGGAGATTCATAATAACTAATGTACTGCATGTGTCTCCTTCCCTGTAATTTTGATATAATTATATCCGCAGGACACGTAAGATAACAGCATCATATTTTCATATTCCATTACGTAGAAGGTTCTCCCGAGAATCTTTATGAAAGCTTTCTGTTTCCCGAATATCTGGTATCTTTTTATCAGGGTTTTACGGGGTCTGTTTTCTCTTCAGATAAAGCCTCGTTTTCGCCAGACCGTCTTTCCTGCCGGATCCGGTCGGCCTCTTTTTGCATCATATCGGTAAAGGTAGCCTCATCCAGTTCCAGATTCTTCTGGGCTGCTTCCGACTGGTCGGCAAAGGCATCGAACACTTTCTGCTTTTCTTCCAGCAGGTTGGATATTTTTTCTTCGATCGTATTTTCACACAACAGCCGATAAACCAGTACGTCCCTGGTCTGCCCCATGCGGTAGGCTCTGGAAATAGCCTGATTTTCAATAGAAGGTTTAAACTGAGGTTCACAAATGACAACGACACTGGCTGACTGAATGTTAAGGCCGGTACCGCCTGATTGTATCTGAGCGGCCAGCACGGTCCCTGCCGGCGCCTTGTCGAATTCGTCGATGATCTGCTGTCTGTGCTGAGGAGTCACGCTTCCGTTGATCGGTTCCGTACAGGCATCCCCGAACATTTCTTTTACTTTTGCGATCGTATCAAGGAAAAAGGAAAATACGATGATCTTTCGCCCGTCGTCTTTGGCTTTGGAAGCGAGCTCTGCAAGTCGCTGAGCCTTTGAAGATTTCTTCAGATCCTCCATATTCCATGAGACCCGTCTGGCATCTGAATATTTACGATTCAGGACAGCCTCTTCATATTTCTTCTTTTCTTCCTCATTAAGGGTGCACCATTCCTTGGTCTCCGTCTTTTCCGGCAATTCCGTAAGGACGTCTTCCCGTTTGCGGCGGTAATAAACAGATGCGATGCGGGCTCTGAATTCAGGAGCCGCCGACAAGGCCTCCATGCCTTTTACCTTTGAAGCGACATCGGGCTGCAGTGCTTCCATCAGGGAGATCATTTCATCTACATTATTCTCAAGAGCCGTACCGGTCATAAAAAGCAGCCTCTGAGCCCGCTGTGCTATATTCCGGACATTTTTCGACCGCTGGGTCTCCTGATGTTTGATATAGTGCGCTTCATCGACCGTCAGGAGCGCAAGAGGGACGTCATCACCTATGATAAAAGTGGAAGTGGTTTCGTATGTCGTAACGGCGACACCGCCTGATTCCAGCCATGACTGAAAGGTTCTGTTTTTATTAGTCCCATGGATCTCGATTACAGAAAGGTCGCTGAATTTCTCGATCTCACGGCACCAGTTGGTCAGGACGCTGGCCGGGCAGACGACCATAAAATGCGTTGCTCCGGTGTTTCTCAAAGCAACCATAACGACGATGGCTTCGACCGTCTTACCAAGTCCCATCTCATCGCCTAACAATACTTTCCCCTGATGCAGAACATAACGGACGCCCCATTCCTGATAGGGTCTCAGCTGACATTTCAACCCTTTCAGCGAATAAGTCTGCTCTTTGACTTGCTGAGCCAGATCGTCCGGGAGGCCGTACCGGGTATCTGCTCCGCCTATATACTGCGGGGTCAGCTGCTCAAGGACCGTAATATAAGAAATGGGATTTTTCGCGAAATCGTCCCATGCCTCTTTTTGACCGGCCGCCCTGATACGGGATAAACTTTCACAGACATTCCTGGCCTGGTCACCGTAATAACCGCCTATAACACCGGAAAGGCGTCCATAAGAATCGACTGCCTGCTGCTGGCTGGCCCTGGATGTGAACCACCATACCAGCTTGTTCACTTTTCCCTTTTGAACGCTTTCCAAGTCACCGGATATTCCCTGACGATAATCCCTCAGCAGATTTTGGGATGTTTGAAGAAGCGGCTGCAGATGAGAATACCGATAAATGGTTTCAACGACATGGGTAGACTCGGCCGTCTTATGATCAAGGCTAAGATGGATCTTTACATTTTTTGAAGCCTGATCCATCAGGGCATCTACCTTGCTTTTTATGACCTGTGCTCCCTCGTCACTGATCCCGTTTATAGGCGCCAGGCTGGCGGCAGGAACTCCGACCAGGCTGGCGACATTAGTATAACCGTGGTCTTTTAACGTCTTGACCCGGATTCCGCTCTTGTCCCGGTTCAGTTCATCGACATCGACCGTTTTCAAAGTGTCCAAAGCTTCCTGGCGGACCATTTCCCGGACTCCGTCAATGATAAGCTGTTGGCACTTTTGAAATTCAGGTTCAACGGAACCAAGTCCGTTGAGCAGTGACGTGTGTTCCTGTGTCAGACGATCGACATCTTGGGGGCGAAAAGAACGGTTCATGATTCCTCCGTATTGTTATGTCAGCCCAGCGAATCCGCGAAGATAGGCATAAAGATTCCGCCCTGGACGGACCTTCCCTTAAAGTGGCAGTAGCTTCCTGTCCTGGTGTCGTACCAGTCCGAAAAAGGATACCGCGACAGCGTCTCTTCCAGATATTGTGCCACAGGGTTGATCAGCGTCCTACGGATCTCTTTGTCATCTGTCATGGCTGCCGTCCACAGGATCCAGTCGCTCTTGGTATAGTCTTCTCTGGAGTCCAGGGGAACTCCGTAACGATTCGTCTTTCTTATATATTCAGCCAATTCCTTATCGGCAACTTCCTTGCTGAAAAGACCGGAACCAAACAAACGGTCCCATACCATATTGTATTTGAGGCTCCAGCTCTCTTTGTCTCCGAAAACAAGGCTGTAATGATCGCCTGCATCCGCCCGTGCCTGCCAGGACCGGGCCATTTTTACGGCTTTTTCATGTGCCTCTTCCGCTTCCTTTTTCTGCCCTGCCAGTGCGCATAATTTGCCGTAGGCCTCGACTCCCATGATGGCTTTTACGGACAGATTGACATTATGGGACAGATGACCGGCGAAATCATCCGTACACAGCTGTTCTCCGGGATCCTGACCGTACTGGACAAGATATTCCTTCCACTTTCTCAGCTCCTCCCAGTACGGCCCGGCAAAGGATGCATTTCCGTCAGCCATACATACGGCTGCTGTCATGATGATCATGTTGCCGCACTCTTCGACCGGCATCTGATATTTCAGATCAAATAATCCATCCTTGCCCCGGTACATATATATGGGCGGCATGATCATTCCGCTGCGGTTATCGTAAAAATCCTTTTTGCTGCTCAGACCGTAGACCTGTCCCCAGGCATAGGGATACCTGCCCACGTCGTGCGGGGCAAAATCAAAGGTCCAGGCGTCAGACTTGGCAAAACGAAAGACCGGTCTCAGCATGCCCTTGACCAGCTCCGCATTCTTCCACAAAAACAGGGGCACAGACGGATAACTTACATCTACGGTCCCGATACAGCCGTTGGAATCGTCTTCCTTGGAAAGGAACAGAATGGTTCCGTCAAGATCCGCTGTCAATTTATGGGCAGCAATGGTATGCCGGTATGATAGGTCGCAGAGAAAGACGTACTCTTCTCCCCCGGCTGCCAGCGCCTTTTCTTCGATCTCTCTGTCAAGCTCACAAGCCCGGTCTTCTGTCTTTTCTCTGTCCTGTATAGCAGCATCGATAGCCTCCAGGATAGTCGGCCACTTTTTCGTCCAATAACCTCGAAGCCACTGACCGAAATAATTCACAGATACCAGATCGTCAAAGGCAAACAGTAAGTGAGCTTTAGTCTGTTCCCCTTCAGAGCATAAGAGAGGAATTGTTGCCGTGATGGAGCCATTGACACGGTCATGACTGTAAACGACCCCCTCCTCTTCAGAAGCCAGGTATGCATATCCCCAATCTATGGTAATATTATCTCCGCTATTTCCCAAGGGATGCTGCTCAGCCCTTCCCATAGAAATAAACCGGCCGGATCCTGTACTGCCCTCAGGGAATATCAAGGCTGCATTTTCATCACGGGAAACTAAGTCTGAATAAATCACGACCTCCAGTGAAGCACTACCGGCAGCACCTGCCTGATCCGAGGTTTTGCTTGTCAGACATGCATCAATATAAGTACAGGGCCGCGACGTTACATACAAATCGTCCAAAAGAAAGGGAGTCGTAAAAGAAAGTTCCAGCCGGACCTTATCATTTTCAAAAACAGCTGTGGTTTTCGTAGCCGTTACATCGATTTCCTTTTGCGGAAGGAAAGCCGTCGGGCCGCCCTTTCCGATCAGGCGGTATTTTTTATCATCCAAGGCAAGAAATACTTCTATTTTTTGTCTGAGACCTGACCAGTGCATAGTATCACTGTCATACAAATGATCGGATCCGCACCAGACAGAGGTGTATGGGTCCTGAACGATCAGCGGGATGGCTGCTGCACGTTTGATCTGCATTTCTTATTTCCCCCTCTAATTCATCCTTTTTCGGGAAGATTCTACATAAAGGTTACCCTTCATTAGTCACCTGGTCCTCTTCTTTGACCAGCTCTGTTCGGATCTCAAAATCTGTCAGAAGTAAGACCCTTCTGCTGATCACGTTGAGCCGGGGGATCTCGATGATCCACCGGTCGGCCGCTTCCCATATGGAAAAGGAACCAATAGTCGAAACAATAGCCAAAGGTAATCCCTCAGATCCCCGTTGATGGTCAAGTGGTCTTTATCATATGAACAATACAGATCCGATTCCTTATCGACATATATCTTAATTTCAAACATGGCGGCTCCTTTTTCTGTCTTATTATACTACCCTTTAAAAAACTCTACCACAATCAGAAAAAGCCATGACATCATTATCTGCTTTCGATCATCTGCAGGATAATGCTGCCATGGTATGGAAACAATGAAATCCGATATAGCCCATCAAAGTGGTTTGTACAAAAAGCAAAGCTTTAAACCGGTCGGCATGTATTAAGACGCAACGCCTTAATCAGCGGTTTCTGTCCGCTTCTCTGGTAAGATCTGCAGCTTCCCCGTCTGTTCAGTCTGCCGGTAGTCTTCATCGTTCAACAACCTTGTAGTACCGTGCAGGCCAATGACAATAGTTGAAATATTATGCAGCAGGGCACTCGTTGCCGGCATCAGAAGTCCAAAAGCACCGAGAGCGATCAGACTACCATTGAAGCCGATGATCACACCGTAATTGATATTGATCCGGAGCATCAGTTTCATGGATAATTCCCGCAGCGCAGCTATGCTGTACAAACTGTCTGCCGAGATAGTGATATCTGCTACCTCCCGGGCAATCGCTGCTCCGCTGGAGACAGCGATCCCTGCATCTGCCTCCGACAAGGCCGGTGTATCATTGATACCGTCACCAAGCATGATGACACGGCGTCCTGCTTCTTGTTCCCTTCTGATAAACGATGCCTTGTCTTCCGGAAGGACTTCGGCGTAATAGCCGTCCAGCTTCAGCTGCCTGGCTACTGCTCCGGCAGTTCTCTGACTGTCTCCTGTCATCATGCAGATCTTGGAAACACCGAGTTCATGAAGCCAGTCTATCACGGCCGGTGCTTCTTCCCGGATCGGATCGAAAATACAAAGTACAGCCTTCAGTTTCCCATCATAAGCCAAGTACAGATGAGTGTATTCGTCCGGAATAGCATCCAGTCTGTCCTTCTCCTCCGGATTCACGGTGCAATGTTCATCTTCAAATACAAAATGGTAGCTTCCGATGATGATCTTTCTGTCGTTGATCGTGCTGGCAATGCCATGGGCGACTAAGTACTGGACCTTCGTGTGAATTTCCCGATGTTCAAGGCCTCGTTTCTTCGCAGCCTCGACAACAGCATTCGCAACAGAATGAGGAAAATGCTCCTCGAGGCAAGCAGCCAGCCTGAGATCTTCCGACATATCCGTACCATCAAAAGGTACTATCTGCACAACCTCAGGATGCGAGCGGGTCAGCGTTCCGGTCTTATCGAAAACAATGGTGTCCGCCTCAGCTATTGCTTCCAGAAATTTGCCCCCCTTCACCGTAATGTTCAACTGACTCGCTTCGTTCATGGCAGAAAGTACCGATAATGGCATTGCGAGTTTCAGCGCACAGGAAAAATCGACCATGAGAAATGACAAAGAGCGGTTGGCACTATGTGTCAGCAGCCAGGTAATGACGGTTCCGGCCAGAGACCAGGGGACCAGCCGGTCTGCCATGTGGTATGCCTTCGTTTCTGTTGCGGATTTGAGTTTTTCTGAATCCTCGATCATCCTTACGATTTGGTCATACCTGCCGCTCCCGGCAACTTTTGTGACCTCAACGACGCATTCGCCTGTTTCAACTACCGTTCCGGCATAGACGACACTGCCAGGTCTTTTTTCTACAGAAATGGATTCACCGGTCATTGCAGCCTGATTCACCATAGCTGTACCTTCGACTACATTACCGTCCAATGGTATGACATTTGATGTACGGATGATGATCCGGTCACCGGCATGGATGCTCTTTACATCAGTCAGAACGTCCGGGCCATCTGTCTTCACCCATACTTTATCTGTCTTTAATGTTATGGATCTAGCCAGATCATCGACAGACTTTCTGTGCGTCCATTCCTCTAATAGGTCTCCAAGATTCAGCAGAAACATAATGGAGCCAGCAGTCGAAAAATCATTTCGAAGCATAGATGCCGTTACCGCTGCCGCATCCAGGACCGGAACTTCTATCTTTCCCTTTGCAAGGCATTTCAAACCTTTAAGAATATAACTGATGCCGGATACCACTGTCCATATGATCTGTATCGGTACCGGCAGGCAGAACTTACGGAAGACACGTCCCAGTATCAAAAGCCAGATCCGGTCCTCGTACTCCCTTGACAATGCCCTTCCTGTATGTTCCGGTACAAGCGCCTTTATTTTCGGGTCGTCCCACCAGAACTGCGCCAGTGCCTCTACGATCCGACTGCGAGCTTCTCTATCACCAAATGTGATAACAGCATCGCCTGTCCTGTCGTAAACTTTTACATCAACGACATAGTCCTTGCTGCGAAGATAATATTCAAGTGCTTCGGCACGATCCAGCGTCATACGAAAGATTTCCATCCGTACACGCATGCTGTGCCTTGACTCATGAATGATCCGGCATTTCATTTTTATGCGTCCTGACTTCCAGCCTTTTTAGTTTCCGCACGATCGAGAATCGCCCTTGCATCTTCGATCTCACGCTGCTCGTCCTCTGCATAGCGTTTTTCATTGATATCCGTTGCATCCTCATAGATGTCACCGCAGTTTTCCTTTAATGTTGTTGCAGTCTTAATAACGTGATCCTTACCGCGCAACACTGCTGCTGTGCAGTGTGTATATAATTTTTTAGCATCCCTGCTGCTGAGAATGACAATCCCGGCTGTTCCGAAAAGGACTCCGCCTGCGAACTTACCGAATCCTGACCACGACCATGACATAATGTGTTCCTCCTTAAAAATCTTTTTTATGATGAACCTGATACGACATCACTGCCGCACTCAGGATTCAACCTGTAAAACGTTTTCTCCAAACCAGCTGACAAATATTTAGTTATTACCATTTCAATAGTTAGATCCTTCTAACTATTAGTGGATTCTAACTCGTTTGGAAAGAGTTTGCAATATCTAACTCAAATTGCGGGGCTTAAGCTCCATGAAAATAATACTTGCATTATAGGCGGTCATGCGTTATATTGTACTTAGTTAGATCTTTCTAACTCTTCTGGGACTGTGAAGCCCGGATGCATAGTAACTTCCTCCTGCAAGTATGCAGGGCATGCAGATATCCCGACCAAGTACCTGCATGATTTTCCTTTTCGCATGACCCTTTGGCGGCCTTGTGTACGGCAGCACAAACTGCCAAGGGGTCTTTAACAAATCTTTTCTGATTCTTTACGAATTTTCAGATATTTATGAAATTAGTACATGGAGGTTTTAACGATGAATTCTACAAAAATAGAGAAGGTGATCGGTCGTCAGATCCTGGATTCAAGAGGCAATCCTACGGTTGAAGCTGAGGTTGTCCTCGAGGATGGTACAGTGGGGCGCGGAGCCGCTCCGAGCGGTGCCTCGACCGGTGAATTTGAAGCTCTTGAACTCCGAGACGGTGACAAAAGTCAATACGGCGGAAAAAGCGTGGGAAAGGCAGTAAACAATGTCAATACCGTGATCCGCAGTGTAGTAACAGGACTTGACGCGACCGATACCTATGCTGTCGATAGTGCGATGATCGAAGCTGACGGAACGAAGGGAAAGACTGTTCTGGGAGCGAACGCTGTATTAGCGGTATCCATTGCCGCTTCTCGCGCAGCATCCATTTCCATTGGGGAACCTCTGTACCGCTTTCTCGGCGGAGTCCAAGGTATCACACTGCCAGTCCCTATGATGAATATTCTGAACGGAGGTGTACATGCAACCAATTCCGTTGATACCCAGGAATTCATGATCATGCCTGCAGGAGCACAAAATTTTACCGAAGCCCTCCGCTGGTGTTCGGAAGTGTATCATACACTGCAGAAATTATTAAAGAGTGAAGGCAACACTACTGCTGTAGGAGATGAGGGAGGCTTCGCTCCAAACTTAAAAGATGATGCGGATACGATCGAACACATCCTTAATGCTATAGAAGCTGCAGGATATATTCCGGGCAAGGACTTCGTCCTCGCTATAGATGCCGCCTCCTCAGAATGGAAGTCAGAAAAAGGCAAGGGATTCTATCATCAGCCTAAATCGGGGCTGGATTTCACTTCGGATGAACTGATCGCTCACTGGGCAGACCTAGTCGGTAAATACCCAATCATTTCTATTGAGGACGGTCTTGACGAAGAAGACTGGGAAGGGTGGCAAAAACTCACAAAGAAACTTGGAGGTAAAGTACAGCTGGTTGGCGATGACCTGTTTGTAACAAATACAGAACGACTTGAAAAGGGAATCAGGTTTGGCTGCGGTAATTCCATTCTGATCAAACTCAATCAAATCGGATCCGTTTCTGAAACCATGAATGCGATCCGTATGGCTCATAAAGCAGGGTATACCGCCATAGCTTCTCATCGTTCCGGAGAAACCGAGGATACAACGATTGCTGACCTTTCTGTAGCCCTAAATACTTGCCAGATCAAAACAGGAGCTCCTTCCAGATCCGAACGCGTTGCCAAATACAACCAGCTGCTGCGTATCGAAGAACAGCTTGGCCCGGCAGCTGTCTACCCCGGATTTGGAGCATTTAATTTTAAATAGTAAAGCCTTTCGGAGCCGGAAAACTCAGTCATATCAACAGAACAGGCGTCCTGTCTTACAAGGCAGGACGCCTGTTCTGTTGATTCATGATAGTCTTTTAAGACATTGATCCCATTGGCACTGTTTTAAATCGACGTTACCGTCTGATTTGAAAGGTATACCTTCTTCTTCCAGCAGCTGTCTTTGCTCAGGCCATCCCGGTACCATCCGCCCTGCATGATTTACGACCCTGTGGCAGGGATAGTCACCGTATGATTCTGCATGGCTCAGGATCCTCCCCACCAGTCGCGAGTTTTTTTCCCTGCCGATCAAGCGGGCAATCTGTCCATATGTCGCCACTTTTCCCTCCGGTATTTCCGAAACTACCGACAAGACCTGGTAGGCAAGGTCATCTGTCAGCACCCTTTCCTTCTGTCCATTCTCCCTTGTATATTTCTTGAAAAAAGCATCAAATTCCATAGTTTATTTATCACTGCCGCCTTCGACCGTATGCATCAAAGTTCTGTCTCAACGCCCGTTCGGTAAAAATAATAGGAAGGAGGAGAAAAAGGCATTGAGCAAGTTCCACCGCAGTACCGACATACCCGATCGTATCCGCATTCTTCCCATATGTCAGGGACATGACGATCACCGATGAGAAGAGACACGACGAACATAAAGATAAAAAAGGGCATTTCAAACTCCTCATTTATATTTTCTTTACTGTCTGGCTCAGCGGTTTCCTTTTACTGTGATTGGGTAGCGGTCTGGCCCCCTGGGCAGCGTATCCGATGTCGATCAAAGCCAGGATCTCTTCCTCTTCGGGAAGCCCAAGCTTATCCGCCAGTATGTCGGGGTCAAAGAAATTCACCCAGCAGCTATCCACCCCTTCATCATAGGCTGCCAGGATCATATGGGTAGCGACGATCGTTGCATCCTCTATTCCGGAATCTCTCACCCCTCCGGGATAAGTAAACACATCCTTCTTGTTGAATGCGACAACAAGGACGGTCGCAGCTCCATATCGGCAGGGAGTCACCGAATCTATCTTGACAAGACTCTCCTGAGACTGGGCAATATATATTTTCTGCTCCTGCAGGTTTTTTGCTGTCGGCGCCAAACGTCCGGCTTGGAGGATCGCCTGTAATTTCTCATTCTCTACCTGCCTGCCGTCAAACCTCTTGCATGAATAACGGCCACTGATAACATCACTAAATTCCATAATTTTGTCCCCTCCTTTTCGTACAAAAAATCCACTTTTATCGGCCAGAATAAACCAATTAACAGAGATGATTTATTCGATGACTCTGCTATTGCCGAGGATTTCAGGATGATACTTCAGGCTATCCTTCTCTGTTATAGTCCTAACGACTTTACAGGGATCGCCAACGGCAACACTGTTTGCCGGTATATCTTTGGTTACTACACTCCCGGCTCCAATTACGCAATTATCGCCGATGGTAACTCCCGGACATATGGTCACGCTCGCACCGATCCAAACGCTTTTTCCGATAGTCACCGGCCGGGCTTAAACCATAAACTGCTCCGTTCCGTCATCATCCAACATATGCAAGCGTTCATCAGCGATCAAAGAATGCTGAGGGGTAACGATCGTTACATTAGGACCGATATTGCAATTATCCCCTATGGTTACAGGCCCATCATCCTGAATGACCAGATTAAAATTGAACCAGCAGTTCTTTCCTATTTTAGTATGACGGCCGTAATGTACAAAGATCGGACCAAGCATACCGCTGCCGTCACCGAACTCGGCGAATAATTCCTTCAAGATCTTCTTCCGTTCTTCAGTCTGATCCTCATCTAGCCGATTATATGCAGCACTCAATTTATGAGCATGAAGTTTAAGTTCGATCATTTCGGGCTTTTCTGAAGCAAACATCAGACCTTTCAAGGCCTTTTCTTCTTCTCGATTCATTTTACCCTCCGCATTAAAGGAAAAAATATAAGCTTTCTTCCGTAATTATACTGATTTTCATGCTCAAGATGCAATTAAGAAATATCCTCCGGTCAGAATATAAAATTATAGTATCCCATTAAGTTGCTCCGGGCACCATGTTCTCATAATACGCAGCGACTTGTTCCGGACTGTACTCCATCCGATGCTTTACCCACCAGCGGACAGTCTCTACGATACCGGAAGTCATCATATCCAACAGATAATCTTTCGGTAAATCGGAAGAATAAGCGGGGAGATATTTCGGATTCTCTTTCAGAAGGCTTCGAACATTTTCAGAAAAATAACTTAAAAACAGATCTGCACTGTCTGTAAGAAGGATCTCCAGCATTTCTTCTTTTTCGTCCCTCAGGTGGTACAGGACATGCTCCAGGACTTCGGCCAGAGTATCCGGCTTTTTTGAAAAGTCGTGACTGCTTTCCTTCTTAGGATGATCCGACAGGACATGATCAAAGATAGACTGGCACATAGCCTCGAGCAGTTGATCCTTGGTCTCAAAATGAGAATAGAAGGTAGTCCTCCCCACGTTTGCCTCATCAATGATTTCCTGAACAGTAATACTTGAAAAATTTTCTTCTTCAGTAAACTGGCAAGAGCCCGGAAGATCGCATCACGGGTCTTCTGACGGCGGCGGTCCGTTTTTCTATTTTCTTCCATCGTTTCCTTTCAATACCTTATCAGAACATAAAGACAAATATGTTCGCTTGCGAACTTTTCGCTCCATTTGATTCTTGAATAGCCGAGATCCTGTCTTTACTATAAATTACAGAACAAATTGTTTTGTTCCGTACAACCTGATCATATATGACTGTGAGGCTTTTGTCTATGAAAAATATTGTAAAAGGCTGGATTGCCAATGAAACGAAAGTAACTTTATGGTGCGTCATCTTTTCTGCCATATCTCTGATACTCAGTCTGATACAAATACCGGACTTCCATGGTTTCGACATTGCCTGGGCAGCTATCATCCTTTGCGGCGTACCCATCGTCACGGAAGCCTGCATTGGCCTCGTCAAGCGCCATGACGTCACTGCAGACCTGCTCGTATCGATGGCATTGATCGCCTCTGTCATTACCAGAGAGTGGTTCGCTGCCGGTGAAGTTGCCTTCATCATGCAAATCGGGTCTCTTCTGGAAGACTATACCGCCAACCGCGCAAAAAAAGGAATCGAGAGTCTGATCAAACTTACCCCCCAAAAAGCACGTGTTATACGTAATGGGAAAGAGATCCTTATCCCCGTGGAAGACGTCAATATCGGAGACGAACTCAGTATCCTTGCGGGAGAGACCATTCCTGTCGACGGTGTCATTACAGAGGGAAACGTTTCGATCGATCAGTCCGCTATGACGGGAGAATCGATACCGGTCGATAAAAAGCCCGGAGACGAAGTCATCAGCGGTACCATTAACCAATTTGGAACCTTCACCATGAAGGCGACAAAGAAAAATACGGACTCTTCTTTGCAAAGGATGATCCGTCTTGCTGAAGAAACAGATGCAAATAAGGCTCCGATCGTTTCATTGGCTGATAAATGGGCAGCATATCTGGTCGGCATTGCCCTTACATGTGCGATCATTGCTTTCATTGTTACCGGACAGTTTATGCGTGCCGTCACTGTACTTGTTGTCTTCTGTCCCTGTGCCTTTGTTCTGGCAACACCGACAGCTGTCGCAGCTGCGATCGGCAACCTCACCAAATATGGGATCCTTATCCGCACAGGAGACGCACTGGAACGTCTTTCTAAGGTAGATACCATCGCTTTTGACAAAACCGGTACCCTCACTTACGGAAAACCGACCGTCGTTCATGTTAAATCCCTGGATCCTTCTTTTACGGAAGAAAATATCCTTAAAATGGCCGCGATCTCCGAATCCGAATCGGAACACCCTCTGGGCAGGGCAATCGTTGATAAGTGGAATACCCAAGGGCACCGGACTCCCGCAGCAGATAGAACAGAAATACTAGCCGGTCTCGGAATCAAAGCCTTCTACGAAGGGCAAGTCCTCATTGCCGGCAAACCGGAACTTCTGAAGCAGCAGGGTATCGACATCTCCTTCGGAAAGACTACAGCCGATAATTGGTATAAAGAAGGAGCGACGGTCATTTTTCTTTCCATTGATGGAAAAGCCATCGGTATGATCGGTCTTGCCGATACACTTCGAAAAGAAGCACGAAGCACGATAACTCGCCTTAAAAAACAAGGAATTACACCGGTCCTTCTTACCGGGGACAATTCCTCTGCCGCCTTCTCTATTGCAAAGCAGGCTGGGATCAGCAATGTTTTCGCCGATCTTATGCCTGAGGACAAGCTCAAAGCAGTAAAAAATGAAACGGACAAAGGGAAAAAAGTTTGTATGATCGGGGACGGCATCAATGATTCTCTTGCCTTGTCAAGTGCCTGGGCGGGCATCGCTATGGGCGGTGTCGGATCCGATATAGCGGTAGAATCCTCTGATGCAGTCCTTGTAAATGACAATATCGAGCGCATTCCCTACCTGATGTACATGACCAGAAAAACCATGAAAAAGATCCGGCAGAATATCATTCTCTCCATGTGTATCAATTTTGGGGCTATTATTCTGTCTTTTCTCGGTATCCTAACTCCGGTCACCGGCGCTGTCTGGCATAATATAGGATCTGTAGCCGTTGTCGTAAATGCAGCACTCCTTTTGTCGAATAAAGACAAAAAAGCACCTGACAGATCCTTGCCGTACCCTTTACGTTGAAGATCAGGGACGATGCAGATCGGCCCCATGGTAAGAACATGAATGATCCTGTCGTCATCGGCTTCAATTATCGTCTTCATAAACATGTTCTGCCCGATCAGGTGCCCATCCTCTTCCATGACAAAATCCAGTTCTTTCACAAACGCAGGATCATTTCTAATACATGGAGCACATAATGCTCCATGCATCCCGGCCGGTACACGTTCCAAAAGGATTCACGGACAAGGTTTTCTACTTCTGCGTAATCTTCTTTTCTTTCTAAACGTATCAAACAGTTATTTCTGTCCATTGGCCCTACCTCCTGATTCCTTATAGATTACTACTTAACACTGCCGAAAAATATCCCCTCGTAATAAAATTTTTATTGTTTTCTGCGTATTGCTTTCCCAGTCTCTACGAAAGGAATAACAAGGACAGAAAGCAGGAAAGCTACGAGATAGTGCTTTGCAGAAATGGGCGCAAAACCAAGCGCTGCGGCGATGGGACGGACTTCCAGGACGATCGTGACAACGAGGAAACCTGCTATTTCGGAGAACCACAAATAATTATTGTGTGAAGGAAGACGGAATATCGATTCGGTACGGCTTCTCATGTTAAAGCTCTGGAAGAGCTCGCACATATTCAGAGTCAGGAAAGCCATGGTCATACCTTCCTGGCTGATGCCTTGCACGATCTGGAATGTCCCTGTTTCGTATGCTCCGCCGATCAGGTAGGACAGAATGGTCAGAGCGGCGATCAGAAGTCCCTGCAGAAAGATATCCAAGGCCATACCGCCGGCAAATACGGACTCTTTCGAATCTCTGGGCTTTCTTTCCATGATGCCCGGTTCAGCTTCTTCCATACCAAGCGCCAGGGCTGGGAAGCAATCTGTGATTAGATTGATAAACAATAGATGGACCGGTTCCAGGATCGTGAATCCCATCAATGTCGCAGTGAAGACTGCGATTACTTCTGCTATACTCGAACTGAGCAGGAACTGGATGGCTTTGCGGATATTATCATAGATCCTGCGTCCTTCTTCTACCGCTTTTACGATTGTTGCAAAGTTATCGTCCGTCAGGATCATATCTGCCACATTCTTTGTGACGTCCGTCCCTGTAATGCCCATACCGATCCCGATATCCGCCGTTTTTATTCCGGGTGCATCATTGACTCCGTCACCTGTCATCGCCGTGACAGCCCCGCGTTTCTTCCATGCCTTCACGATGCGCATCTTATGCTCCGGCTGTACGCGGGCGTACACATGGTAACGATCGATCACTTTGTCCAGTTGTTCATCGGATAATTCATCCAGCTCCGCACCGGTCATAGCCTCAGATGCATCCTTGATGATACCGATATCCTTGGCAATTGCGACCGCTGTATCTTTATGATCGCCCGTGATCATCACTGTCTGGATACCTGCTTTACGACAGGTACCGATGGCATCCTTTACCTCCGGCCGAACAGGATCGATCATCCCGCAAAGTCCCAGGAAGGTCATACGAAATTCCAGATCCTCATTTTTCTCATGCAGCGGTTTTTTGTCCCATATCCTTCGAGCGCCGGCAAGTACACGGAGTGCCTGGTCTGCCATTGCCTTATTCTTTGTCAGGATCTCGTCCCTCTTCTGCTCCGTTAGCGGATAGACCTGTCCATTTTCCAGATAGGTATCGCAGTTGGATAAAATAACATCCGGCGCACCTTTGGTATATTGTATCCACCGCTGGCCTTCCTTGTCCTCGTGCACTGTCGTCATCATCTTCCGCATGGAATCAAAAGGAAGTTCATCCACACGAGGAAGCTTATCCATCAGCTCTTTCTGATCGATCCCTTCCTGATCGGCAAAAGAAACAAGGGCCGCTTCGGTAGGCTCCCCGGCAACCTTATGTTCTTCATCTACCCTCGCGTCGGTACAGAGTGCCATAGCTCTGGCAAGCTCTTCTGTGTCACCCTGATGATCTACCACTGTCATCCGGTTCTGCGTCAGCGTTCCGGTCTTATCGGTGCAGATGACCGATGTGCACCCCAGCGTTTCCACTGCCGTCAGGCGGCGAACGATGGCGTTTTCCTTAGACATACGGGTGACACCCATCGACAGCACCATCGTCACGACGGTCGCAAGCCCCTCCGGAATCGCTGCAACCGCCAGGGAGACCGCGATCATGAAGACTTCCAGCACACCGCTCAAAGAAAATGATCCTGCTTTGACCAGGTCCACGATGAAAATGACAACGCAGATGGCAATGACCAGCAGGCTCATCTTCTTCCCCAACTCATCCATCTTGGTCTGCAAAGGTGTTGCTTCGTCCATGGTATCATTCAAAACACCAGCGATACGGCCCATTTCGGTGTTCATGCCCGTCTGAGTCACAACCATTTTTCCACGCCCATAGACGGTGGACGAACCGGTGAAAGCCATGTTTGAACGGTCACCGAGAGGGATCTGCTGAGATTCACGTATCTGTCCTGCGGCTTCTTTTCCGCCCTCATTACGACCTGTGCTTGTTGTCGGTTTTCTGCTTTCATCCTTTAATCGGAGCACGTCAATGATCTTGTTAACAGGAACCGATTCCCCGGTCAGCGCCGACTCCTCTACTTTCAGCGACACGGCTTCAACCAAACGCCCGTCCGCAGGCACGGCATCACCGGCTTCCAGGACGACAATGTCTCCCGGTACAAGCTCGGTACAAGGGATCACCTTTTGCTTCCCGTCTCTGATGACCTTACAGGTCGCCCCGCTCATCTGACGCAGAGCTTCGATCGCCGATTCCGCCTTCGACTCCTGTACCACTCCAAGGATCGCGTTAAGGAGTACTACGCCGATAATAATATATACGTCCGTCATCGACTCGCCTGCGATCCGGGAGAGAGTCAAGAGTTTTGTGTAACCGCTGATTCGTTACCGTATTTTTTCTCAAATAACAGTCCCAGATCATAGGCTGCTTCTTTGAATCCACGCACCG
>OMYN01000034.1 GCA_900315265.1 uncultured Eubacteriales bacterium
CAGCTTTGCTGCTGGCTTCCTTTTCAAGAAAACAAAAGCACCGGTACCCCGGTGCTAATGTTTGAACTAATTCAGGACATTTTCATTTTTGCTTGACATCGCAAACTTGGGACATAATAAAAGCAGTCATCCGTGATAAAGGCATCCCGGTATGACTGCTTTTCAGATAACGATTTGAAAGAAAGGGAAAGGATCAGCCTTTCAGAGAACCTACCATAACGCCCTTTACGAAATACTTCTGCAGGAAGGGGTAGATGCACATGATAGGCAGGGTAGCAACTACGATCATAGTGTACTTCAACTGATCGGCAGAAAGGATCATCTGCTGCATTGCTTCATCCATATCGGAAGTCTGACCGCCGCCGCTCTGCTGCTGCTGAGCCGCGTTCTGAGCCAAAATCAACTTACGGCGCAGGTACAGCTGCAGAGGCTGCAGGTTCTGATCGACCAGGTAAATGGATGCTGCATACCAGGAGTTCCACTGGGCAACGATGGTGTAGATGGCGATAACGGCCATGATCGGTTTGGAAGTCGGTACGTAAACGTTCCACAGGATCTGGAAGTTATTGGCGCCGTCGATACGGGCGGACTCACGCAGCTCTTCCGGTATAGTAGCAAAGTACGTTCGTACCAGAATGATATACCACATGGAAACGATACCCGGGAAGATGATGGCCCAGCGGGTGTTGTACATTCCCAGTTTGGTCATCCAGATGAAGGTGGGGATCAGACCGCCGCCGAAGTACATAGGGATCAGGATGAAGAAAACTACGAAGCGGCGTCCCACGAGGTGGGGGCTGGTCAGCGGGTATGCGGCCATAGCGCAGGTGATCAGCATACCGATGCAGCAGACACCGGCGTAAAGGATAGTGTTGCCGTAGCAGATCCACATCTGCTGATCTTTGAACAGCTGCTTGTAAGAACCGAAGTAAAGGCCTTTAGGAAGGAAATATACATCCAGGGTACGGGCTACGATGGGTTTGGAAAGAGAAATGATGATAACATACCAAACCGGGTAGATGCAGATCAGGGCCAAAAGCATCAGGATCACGTAAATGATGACAGTTGCAACGGGCGAACCGTTCTTAATCTTATTAGGATCACGTTTTGCCATTTGTTTTTCCTCCTCCCCTTAGAACAATCCGGCACCGGTAAGGAAGTCGGAGATCTTGTTAGCCATGAAGACCAGTACGAAGTTGATGATGGACTGGATCATACCGATGGCAGTCGTGAAACTGAATTTACCGCCGGTAATACCTTCACGGTAGATGTAAGTACCAAGGGTATCAGCCGTCTCATAAGTAGCGGGAACGTACAGAAGAAGGATCATATCGGTGTTGGCACTCAGAAGAGAACCAACGGCCATGATCAGCATGATCGCGATGGTAGGAACGATGCTGGGGATGGTGATATGAATGGCCTGCTGCCAGCGGTTTGCGCCGTCAAGACGTGCGGACTCGTACAGAGAGGTATCAATAGACGTGATAACGGAAATATACAGAATGGAGTTGAATCCGAAGCTCTTCCAGATGTTTGCCATTACGTAGATCTTGGGGAATGCGCTGGGGATGGTACGCCATGCCTTTGGAGTACCGCCGAAGGCTTTGATGAGCTTGTTGATCAGGCCCTGAGGAGTCAGGAAGTTGATCAGCATACCGCACATAACAACCATGGAAATGAAGTAAGGCAGGTAGGAAGCGGTCTGAACGAATTTCTTGTAGCCCATGACCTGAACTTCATTCAAAAGAAGGGCGAATACGATAGGTACCCAGAAGCCCCAGGCCAGGTTCAGAAAACTCAGCCAGAGGGTGTTGCCCATCAGACGATTGAACCAGATACTGTTGTAGAATCGGATAAAGTGCTTAAAACCGACCCATTTCGTGTTAGCGCCCCAGAAGCCGCTGCCGGGCATATAATCCTGGAACGCGATCGTATAGCCGAACATAGGAATGTAGCAGTAGAGCAAGATAACGATCAGGGCAGGAGCAAGCAGGATGTACAACTCCGCGTTGTCCTTCAGGATCGTCATTTTGCGCTGGTGGGACATCTTTTTCTTTTTCGGCGCAATTACGACTGCATTGCTACTCATGTTTTTTCTCCTTCCGGATAGTCTCCGATACACCGGTCTTTAAGCCTTTTTGGTGTATTTTCACAACTAGCATAGTGCTATTATATTCAGTGCTGTTTATGTTGTCAATATTACCATAAAGATTTTAAGACACCATAAAAAACCTCTTTCGGCGCTGCAGAGACAAAAAGCCCGGGATCCGCTGTTTATGCGGTTTCAAGCCGGGCAGCCCTGAAAATGAATTTTTTCAAAATGAAACGTCAAAAACAGGGAAAGTGCCCTGAAAGCCGTATAAATACTAGCTTTTAAGACACTTTTAGTAATAATGACAACAATCACCGCACCAGCAGGTTGGACCAGCAGATCCCCCCGTTTTTATCCCATCCTTCGATGCGGACGAACCGGTCGCATCCTTTCATCGTATATTCGGCATGGGTGACGGTGCCTCCTTCAGGAGCGTAGGTAAAGCGCTCGCCGTCGTATAAGGAGTTGGTCATAAAGCGTACATGATCCACCGGGCTAAGATCCACCGCTACATGATCACCGTCCCTTTCGATCTGATAGATCGAAGGTCCCGTGGTGGCGTAAAAGCGTTTAGCCTTCAAAGCTTCATGGATACTGTCCCAGGTCCTGTCCTGAGCCTGGACCATGATCCTGCCCTTGAAGGCGTCCCGTACATAGCGGTGGCAGTCGTCCACGGCCGTGATCAGCTTGTAGATACCGCGGGAAGCCAGCAGATCGATATACTGGCCCGAATAGCCGCGGCCGCTGTATACCTCCGAGATGGTGTTAAAGATCTCGATAGCGTCATAGCCGTCCAAGGTCATCAGATCTTCCAGCGTATTCATGGACCAGATGGGGTGGCAGAGGGTGCAGAAGGCCCCCTGCTTTTTGATCGCGTCCACGATCTGCTGCGGAGTCATCAGGGTCTGATCAAAATCATGCACAAGACCGATTCCGGTAATGTGAAAGCAGCGCTCCGGCCCGCCGGACAAATAATTGACATCATACTCGGCCGCGGGGATGACCAGGATCTGATCGTCCTGATAGCCTCCGAAAGGCTTGCGGTGGTCGGTGATGGCCAGAAAATCATAGCCGTGGTCTTTAAAGCCCTGAATGCATTCTTCGGGCGTCAGATCCCCGTCCGAACGGGTCGTATGCGCGTGCAGATTACCTTTATAAAAGGGAAGGTTTGGGTCAAAAACTTTCATTTCAGATCAGATTCTTTCTAAACGGATGTGGAATTCAAAAATGGTCTCGTCAAACCGGTACTGCTTCATCAGGCGTGGTCCACAGCTGTTGGACCCGATACCGTTCTGCCGGTAGTCCAGGTTGACGACCGTATAGGGAGCCTCTTCCAGCTCAAAATCATGCTTTTTATGAGTCAGCTCTTCATCGGTATAAGGCGAAATGTTGAAGCAGAAAGGCTCCTTGCCTTCCGCCCTGAAGCCGTGCCCGAAGCTGTCCGTTACCTCAGCCTTAAGGCATCCCCAGTGAGAACCGTTCTCCTGCGGTTTGATATAGTCCTCGCCGTTCTCTTTGGCGGTCGTCTCAAAGAGTCCGAAATAAGAGGCCCTGTGCTTGTCCAGATAGCTTTCTTCCGGTCCGTAGCCAAGATACTTTGCCCGGTCATGATCCTTGGGCAGCATCAGGCGCAGGCCGAAGCGGGGCAGCTCCGCCATCTGGGGGTCTTTAACGGCAGATACGTCGACATCAAGAGAGCCGTCGGTCCCGATGGTATAGACAGCGTCCAGCGTCAGCACGCGCTGCAGATAGACCGGAGCCAGGGACATAGTCACATGGATGATCATCTTGCCGTCTTTTTCCTCAGCTTCCGCCGTATAAGCCCGGCTGATGACACGGTCGAAGCCGCAGTTTTCCCATTCCAGGCGCAGATTGCGGTCGTTGTCGGTCGGGGCCCGCCAGATATTGAAGCCCATGGGAGCCGCCAGAAGATCCTGATTTTTATATACCAGATGCTCCCACTGACCGGTCAGGCGGTTAAGGGTGTAGCAGAGTTTGTCGGTCGAAACGCGCAGGTACTTGTCCGTGTTCTCGACGGTAAAGCCGCCCTCGTGCTCCTGATGAGTCAGTTTGCCCTCTTCCTGGTTCAGGACCAGCTGGTCAAAGCCCAGGTCCTCGCCTGCTTCAGTCAGCTGACCGTCCTTACGACGCACATAAAAGATATTGAGGCGGACATTGCCCTTCTTGGGAGCCTTATAGTCCAGAGTCAGCTCTTTGCTCTGATGAGGCTCTATATCCAGCTCGGGCAGCAGGTGGCTTTCCAGGGTCTCGCCGTCCTGGGTGACCTCATAATAGCCGGCCACGACCTCTTTAGTATTCAGAAAATCGTAGTAGTTGGTGAAGGTGACTTTATTATCGCCGGTCAGCTGAGCCCGTACCGGACGGATCACATTCTTGTATTCCAGCAGGCTCTCGCTGACAGAGCGGTCGGGACGTACCAGACCGTCCATGCAGAAGTTGCCGTCGTCCGGGAACTCCCCCCAGTCGCCTCCGTAATAGTACTTGGGCTTTCCGTCCTTCGTGATGCCCATGTAAACACCGTGGTCGCACCACTCCCAGACAAAGCCGCCGCACAGGCCGTCATATTGCTGGATCTTTTGGAAATAGTCCTCCGCGTCTCCGGGACCGTTGCCCATGGCGTGGATGTATTCGCACATAATATAGGGACGGGTATCCTTTTTGTCGGCAAAATAGGCGTCGATGGAAGCGATCGGCGGATACATGCGGCTGTACAGGTCCAGTCCGGAATCATCGACCTTGCGCCAGCTGGGCGAATCATGCATACGCTCATAATGGACCAGACGGGACGGATCGTAGTCTTTGACCCACTTTGCCGCCTTTTCGAAGTTGAGGCCGCTGCCGGCTTCGTTTCCCAAAGACCAGATCACGATGGCGGCGTTGTTCTTGTCGCGGATCACATTGCGCTTCTGCCGGTCCAGGTTAGCCTCTCCCCAGGCGGGATCCTCAGCCAGACGGCTGAATTTGTCCAGCCAGTCTTCCTTGCCGATCAGGGAATTCGTACCGTGAGATTCCAGGTCCGTCTCCCCTATCATATAGAAACCATATTGGCTGCACAGCTGGGGGAACCAGGGGGCGTTGGGATAATGGCTGGTACGGATGGCGTTGATATTGTGTTCTTTCATCAGCCTCAGGTCGGTAAGGGCCTGGTCCTTGCTGATGGTATAGCCGGTGAAGGGATCGCTGTCGTGGCGGTTGACGCCCCGGAACTTGATCTTCTGACCGTTCAAAAGGACGACTCCGTCTTTGACCTCGATCTTGCGGAAACCGATCTTCTGAGCGATGACCTCTTCCGGGCAGGTCAGCACCAGGGTATACTGGTCAGGCTCTTCGGCGTTCCACTTGCGGCAGCCGGGCACCAAAAAACTTACCTGGTCGTTTTCCACCGGTTTTTCCTGAACGACTTTTTCGTCCGGGTCCAGCAGCTTGGCTGAAACGGCCGTCTTGCCATCGAAATCGAAGCTGACCCTGAGGACACCGTCCGTGTAATCATTGATCAGATCCACCTTGCAGAAGAAATCGCGGATGTGCTTCTGGGGACGGACCAAAAGGTATACGTCGCGGAAAATACCGCTCATGCGGAGCTTATCCTGGTCTTCCAGGTAGCTGCCGTCGCACCACTTCAGAACGGCTACCGTAATGTCGTTGTCGCCTTCCGAAAGGACCTTGGTAACATTGAATTCACTGGTGGAATGGCTGACCTGGCTGTAGCCCACGAACTGTCCGTTGATCCACACATAAAAACAGGAATCGACTCCTTCGAAATTCAGGTAATACTGGTCGGTCCCCATCTGGCCGACTTCGAAAGTCGTCTGATAGACCCCGACCGGATCATCGACCGGTACATAAGGGGGATCGTAAGGGAAGGGATAGTTGACGTTGGTGTACTGATGGTGATCATAGCCCTGGTTCTGCCATACCGACGGCACCGGGATCTGGTCGTTGGCGACTTTCAGATTCCAGAAATCATCCGGCAGGTCATAAACACTGTCATAATAGCGGAAGCCCCACAGGCCGGACAGGAGAATAAAGCGGTCTGACATCTCGCGGTCCCCGGTCAGCGCTTCTTCCTCGCCTGAAAAAGGGATGTAATAAGAGCGGTTATCCTCGCATCCCACGTGAAGATGCGACAGATCCTCGTAATACTTGGGAATGTTCATCGTCTTTCCTTTCTTACAATAGAATAATAGGAACGGGTACCCCGATTATACGCCATCCCCCGTAGTCTGTTCAAGTTTTACCCTCAGCGGGCCCGATCTGTGTTATACTTTTTTTATTACGGCAATTGTCTGCGATCTATTAGGCCTCTTGCGTGCAGACGCCTATCTTCACACCCTTCCCAAGGAGTTGCTTTACGTGGATTTCTCAGGTATTATCGTTACACTGATCAAGCTTTTTGCCCTGATCGTGATCGGCTTCGTTATGAGCCGCAAGGGGATCCTGGATTCGAACGTTAATAAGGGCATGACCTCCCTTCTGGTCAATGTGACCAACCCCTGCCTGATGCTGGGGTCGCTGGCCTCGGCAGGAAACATCCCGCAAGATACCGTGCTCAAAGTCGTGATCTTCGGATTTGCCGCCTACCTGCTGCTGCCCCTGGTCTCTTACCTGATCGTGCGCCTGGCCCGTTTCCCCAAAGACCGGCGGGGCGTCATGCAGATGCTGCTGGTCTTTTCCAACACCGGCTTTATGGCCGTTCCCGTCATGCAGGCTTTGTACGGAGATGTTTCGGTTTTTTACGTCAACATCATGAACATCCCCTTCAACTTCCTCTGCTATACTTACGGGGTCTATATCACAGCCAAAGATGCCCGGCTGATGGCAGCCTCCCAAACGGGAAGCGAGGGTCCCGGCCCCTCCGACCAGCCGTCCGCTTCCGATAAAGCTCCCGTCCTCAACTGGAAAGTGCTGCTGACCCCCGGTCTGGTTTCCAGCCTGCTGGCCCTGATCCTCTATTTCTGCCACATTGCTCTGCCGGGTCCCGTCAGTGAAACCTTCAGATACATAGGTGACATCACGCCGCCCCTGTCCATGCTGCTGATCGGATCCATCCTGGGCGAATTCCCCCTGAAGTGCCTGGTGGAGAACCCCAAGGTCAACGTATTTCTGACCCTGAAGATGCTGATCTTCCCGGTCGTCTTCATGCTGGCGGCCCGGATGGTCTTCGACGATCCCATGATCATAGGCATCACGACCCTTACCTTCGCTATGCCCTGCGCTTCCATGGACATCATGCTGACCAAACAATACGGCGGCCAGACCCGCATCGCCTCGGCCGGAGTTTTTTATTCGACCGTACTGTCGCTTTTTACCATCCCCCTGGTCTATCTGACCCTCTTCCGTTTCTTCTGACGCGCCAGGATCTGACGGACATAAATTCCGGCGCTCCTACTTTGACGACATAATCATAAAGGACGTGACTGATCATGAAAATGACGACTGTTTGCTATATCCGCGGCCAGGAAGGCATCCTGATGCTGCACCGCACCAAGAAAAAGATCGATATCAATAAGAACAAATGGATCGGGGTGGGCGGCAAGATGATCCCCGGTGAAAGCCCGGCCGAATGCATCATCCGCGAGGTCAAAGAGGAAACCGGCCTGACCATCAAGGAGCCCCGCCTTAGCGCCCTGATCACCTATCAATTTATCGATCCCGCACCCGAAACAGCCGACTGGGAGTCGGAGTACATGTTCGTCTTCACCGCCGACAAGTACGAGGGCCAGGTCAACTTCGACTGTCCCGAGGGGGACCTGTGCTGGTTCCCCCAGCGCATGCTGCCGGAGCTCAACATGTGGGAGGGCGACGCCCTCTTCCTGCCCCCGGTCCTGGGTGACTCCCCCTTTTTCTCCATGAAAATGACCTACCGGGGAGACGAATTGGTGAGCTGGTCCCTGGATTAAGCTCTGCCTTAAAGCTTAGCAAACCGAAAAAAGCCCTGACCCTGACGGAAGTTCTCTTTCCGTCCGAGGGTCAGAGCTTTTTTATTGCTTTTCTTTATCGATCTTACCCTTCTACTTTCGTCAGCTTACCGCTGGCGGCCGCCTGGTAGGCTGCTTGTGCACATTTCTGGATGTGCATGCCCTGTTCCAGGGGAACCTCCTCCGGGATATCCTCCAAAATAGACAGGCAGAAGGAATCCACTTCCTTGCTATACATGGAAGTGCCCTTATTTTCAAACAGAAGGGGTCTGCGGCTGCCGTCGGCCTCTACTGCAAAGGCTTCCACGCTCCCCGCATCATCCTGGCCGATGGTATCGCGGGCAACAATGGTACCCTTGGTGCCGTACAGCTCCAGGAAACTTCCCCCCTGGGCCGGATGCATATCGAAGGCAGCATCCACGTATCCGGCTGCCCCGTTATCAAGGCGCAAGACCAGATTGCAGACGTCATCGGCATCGTAATCGAAGGTGCGGGTCTCTACGAAACCGGTCACCGCCGTAATGGAGCTTCCGGTCAGAAACTCGGTCAGATCCATCATATGAACGCCTACGTCCATCAGGGCTCCGCCGCCGCCCTTGGCTTTTTCCTGCCTCCAGGCACCCTGAGTCCTGGGATACCAGAAGACCTGCTGGGCCCGGGTCGACACCACGTCGCCGATCCGCCCTTCCGCAACGGCCTGACGGATCTGCTGATGATAAGCCTGAAAACGCATCATAAAGGCAGCGCTGGCTTTGACGTCGGTCTGACGGACCTTCCGAACCATTTCCTCCGCCTCGGCAGCCGTCAGCGCCAGCGGTTTTTCCGCCAGGACATGTTTGCCTGCCTGAGCGGCCGCTATGACCTGTTCTTTATGGGCAAAGACCGGGGACGCCACATACACCGCATCCACGGCAGGGTCACTCAGAAGCTGATCCAGATCTTCATAGGTCGAAACCGTAATTCCTTTATCGGCCAGTTCTTTCTGCACCTTATCCAGGGTGGCCTTATGAGGCCCCATCAGGGCCGTCACCGTCGCATGCTCCGAATCCAGGATGCCCGGGATCATGCGGGTGCGGGCAATGCCTCCTGCGCCGATTATGCCAAAGCGGATCTTATCCATAAAGTTTTCCTCAGATGGACTTTATAAATTTCCTCAGATGGACTCCGGTACTTTTTCGTTGACAGCCGCAGTCAGATCGGCCGCCAGTTTTTCGACCGCGCTGACAGCCTCTTCGACAGCAACTTTGAGCTGAACGGATTTATCACGGGTGGCGATCTCTACCTGGCCGTTCTTCAGGTTCTTAGGGCTGACGATGACACGGATAGGAGATCCCAGAAGGTCAGCGTCACTGAACATAGCACCGGGACGGATGTCACGGTCATCATACAGAACGTCATATCCCTTATCCTGCAGTTCCTGGTAAAGCCGGTCGGACAAGCCCTTTACCTGGGCATCATCCGCACGCAGGCAGCAGATCTGGATCTGCCAGGGAGCGATGGTGATGGGCCAAATAGGTCCGTACTGGTCATGATGCTCTTCGCAGATGGAAGCCGCAAGACGGCCGACGCCGATACCGTAGCAGCCCATGACCGGGGTCTTTGCGTTGCCGTCCGGATCGGTATAGGTCATATGCATGGACTTAGTATATTTGGTGCCCAGCTGGAAGATGTTACCTACCTCGATACCGCGGCGGATGGTCAGGCTCTTCTTGCCGCAGCGGGGGCAGATGCCTCCGGCAATCGCCTTGGAGATATCTACGAATTTCACATCTCCGATGTCCCGTTTCAGGTTCAGGCCCACATAGTGATAATCCTTTTCATTGGCTCCGCAGGCCAGGTTGTCGATGCCTTCCAGAGAGTCATCGTAAACGGCGATCACATCCTTGGACAGGTTGACAGGACCGATGAAACCGGCAACGACCGGACTATCCTCATCGATGACTGCGGGATAGATCTCGTCTCCGACTAAATTACGCAGTTTTGTCTCGTTGACCTCCAGGTCGCCGCGCAGGAAGACGACTACAAATTTGCCGTCCTTCTGGCGCTGGTAGACCACGGCTTTGATCATCTGTTTGGGGTCGCGTTTGATATATTCGGCCAGCAGTTCGATGGTCTTGGTGTCGGGGGTGTGGACTTTTTCCAGAGGTGCTTCGGGCAGGGTGTTTTCGTTATGAACGATGCTGTCGGCCGCCTCCATGTTGGAGCGGTAGCCGCAGTCGGGGCAGATGACGATGCTGTCTTCGCCTACGTCGGTCAGCATCATGAATTCATGGGAGACACTGCCACCCATCATGCCGGAATCCGCCTTGACCGAAATGACTTCGGGGGCTCCGCAGCGGGCGTAGATGCGCTCGTAGGAACGCAGGACACGGGCATAATACTGCTCCAGGTCCTCCTGAGAGGTGTGGAAGGAATAGCCGTCCTTCATGGTGAACTCGCGCACCCGGATCAGGCCGGCGCGGGGACGGGCCTCGTCGCGGAACTTGGTCTGGATCTGATAGATCATAAAGGGATATTTCTGATAGCTGGACGCATACTCGCGGACGGCCTGTACCGAGGCCTCTTCGTGAGTCATGCCCAGGACAAAATCGGTATTATTGCGGTCTTTAAAACGCACCAGCGTATTGTCGACCGAATCCCAGCGGCCGCTCTCTTTCCACAAAGAGCCCGGCAGCACCACCGGGAACAGGACTTCCTGTCCGTCGACCTTATCCATCTCTTCGCGCAGGATCTTCTCGATCTTGGCGGTGATACGCTTTGCCGGCGGCAGCAGGGTATAGATACCGTTGGCCACCTGTTTGATATATCCGCCCCGCACCATCAGGGCGTGGCTTTCTACACTGGCGTCGGCCGGGCGCTCTTTGAAGCGGTCGCCGACAAGTTTACTCATCTTCATTTTAAAAACCTCCGAGTTTTTATAATACCCAGGCCCTTACAAAATGTCAATTAATTCCCGGTGGCTGTGGATGACTTTTTCGCCCTTTTCCGGCTTGCCCTTGCGGTTGTACCAGATGGCGTTCAGGCCCGCATTCAGCGCTCCTTCGTAATCGCGGCCGTGGTCGTCGCCGATAAAGACGCATCGGTCCGCCGGGCATCCCGCCTTGGAAACGGCCATATCAAAAAAAGTTTTGGACGGCTTATCGATAACGCTTTCTTCACTTGTCATCATAAAGGTGAAATATTGTCCCAGCCCCAGCCTTTCGATCTTTTGGTATTGTATGTGGGCGGTCATGTTGGTGCCGCATCCGATGGTATAGCCTTTGTCCTGTAAATAGGACAAAGCTTCCTTTATATAAGGTTCCGGCTGCATGTGGTCCAGGATATAGCCCCAGTATACATCGTATAAAAGAAGAACATTGGGAAAGATCGGTTTTCCAAGCTCCTCCAGGGTATACTGCAGGCGAAGAGTGCGGGAATGAGAGCTGCCGGTCTCTACCGTCGTTCCCATCCTTTGCATGACTCCCCGGAAGGCATCGTGATAGATGCGGTCAAACAGAGCCGGGTCGACTCCCAAAAGTTCGTAGGCTTTTTGGTTGAGCTTCTTTGTTGCTTCTTTATGGACCGTGTCAAAATCATATAATGTATCGTCCAGGTCAAAAATGACGGCTTTGATGGTTTGCATGGATCTTCTGCCTCGTCTTTGTGTATTTTCTTCTATAATATTCTTGAATACTTTTGAAAGGGAATGTACCTTGTCATTATACCTAATAAAAGAAATAATAACCAGAACTTTGCTAAAGCACTGTATATTGCTAAAGCACTGAATAAATTCTAACATGTCATACCACTGCTTTTATGCATCCGTTCTTCGCAGTACTCTGTCTTGTTTTCTTTGTCTTGTTTTCTTTGTCTTGTTTTCTTTGTCTTGTTTTCTCTGCCTTGTTTTTTCTGCCTGACAAATGTATGATTATGCAAAACTGACTTTATGGCGGAGGACGCTTACATGATTTTCTTTGTATTATCGCAGCTAAGCTTTATGTTCCGGACCTTGTGCAACAAGGAGTATACACGCCATTTTTCTTCGCCCGCCTCTAATATTCTGTTTAATGTGATCGGTCTGGGAGTTACCTTTCTGATCAGCCTGATCTTCAAGGGAGCGGCTCTGCCTCCCAGTCCGGCCTACCTGCTGCTTTGTCTTTTATTCGGAACCATCTTCGCTGTCGTTGTCATGCTGATGCTGGTCTGCTATTCCAAAGGTCCGCTGGGCCAGGTCAATCTGGTCTTTCAGATGTGCACGCTGGTGCCGGTCGTTTTCGGTATCCTTGTTTTTCATGAAGCCTTCAACTGGCAGAAGGGCTTGGGACTGGCCTTGATGCTGGTCGTTTTTGTTCTTTCCTTTTTAAACTCCAAAGCCGGGGATCCATCCTCCGATCGAGTCTTTGTTCCCGCAAAGGTATGGATGCCTGTTACGGTACTGACCATGCTTTTGAACGGCTGCCTTTCTACTATCCAGAACTCAGCGGTCCAGCTCTTTCCCGAAACCAAGATCCTGACTTTCAATTTCTGGAGTTTTCTGTTCGGCACCCTGATCCTGATCGTTATCTATGTGATTTACCGTCTTGGTCACGAGGCAGATCCTTTGATCAAACAACAGCCTGTAAAGTTTTATACCTTGGCTCTGGTCTGCGGCATGCTTTCTTCCGGCGGTAATATCTTTATCATGTATGCCCTTAAAACGATCCCCTCGACCGTAGCCTATCCTCTTTTGGCTTGCATCAATACCGTAGCCTTGCATATCATCGGGCTTGTTTTCTATAAAGACGCCCGCACCCGCTACGGCCTTGCCATGATCCTGATCGGCCTGGTGAGCATCGTGCTGCTGAACATTGCGTGATCAAAGCGGCGGATCTGGTCGCGGTTCGAGTGGCGGTTCGGGTCGCGGCTGATCGGGTCGCGGCTGATAGGGTCGCGGCGGATAAAATTGCCTATTTTACACTTTTTTTATGCCACTGGCGGATAAAAAGGCCAATCGCGTTAATTTTATCCGCCAATTTTTAGACTTCAAGGGCGACAAAGGCGGATATAAACCGGGAAATCGATGGTTCATATCCGCCAACACAAGGCCTAAAACGGTTACGTCTGTAAAATGGTGTAAATTGAGAAATTAAAAAGAGCCAAATGATTATCCTTTAGGTATAATGAGTTTACCACAACAACAAGTACCTAAGGA